>WYEN01000045.1 GCA_009903825.1 Desulfurococcales archaeon
TGTAGCAGGAGTATTCTAGGTCTGAAGCTCTCTACTTCTATTCTTCTAATGTTAGAGGCCACCCATCCCCAGCTTTTGTTATCACTATTCATAAGATCATGATGATTAGCTGATACACATGCCACTATACATGCTCCACATCCTACACATCTACTTGCATCCCAGAGATGAGCATATCTTGTCATAATTTTCTCACCCTAACAGAAGAATTTGTGGCAGCCGCACCTACTATAGGAGATATATATCCTTTTGCAAACATATTAGGATTCACGCCCTCTCTGACGAAGCCGTATGATCCTGTTATCAGCTTTGAGAATCTGCCTCCCATGTAAGAGTATGTGAATAAAACTCCTTTTCTGACTTTATTAGTCACTTTAACTCTAGCAACAGCTTTATAACCAGTGTCGATCCCTTCGAGCTCTATAAGATCTCCATCTCTAACGCCTAGTCTCTCTGCATCCTCAGGATTCATCCAGACAGATCTGTCGGCCACATATCTCATGGGATAAGCAAACGCCACGTGAGCAGACACTAGAGGACCTTTGCCATTTACAAGATAAAACTCGTTAGAAGCCTTTGGAAGAGTATATGCTGGAGGCGGATAGTAATCTGGGAGAGGATCTAGATTATATTTGAGAACTGATAGCCTATATATCTCGACTCTGCCGCTAGGAGTTGCAAGAGGAGTTTTATAAGGTCTGGTCTCATAAGACTTTCTTTTTAACATTATAAAACCTTTGTTCATAAGCTCTCTCTTTATATCATCCGGAGACATATTCCAGTTTTTAGCTAGAGCCTCAATCAGCTTATCTTTTATCATCTCTTCAAACTCATGGAATCTTGTGTAATCAGCATACTCCTCTGTATAACCTATCAAGGCTGCTCTATCAGGATAAATTCTTCTAAGTATCTCCATAAAGATCCATAGCTCATCTCTTGCATCAACACCTGGAGGAGGCTCTACATGACCTGTGGACATCTCGACTGCTGCATGAAGAGTCCATGTGACGGCTTTAAGCTCCTCCTTCTCTAAATATATTCTCGTTGGAAGAACATAATCAGCATAATCAATGATGTCCTGAGGCATGAAATCCATAAAGACTATAAGATCAAGCTTCTCAAGAGCCTTCTTAATCTTCTCAATATTAACATCTCGAGTAAATATAGATGTTCCTAATACTATTAATGCCTTGACAGGATAAGGTTTCTCAGTTAATATGGCGTCTAACACGGCGTCAAATGTTGAGACAGTCTCAGGATAATAGACTTTGTCAATTCTCTTCTCTTTAAGAGCCTCTGAATCAAATTTTGTACCTAGAATAGTATATACATATCCTTCCTGAACCCAACATACCTCAGGAAACTTAGGAGACTCAGCAAAACATAGACCTCCTCTCTTATCAATATTTCCTACCAATGCATTCAAAATTAATATTAGGCTGACAACATCAGTCTCTACGCCGTTTTTAGCAGCATACCACGTGTCATCAGCAACTCCTTTCGCCAACGCAAATTCTCTGGCTATTCTTGTTATAGTCTCAGCAGATATTCCAGTGATCTTCTCAGCCTCAGAAGGAGCATATTTAGATGCTCTCTCTGCTAATAACAGAAATGCTGTCTTCACCTGAATTTTAGATCCGTCTTTCAAGACGATCTCGCCGCTGTACATAAGATCTGGGTCTACACCTTTCTCGTTATATTTCTTGAGAGAGCCAGTATTTTTATCATAAACTATGTATGCATTAGGATCTCCACCATCCTTAATGTCTGCCTCAGTGAGAAGTTTTTTATCAGGCTTGATCAGAAATGGCGCATTAGTATAATTCTTGACGAAAAACTCATCATATAGCTTCTCAGATATTATCACATGTATCATTGATAATAAGAAGGCTGCGTCTGTCCCAGGTATTATAGGTATCCACTCTACATTTGCATATGCTATCTCAGGCATTCTAGGGTCTACAACAACGATCTTAGACCCAAGCTCTCTGCTTTTCATAGTTCTGTTGAGAGCTCCCATAGAGGCTGTCGCAGGAGTTCTTCCTATAAACAATAGATATCTAGCATTTTCATAATCAGGATCTACAGTTGGAGGTCCTCCAGCACCTAAAACCCATTTTCTAGCGGCTGTGCCAGCATCATGACATGTAGACTCGTGTCCTATATCAAAATTAGGAGTTCCCAGAAGATATCCGAACAGAGGATTCCATCTTATATCATGTCTAGTTATAACAACAGATCTCGCCCCATATCTACTTATGATCTCTTTCAGCTTAGAAGCAACCTCGTCAAGAGCCTGACTCCAGTCGATCTCGACGAACCTGCCTTCTCCTCTAGAGCCTGCTCTCTTCATAGGCTTCTTAATTCTCAAAGGATGATTCCAGAGCCAGAGACCTGCCACGCCTCTGCCACATATACCTCTTTGAGGATGATTAGGGTTCGCAGTTATATAAATAGGTCTCCCGCTTTCATCCACGCCTATCTTTATCCCACAACCAGCTCCACAGGCACCACATATCCCGTAGAACTCTTTAGCCTTGCCAAATGGCTGCAACATTATTTCTTTCTGAACAGATTTTTCAAATAATCTCTCTCTAGACAAAACTATTGATCCTATGAGACTTGTCGTGACCCCTATTGCTATAGATGTTTTAATAAAATCTCTTCTAGACTTATCCACTAGATCTTTGTTAAAATTAGACACCTCTTTCATAAATATATTTAAATAAAAAACCTTATATATTTATTTTTCAATTGTTATATTAAAAACGTTAAAATGTAATATAATACAAAGATCGAAGATTTAATATATGTCTAAAAAGATAAAAGTTATTATCATATAAAGCCTTTTGATATTTGATAGAGTTTGCAAGAGATAGTAAGACTAGAGAAGATAACAAAAATCTATAGACTTGGACAGATAAATTTCAAAGCATTAGATAATATAGATCTTATGATCTATAGAGGTGATATTATAGCTTTGATGGGTCCTTCAGGCTCTGGAAAAACTTCTCTTCTAAACATCATAGGACTTCTTGACAGACCCAGTTCTGGGAAGATATTTCTCGATGGTAAAGATGTCTCTGAGCTTAGTGATAAAGAGATTGCTTATATAAGAAATCAGAAGATAGGTTTTGTATTTCAATTTTTCAATCTAATCAATAGATTGACAGTTTATGAGAATATAGAGCTTCCACTGATCCCTAGGGGTGTTCCTAGAGATTTGAGACGTAAAATGATTATCGAGGCTTTAGAGAAGGTCTCTGGAGATATATCGTGGCTGTATAAGAAGCCTACACAGCTGAGCGGCGGACAACAACAGAGAGTTGCTATTGCAAGAGCAATAGTTGGAAGACCAGAGATCATATTAGCTGACGAGCCCACTGGCAATCTTGATAGAGCATCTGCAAAAACTGTGATCTCAACATTTCTTGATCTTAACAAGCTTGGTCACACCATAATTATCGTCACTCATGATCCTGAGGTGGCCAACTGTACAAATCTAATATATGAGATGAGAGATGGAAAAATAATCTCTACAAAAGATCCTCAGAGAGATAATTGTCTGATCTATAAAAAGATCTGAGTCTTTTTCATATTAAACTATTTAATGTCTAAGACACATTTTTCTAAATGAGGACTAGAAATGATCTTGTCAGATTTTGATTTGAAAGCATATCTATCATCTAAAAGATTAAAAATAGAACCTCTCGACCCATTGATCATAAGAGAGAACGGTCTAGATCTTAGGCTTGGAGAACAATATTGCGAGTTAAGATCTACTGATGAGATATTAGATCCATACATCGAGTGGGACCCTGAGAAATTCTATAGATGTGAGAAGGCTAATGAATATGTTCTTATGCCAGGCAGAAAATATCTTTTACATACTCTAGAGTATATAGCTCTTCCGCCTGAGCTTGTGGGAATAGTAGAGCTCAGATCTACTCTGGCGAGACTCGGTCTCTTGATACCTCCCACAGTTGTTGACGGAGGCTTTGAGGGTCAGCTTACTATAGAGGTACATTCATCATCATTTCCTGTGAAATTAAAAGCTGGGACAAGATTTCTTCATCTGATCCTTATGAAGACTACGACACCTATTGAGAGACCATATGAAGGTCGTTATCAACGTCAGAGAGATGTTATGCTTCCTAAGAGACCTCTAGAATATCCATAGACCGAGATGAAGATTTTTGGATCTAATAAATATATTTTCTGTTTTGATTGTCGCATTATTCTCAGGAGTTTTAGGAAGTCTAACAGGTCTCGGCGGAGCATCTATCATGACGCCTATATTAGTAGCTCTAGGTCTGCCCCTCAAACATTCTATAGCTAATGCAGTGATATCTATAATAGCAACATCAGCAGGATCTTCCGCTGCATATGTTAGAGATAGAATAACTAATATCAAAGCCGCCATGTATATGGAGATTTTCACAATAACTGGAGGCATCGTAGGAGCTTATCTGACATTGATGCTCCCAGCCGTGGTCTTATACTTCTTCTTCGCATCTTTTCTGATCTTGGTGTTGTTTTTATCGAGAGAAAAAGGATCTTTAAATGATGTTTCGAGAGACAGAAAGATCGATAGATTCTCTAGATGGCTTAATATCAGAGGCGAATATTATGATCCTGGAGATAAAATATATATAAGTTATATAGTGAGAAGAGCTCATATAGGAGGTCCGATGATGATGATCGCAGGAGTTGCCGCAGGATCTTTAGGTATAGGTGCCGGAGCATTTAAAACAGCTATTCAAGAAGGTATCATGGGGCTTCCTCCGAAGGTTGCCACAACAACATCTAATTTTATAATAGGAATGACAGGTCTTGCAGCAGCCTCAGTATATATATCCTCTGGATATGTAGATCCTGTCTTGGCAGCCTCAATGACGCTTGGCACCGCAGTAGGCAGCATAATAGGCTCGAAAATACTTCCGATCATAAGAGGCAGAACTGTGAGAATATTATCAATGATAATAACAGTATATCTTATTATTCAGATGATCTATAAGGGAGTGTCTCAGCTATGGATCTAGAGGCTCTGCTAGGTTTTATTCTTGTAATAGGAGTTTTCATAGGATTAATAATGTTATCAATAGGCTTAGGAGCTTACATATATTTCCATGGCATAGAAATAGATCTTTCTAAAACAATTAGATTCAAAGATCTTTCAACATGGGTAATGAGCCTCAGATATCAAGATGATGTTATCATGAAGATGCTATCTATAGGCCTGATAATAATTATTCTGATACCATATACACGTGTCATAGCATCATTAATATGGTTTATATATCATAAAGATCTTAAGTTCATATTATTTACATTATTTGTTGCAACGGTACTTACATTATCAATCATAGGTTTACTAAGATCTTTCTAAACTCTCTTTATAGAATACTCATTAAATACCTCAAATATTTTATTATAAAGATCTTTAAAATATTCTATGTCGACCCCTGCTTCAGCAAAAAATCTGTTTATAGTATCAAGATCATGTCTCAGAAAATCTATTGCATTAACATGATCTATTGACACAGCCTGAGAAACATCAATTATATAAGGCGTGGATCCTTTGACCATAATATTATATTCGCTAAGATCTGCATGAATAAGTCTGGCTTTCTCAATCATTATAATAATCTGATTAAGAACATCTTGATATATAAACTCAAGATCTTTTTTTGTCAACATATTATTTTCATAAGCCTCTTTTAACAATGGATATCTCTCACCATTTTCTCCTAGAAACTGCATCACAAGAATATTATT
The DNA here is from genome assembly GCA_009903825.1 of Desulfurococcales archaeon. Taxonomy (GTDB): domain Archaea; phylum Thermoproteota; class Thermoprotei_A; order Sulfolobales; family AG1; genus WYEN01. The sequence continues at coordinate 5,779 of WYEN01000045.1, forward strand.
TTTTCTACAATAAGGCTCTGGAACTCTGACGCCTGCCTTAATCATTCTCTTAAGATTGCTATATTCTTTACCGGCCCACACATAGATCAGTCTTCTTCTATCAAGTCCTCTCAGATCCTCATATCTAGGATCTCCAGAAAGATATTTCCATATAGATCTTCTGAACTCAGCTGTTAAAGTATAATATATCTTAATAGCGATCTCTCTATCCTCATAATCAGTTCCCCAGTATACTCTGGCCTCTTTCCCAGTAGAGATCACGCCTTTAATCTCTTTTATACATCTGCTTCTCATAAGATCAAATAAAGTGAGTATTGTCTGTCTATCAAAAACCTCCTCAACAGTCTCGAGAAGATCTGTGTCAAAATATCTTTTCTCGGACTTCCTCTTTTTCTCAAAAAGATCGTCTTTCAAAAAATCACCTATTCACATTGAAGAGAGATATTATTCGTCTTACTCATGATCTCAATCACTCGCTGAAGATCTTGTTCAGACATATACATTCTATATACAGTAACACTTCTCATATTTGTTAAAGCCTGGATCTGTGGCTTAGTCTTTATATCTATAAACCTTCTCTTTTTATTACATATGATCTTGTAGTCTGAGGTGTTAAACGGAAATTTTAATAGAAATCCTGATGCCAAGACGCCTTTTGTTGTGACCATGTAATCTCTCAACAGCTGAATAATCTCGATCTCTCTACCAGACATTATCACTCTATTAAGTATCCAAGGGAGTAAGAAAAGGATCTCAAATAATATCAGATAGCCTATGAATAAATATGTTGTTCCATTCAAAGCGAAATAATGTATGACATACCCTAGATATAGATAGTATATTCCGAAGACTATAGGAAGATTGATTAATGATACTGACATCATCTTCATCTGAGGCTTCATGTCATCAATAAGCTTCTCATCTTTATTGATAAAATCAATTATTTTCGAAGGATTCGCCTTAACAATGACTCTCCCACTTTTTATATAATCAACGTCTTCGCCTGATCTGCTCGCTCTAATTCTTCTATAGCTTGTGAATATCGAGTATCCTAAGAAAGTAAACATGATCAAAAGAATTACTACGAAGAAAAGACCTGGGAACAAAGTCAACACTATGGAATATATGACGACCATTGCCTGTGTATATAATAGATTTTTCAGAACAGCCTTTAAAATGTTTATCAGCCCAATATAGATTATGATGAGAGATATAAAAGGAAAAAATAATTAGATGAATTTTTTTATCAACCTTTTGTTCTAAGCTCGTTATATGTTTTAACAAGCTCATTCAAAAGATCTTTTGCTGCACCAGGATCTATTACGGCCACTGAGGAGGCGGCTACCTGTATCCCAGCCGCCTGTCCCAGTCTTGCTTTGCTAGGAACATATAGATAAGGAACCTTCTTCTCTTCACATAGATATGGAAGATGCAAAACTACCTCAGGAGGATTCACATCTTCAGCTATCACAACAAACTTAGCCTCTCCTCTCTCAACAGCTTTTGTAGTCTCATTAACTCCTTTCTTAATCTTTCCACCGGTGGTTCTGGCTTTATTAACCAGCTCATAAGCTTTCTCAGCTATCTCAGGAGGTGTTGTAAATCTTACATGTATTGGTCTGCTCATCCTCATCCACCACTCGTCACTAGATATTAATTTATGAGACGCTTATAAGCTGAGTTGAATAGATTTGTATATATATATATTTTAATTAAAATAGTTCTATAAAATGGATGAATATGAATATCAACGAGATACAGAGAAGACTTGTGAAGATCCTTGGCGAAGATAAGGTATCTACAGATCCTGTCACTTTAAGTCTATATGCCTCTGATCCTGTGTCTTTTCCAATGATCCCAGAGGATCTTTCGAAGAAATTTGTTGTTGTAATGCCTTCTAATATTGAGGAGATTACCGAAGTGGTTAAATTAGCTTCCAGAGAGAATGTGCCTATAATACCTCAGGGAGCTTCAACAAGTCTCGCCCTTGGATCTTCTGTTATAAGTCTCTCAGCTCTTAATCAGCTGGAGACTTTAAAATACGGCATTATAATGTTCACAGGATCTATGAGAAGAATATTAGAGTTCTCAAAAACAGATCGATATATAAAGACTGAGGCTGGCGTGAGAATTGATGAGCTTAATGATTATCTAGATAACAATGATACAGGACTATTCTTCCCAGTTGATCCTGCGTCATCAAGAGCCGCAACTGTGGGAGGAGCTGTGGCTAGTGGAGCAGGAGGATTGAGAGGAGCTAGATACGGGACTATGAGAGAATGGGTTCTAGGCCTGGAGTTTGTAGATGGATTAGGAAGAATCCATAGAGTAGGCTGTAGAACTGTCAAATGTAGACAAGGATATGATCTGACCAGACTATTAGTAGGATCTGAAGGAACCTTAGGAGTGATATATTCGGCGATATTAAAGCTCTGGCCAAAGCCTCATCATATTCTCAGAACATTATTCTACTCAGAGAGATTTATCGAGGGCTTCAAAACTTTTCTAGATATAAGAGAGAGATTTGGTGTGCCGTTGATAGCAGAGTATCTGTCAAACAGATTGGTAGAAAAGATCCGTGAGACGACTGGAATATGGTTTGGTGATGGTCATGCGATAATAACAGATATAGAGATTGAGGATCTCTCTCTTGTAGACAAATTTTCTAAAGAGATCGAGAGTATCTTGGCTAGAAACAATATCAAAAGCTATGTGATAGCCTCAAACAGAGATCCTGATTTTGAGAAGATATATTTTCTTAGAAAATCAATGTATCCATCAGCTTTGAAAACTAGAAAAATGAAGTATATAATAACTGAGGATATAGTAGTTCCAATAACAAAGATCCCTGAGTATGTAGAGTTCGTCGAGACCTTGAGAAGAAAATATGAGAGAGATATTGAGGTGGGAGGTCATTTAGGTGATGGAAATCTTCATCCGAAGCTTGAGGGAGATCTTGATGATCCAAGGGATAGAGATCTTGTGATGAAAATCGGGAGAGAGATAGCTTTAAAAGCTGTCGAGTTAGGAGGAAGCGTGAGTGCTGAACATGGCATAGGCACTATGAAAATAGATCTTTTGATCGAGGAGTTTAGATACAGAGGCTCTGAGGCATCTATAGATCTTATGAGAGAGATTAAGAAAACATTTGATCCAAAGAATATTCTAAATCCTGGTAGAGTGATCCCTATTGAAAGATGATCCTTTGGATTTCATAAGAAGAGAAGTGTCTAAATGTGTCTTCTGCGGCTTCTGTGAATACGATTGTCCTACTCTTAATATAAAAAATGACAGAGGCTACGGTCCCAGGGGGAGAGTTAGAGTTGCCAAGATTTTTATAGAGAAAGACATTTTTAGTGAAAAAAGTCTTGAGTATATATACACATGTGTATTATGTTCAGCATGTGTTCTCTCATGTCCTGCTAAAGTTGATGTTCCAGGGATCGTTGTTGCTATGAGAAGATTTATTCATAAAAAGATTATTGACTGAACTCTTTCTCTCCAACAATTTTTCTAACATATTCTTTTTTTATCTCGAGAATTAGTTTAGGAAGATCGATCTTTACTGGACATGCCATGCCACAGTTTCCCGCTTGTGCACATAACATGCTTAGATATCCTGCAGCATCTCTATGCCCAAGAATATAAAGCCACACAACTCCCATAGGACCGTTAAATCCTTCATATCCATATCCAGGGCCTATAGTCTCATACACTGGACACTCAAATAGACATCTGCCACATCTCACACATCTCAACATCTGTGAGAACACAGGATCTCTAGAAGCTCTTAATCTTCCATTGTCTAAAAGAATTATATGAAGTTCTCTAGGCCCTTGTGCTCCGTATACCCTCACATGTTCTATATCAGCTGTAGAGCTGGGGCCTGTTATAATGTTTATATAAGTGGGAGGATAGAGACCATCATATGTCGCCTGCACTATGGCGACTTTTATGGCGTCCTCAAGAGTAGGAACAATCTTGTCTATAGGCACTAAAGCTATATGTTTTTTAGGTATCGAGGTAACTAATCTTATGTTGCTCTCATTCTCTACTAAAACTATAGATCCTGTGTCAGCAGCAAGAGCGTTTGCTCCTGAGATCCCTACGTCTGCAGAGAAAATCTTTTTTCTAAGAAACTCTCTGACGCTCCAAGCAATCTCTTCAGCTGATGACGTCTCAGAGATCTTTATACCAATTTTTCTGAGACCTTTAGCAATCTCTTTTCTAGTGATATGGATCGCCGGCGCAACAGGATGAGAAGGTTCTTCCTCTAGAACCTGAATAAGAAACATACCAAGATCTGTCTCCCAAACCTCTTTACCAAGTCTTCTTAAATACTCGTTCAGCTTGATCTCTTCAGTAGCCATGCTCTTAGCCTTGATCACGACTTTGTCTGAGCCTATTATATCAGAGATTATTTTTCTAGCTTCTTCAGCGTCTCTAGCAAAATAAGCTTTAGAACCATTTTTCTCAATATTTCTCATGGCAGTCTTAATAAGATCCTCTAGATGAGATATAGAATAATCTTTTATTTTAACAATCTCATCAGCATATCTCTTTATATGAGGATATTCATTTAAAAGGATCCATATCTTCTCAGAGGAGCTTTGAACTATTCTATTAATCTGTTTTCTAACATCTTCATCACTGAGTATTCTATTGATCTTCTCAATGACCTCTTTCATAAAAATCATCTCAAAAGTTCAGCCAGATCTTTTATCTCAACATTATATTCATCGGCATATCTCGATAAAGATATAAAACATATAGGACACATGACAAGGATCTTTCTAGAATATCTAGACAGCTCTTCTAATCTAATTTTAGCCATAGATCCTGAGAGAGATGGAGATATAGACTCTATAGGTCCTCCACAACATCTCGTTCTCTCACGACTTCGAGAAGGCTCGCGGATCTTGATCCCGATTTTCTCTAAAACTTTTCTAGGCTGATCAATTATATTTAAATATCTAGCTAATAGACATGGATCATGGATCACATATTCATCTGAGACTCGTATTTCTGTCAAAAGATCTGTCCTCTCACTAAGGATCTCTATGTAATGTGTAACTTCAAAATTAAAATTGTCAACATATTTAGGATATACATCTTTCAAAACATGATGTGTATGAGGATCTATTGTAATGATCTTTTTCACACCATGTTTTCTAAAGATCTCTACAACTTTTTTCGCATGATTTATGAAATATTCTTCGAGACCTAGCTCATATAATAACGCGCCGCTGTAAGGCTCCTCCTCATATAGATAAGCAATATTTGCATCATATTTCAACAATATTTTAACTATATTCATTAAGATCTCTGAAGATCTTTTTCTCTCATTTTCTGAGACCCCCATTATACTTGTGACATCTATCACTCTAGAAAGTACTCCACCAAGTTTGAGAGCCACTCCAGAGAGACCGTGTCTCTCAGTTTTAGCTAATTGTTCGACCAGCCTCTTTATATAAGGAGCCATCTGATACATACATGATGTATAAAGAATCTTCTCACCACTTCTTGGCATAGAAATGTTCTCAGCCCACTCCACACATCTTTTCATATCTATGCCGACAGGATTTCCAGTTCTCTTATGATTAGATATGATCAGTCTCAGAACATCTTCAAGCGGAAGAGTCATTTTAACACCCGAGACAATTACCTATCCCAATGATTAGATATATACATGACATATAAAGCTCTATGAAAAGTTAAAAAAGAATCTTTTTAAACAATTTATCTCTCGATCTCTTCGACTTCTCTATACCAAGGTTTAGAGGTTCCTATCTTAGATCTTTTTATCCATTCTTTGCTTTTAGGCTTCTCATCAATTTTTTTATTCAAAAGATCTATTTTTTTAAGAATTTTATCGACATACTCAGGCATCTTCTGAGAAAGCTCTGCGACAACTATATATCTAAGTTTGTTAAGATTAGTTGTTGCATCATACCAGAAGCCCCAGTCTTTTGAGAGAACATCAGATATATATTCGTCATCTATACAATCTCTATCTACTCTGCCTATCTCTGAGCACAGCTCATGACCGTGAAAGAGAACAGAAAGATCTATAAGATCTTTTCTATTAATCTCATGAATCTGAAGCTTCTCTAAGACAAGATCTGCAAGTGATATTGTTGGAAAGTCCAGCTCTAATCTTCCTCTCCCAGGTCGGTCTCCAAAGAAGATATCATGACTAAACTCAAGTTTGTCAAAAAATATGTCTATATGAAAATAATCGTTAGGATGATAATACACTAGTCTTCTTGCACCAAATAATGCTTTAACGTAAGGATCATATTTATATTTAAGTTCTTTCTCAAAATAATCTATGATCTCTTTTCTCTGTCTGCTATATCCGATTAAATCAAGATCTGTGAATAAATTCTCTTCATCTTTAAATCTCTTCATTACATCATATATTCTCAAACTCTCTCTCTTATCTAGAGAATGAATATATATTGCGACAGCTCCCATAACTCTTAAAATAATATTTCTCTTCTGAGCTCTCTCTATTATCTCTCTCACTATATTTATAAACTCTTCAGGGCTTAACGAGACTTTCTTTCCTAGACCACTCATTTTCTCAACCTTCAACTTTCCAATAATTAATTAACCTGCCTTGATCTATTTCAATCACATATCCTTTTAAAACTCCCTCACTATACTCGCTTCCCGGGTTGACAACAATTGTTTTACCAATCTTATCCATGCCGCCTGACTCATGAATGTGGCCATGTAATCCTATTATAGGCTGATATTTCTCAATAACTTTTCTCACAGCTTTACTGCCCACATGCTCATATTGTACTGCGCCAGCGATAACCACAGGCTTAAGATCTTTTGTCAATTTAGGGGCAAGATCTAGATGAGTATTATATGGTGGAGCATGAAAGTTGAATATTGATTTAGAAGGATCTTTCAGCCTAGAGATCTGTCTCTCAAGATATTTCTCAAGATCATTCTCTTTCATCTCTCGAGGAGTATTCCAAGGAGTAGGATTCACATATGGTGAAGATATTATCTCTATATTCTCTATAGATACCACCTTATCAATAGGATAGATCACGCCTCTATCTTCATATTCTCTGATCACATCATCAATGACATACTCATCATCATTGCCCGGCATCACTATAGTGTTTATCTTTCTAGTATCTATCTTTTCAACCAACATGTTCATCCAAGATCTTATTCTCTCAATCATTTTCTCAATAATCAATCTATTGACTTTATCAGGAGAATTCTTAAGCTCCTCCAGCTCCTTCTCATCTACACGAATGAAATAAGCTCCTGCACCTTCTAATCTCTCTTCAAATCTTCTAACCTCATCTTCGCCTTTAAGCTCCCATACTCTGCCGAAATATCTTGCTGTATAAAATCCTTCTCTTCTTTTTATTATTGGCACAAGAACTTTGCCCGTGAGATCTCCGGCTAAAATCAATGTGTTAACATTATATATCTCCACGGCCTTGAGCCATTTCCTCCATACAAGTGTTGATCCGTGGACATCTACTGAGAAAAAAATTTTTATCATTTCTCTACTTCCCCTATTTATGCTGGAGGTATCTGAGAATATATTTTCGAAGGATCTATGCCTCTGGCTCTGTTTCTAGCAGACATATAGGTGAATATCGATAATCCTAGTACGCCTACTATAATATTGATCAATACAATCATAGGATCTGTATATGATGTCAGTATCATGAAGAACCATCCCAGACCGAATATTATTGCCCCTACTATTGATGCTAACAATTTTGATGGAAACACCATTCTCTCAAAAAGATCAGGTCTCCACCACGGGGCCAGCATTAATGCAAGTCCAGTCGGCCATACAAATAGAAAGACGCTGAAATCTAAGAAAGATATCAACGCTTCTGCTGCTGAAAAGCCCATGTTCTCTAATAAAGTCATTAAAGCTCCGAAAGCAGCTAATATAGCTGTTACATGATTAGCCCATGTAGGTGCTGCAAATCTTGGAGACACCTCTGAAAGCTTCTCAGGAAGTATTCTGTCAAAAGCCATTGAGAAGAAGCCTCTCACTCCGCCGACCCATATAGGGATCACAGTATTAAAATACCACAGGAAGTAGGCTAATCCTATCGTCACAGCGATCACAGGATTTGGAAATGCTAACGAGGCAAAGAAGGGTACTGAGGCGTCTGGAGCAGGCTTTCCTCCTAATATGCTCTTTAGAACATCCTCATGTTCATACTTCAGATATGAGTATGATGCTAGAAAATCATAATTAAATATCCACGGCATGATCAATGCGTTAGCTAGATAAAGGATCATTACAAGAATAAATCCTATTGCATAGCCTCTTAAATAGCTTCTCGAAGGATCTTTTACTTCGCTACCTACAAAAGTTACTATCTCAAGACCTGTCCAAGCCCATAAAGTCCATAGAAGCATTCCATAAGTTCCTGTCAAAAGATCATTTGGCGTGAGAGGTGATATTCCGGCGGATTTAGCCACAGTCTCATTCAATGCTGTCTCCATGATCTTTTGTGAGACTCCTGCTCCATATATGTTATCGAAACTGGCAACCCCGCCGCCTGCTCCCAGCGTTAAGAGAGCTATGAGAACTATTACTGTGACTGCCAATGGTATTATTGTTAGGATCCTCATGACCCATTTGATCACTTTCATGCCAGTATAATTTATAGCCCAGATCACTATGATCAGGATCAAAGCTATATAAAGCTGATTCATAGGATCTGTTAATGCAGATGCCATATCAATAAATCCTTTATTTCCTGTTGAAAGACCTGCAACAACCAGAGGACCGCTGAGAGCTTTGATACCGATGAACAATAGAAATCCTGAGGCGATGGCGGCTCCGCCGCCTATTATGAAATACCAGAATGGCAAAAAGCCTAACACAGGATGAAGAGTTCTGGAGACAAATACATATAAACTTCCAGACCTGGGGTAAGAGGCTACTATCAATGCAAAACCTATTACAAGAGGAAGAAACATTAAGCCTGCTATAAAGAATGCCAGCGCAATATTGCCTCCGTATGCGCTTGGATCTCCAAGGATCTTTACTGCGTAATAAGTCATTCCAGATGCCGCAGGCGTTGCCAAAGCCCATATAGCTATGTCAAACCATCCTAATTCTCTTACTAATCCTGAGGCTCTTCTAACAAAAACTATTTCTTCACCCAAAATTTCACCTTCAAATATCATTTAAAAAATACGAATATATAAATATCAAGTATTTGTTTTTTGATCACTATGTATAATTTTATAAGCTAGCAATCTCAAACTCTAAAAATGCTCTCATTATTATGATGTTATTAGATTTATAATTTCTTTAAATCCATTGTATAAGAGAAGTAGTGAAAATGTTATAAGAACTATTATAGAAAAGATCTTTATAACATATATGGTGGTTCTCTTATTCACTCTATATCCTGCTCTGATCATGAGAGGAAATATTATGATCCATGTGAGAATAGCTGTTAACAATCCTATCACAACACTTAATCCTAATATAGCTATCAGAGAGAGACCTGCTGTTGCCCACCAAAGTATCTGATAAGGATTTGTTATTCCGAGAAGAAGAGAAGTTAAATATGTCTTCACAAGATTACTTGAGCTTCGTCTCTTCTCAGGATCTATATTGATATCATTGTGCCAACCTCTGATCATTTCTATCACTAAAAACATCATATATCCTCCTCCAATAAAAAATATGAGAGGAGTCGCCGCAGAATTCTTCATCAATTCATAGAAAAATATCGTAAGGATCATGAAAATGACATCTGCACTTAACGCTCCTAAGCCTGTGAGAAAGCCTGCCCTGAAGGAATATAAAGATCTGTCTGCTATCAAAGCATTCATAGGGCCAGGAGGCATTGCAAGACTTAGACCATAGACATATCCATATATAAAATTGATCAACTCTCTAAACAATCTCTCTACCCAAGATCTTTATTAACATCTTTTTCTGAATCTTTCTTACATATTTTAATTAATATATACTCCGCAAGATCCTCTAGATAAGTATTAAAAAGATATGTAATAAGATCTATGTCAAAAGATCTTCCATGCAAACTTCTCAATATAAGATCTCTGATCATGCTCTCTCTAGACATCTCGTCGCCAGATAGCCATTTCTCCCAAAATTCTTCTTTATAATTAATATGTCTACTCATTTGTATCATCTTTAAATATTAATTTAATAAGATTTATAATCTCTCTCACAATTTTTGTCTAAAGAGGTGTCTAATAATGATCAGAAGATTTCTAGATAGCAATATGATAAAAGATTTTCTAAATATCAAATGTTCTTATTCAAAAAGGAAAAACAGGATCAGATTAAAAGTCTCAGCTCCAGCATCAATAGCTAATTTAGGACCTGGCTTTGATGTTCTTGCCGTGGCGATATCTGATCTAAAAGATATCTTAGAGATATCTTATGACCCTCATGGATCAGATTTAGATCTAGAGGTACAAGGCATTGATATACCTAAGGAAGAGAATATAGTATATAGAATAGCATCTATATTTCAAGAATCATGCGAAGGAAGTCTTTATCTCAAACTTTTTAAAGGAATTCCTATATCAAAAGGCTTAGGAAGCTCTGGAGCATCTTCAGTTGCTGCTGTGGTAGGCCTCTCTAAGACGTACGGCATAGATCTATCAGATGAAGAGATCATATCTATCGCTGGATATGGAGAGTCTATTGTTGCTGGAGAACCTCATTATGATAACGTCTCAGCATCTTATTTAGGAGGATTTGTTCTCATAGATCATGAGATGAATCGTTTTATTAAACTAGATATTAAGAAAGATATATGGTTCACAATATTGATCCCTGAGATACCTGTTCCAGAGAATAAGACTCTTTACGCAAGATCTTTACTACCAAATAATTTAGATAGAAGAGATGTGATAAAACAAATGTCAAATATAGCTAAATTACTCATAGGAATTTATAAAGAAGATCTGAAGATGATGGGAGAGGCTTTATCAAAAGATTATATAGCTGAGCCATATAGATCGAAGATGATACCTTATTACTACGATCTTAAGAAGATCGCTTTGGAGAATGAAGCGTTGGGATTTAACATATCAGGCGCAGGTCCTTCAGTATTTGCATTAACAAAAGATTCTTTTGATGCAGAGAGAGTTGGAAGGATCCTTTCAAAATATCTTTCTGAGAAAGGAGTAGAGAACAGATATTTCACAGCTAAGATAAACAATTTCGGAGCCGTCGTGGAGGTGATCATGTGAGAGAAGAGACTTTATCAGTTCATGGACATGAATATTTTGATGAAGAATATGGAGTTTTTATACCACCTATATATCTCTCAGCAATATTTGAACAGAAGATCCCGACGAGACAGAGCAGGAGAGGAACAGAACTTAAATATTCTAGAGAAGAGAATCCTACTGTATATTCTTTTGAGAAGATTATTGCTAAACTAGAGAAAGGTTTTGATGCTCTTGCATTTAACAGCGGGATGAGTAGTATATCAGCAACATTAATAGCGTTAACAAAGTCTGGGTCAAAAATTCTTGTTCCTTACGAGATGTATGGAACAACGATCCAATTAATAGATCTTTTGCAACAAAAGTTTGATGTTAAAAAAATATCTGTGTATCCAGATACTAAGGATATTATTGAAGAGATCAAAAGATCAGGTCCTGACATAGTTTTTATAGAGACCATCACAAATCCCACGTTAAGAATATTTGATGTTCCTGAGATAGCCAAGACATGTAATGATCTTGGATGTTCATTAATAGTTGACAACACTTTTGCTACACCTATCTTATATAACCCTATTGAACATGATGCTAGAATCGTGATTCATAGCGTGACCAAATATATTGCGGGACACAATGACATAATAGGCGGAGTAGTGGTCGTAAAAAATCAAGAGGATCTTAATCTTTTATGGGATTGGAGAAGGATCTTAGGAGGGATCATGCAGCCTTTTGAAGCTTATATGGCTATTCGAGGAGTAAAGACTCTTAAGATAAGATTTGAGAAAACGTCTAACTCAGCAAAAGCTATAGCGGAGTTTCTCAAAGATCATTCTGCGGTGAAAGAGGTTTATTATCCAGGACTTGATGAAAGTCCTTATAAACCAGTGGCTGATAAAATGTTTAAACAAAAGATCTATGGAGGGGTAGTCTCATTTGAAGTAAGAGGAGGAGCATCATCAGTAGATAAGATCTTGAGAAAAGTTAAGATTATAAAACCTTCGCCAAGTCTAGGAGGGTCAGAATCTCTCCTCACTTATCCTATAATAAGTGCCTCAAAATACATACCTGAGGAGATTAGAAAGAGATTAGGAATAACAGATGGTTTGTTAAGACTTTCTGTAGGACTTGAAGACACAGAAGATCTTATAGAAGATCTTTCGCAGGCTCTCTCTACGATATAGAGCCACTCTCTTTTTTCACAATGATTTTTCTTTCAATATCTTCTCTAAAGATTTTTAACACAATCTCTTTACTCATGATCTCTGTTAACACCTCATGTTCTGTAGATAATGAGATCCTTATAATATTATCTATATATATGCCCGCAGGCTCTGTGACTCCGTGAAAAACAATCATTTTTCTAAAGATCTTATATGGATCAAAGATTTTCTTCTCCCAAAATCTCTCGTCAGTTGCCATAGATCTTTCTATAAATCTCAGCTCTATAAAATCATGTTCTTCATCTTCATATGTAGAGATCTGATCGTAATACTGTTCTCTAGATATTTTGATGTATGTCTCATCAGCTAAAGATCTTATGAGTTTTTTCGTCCAACAGATCTCGATATAATATTTTCTCTTCAGTAGATTATAGATCGTGTAGTCATCATATGATGATGGAATTACAAGGATCTTTTCATGAAATTTTTTGAAAAATTCTTCATATAGATCATAGTTTATCAAAAGATCTTTTGATAGAGGACCTAGAATTATCAGTAGATCTATGCGAGGCTCATTTCTTAATAATTCTCTGAGATATCTAGATCCTCTTAATATCAAGATCTTTGTGATCAAATTCTTACTCTCGCATTAGGCCATATCTCTCTTACTCTTTTATTGAGAAACTCTATTATATCTTCAATCTTTCTTATGTTAAGAAGAACTAGTCTGATCTCAAAGACTGATTTTCCATCGAAAACTCCTAGATAACTTATTTTAGGCTCATCAACTAATTCTCCTCTTATCTCTCCAAGAATTTTAGCTAAAACCTCTGATGCGTAAATCTCGTCGACATCAGAACTCATCTCCGCTCTTAATCTAAATATTGTCCCGTAAGGAGTAGTTCTGTTGACAACAATCTCTCTCGCTATAACACTGTTAGGCACATAAACTCTCTCTCTATCTATAGTCTCTATCAAGACTCCTAAAGAATCTGTCTTGACAACTCTACCATTTTTGCCAAGGATCTCTATCCAGTCTCCTATATGAAAAGGTTTTACAGCTCTTATATAAAGTTCTGAGCCCCAGTTTCTTAATATATCGCTTAATGATACTATCACTGCAAGACCTACGATAAGTATAAGAATCGAGAATGTGAAAGGCTCAGGAGATAATATTGCTATAGCTATTAAAATACCTACTGCATAAATGAGATATCTACTTATATCAATGATCCTATTCCTAAGATCTTCTTCAACTCGTGTTAAAAATCTGCTTAATAGATGACTTATATATCTACCGATTAAATATGTCGCTATAAGAATAATAGAAGCGATAATTATTTTAAATAATATCGAAAGGATCATCGATGTTGTTATAGTCTCACTAATGATCTGCCCGATCTCATAGATCATTAGTTTGATGATGTTTAATAATAAAGTCGTCATGAAATCACCATCAAAAATTATGATTTCTCTTTAATAAATCTCATGATCGACTCTAGATCAGAAAAATCTTCTATAACAAGATCAGCGTTTAAACTTACTATATATCTGTTAGAAGGAGATTTGACAACTATAGATCTATCGGATTCTAAGAACATACAGGCATCCGGTCTTGCATCACCTATCGACACGACTTTGCCCATCCTGAATTTTTTTACAATAAATCTTTTGCATAGACTACATTCTATACAGAAAGGAGTTTTAAGTCTTTGATTAGACACGTCAAAGACCAGTCTTCCTGTGACTACGTTATCAAGATCTGTCTCTAGAATAGGCGCGTAAATTTTTATTGACGAAAGATCTTTGTCTAAAACCTCAGAGATTTTTAATAAAACCATCTCAGCAATCTGTTTATAGGTTAATGTCACTATGTTTATACTATATCCTTCATTAATTAATTCAGAGATGAATCTATCTACACCTTTCTTAAGAACTGTGTTTTCATAAACAATTTTTTTAATAAGATCTATTTTCAGCCCTTTTAATAGTCTAGCTATCTCGACAGATTTTATATACTCAGGCTTCTCAGATTCTAATATTCTTATGATCTCTCTATCAAGACCTAATTTCGCTCCTACCAGAACGATACTTCTCTCCTCAGTCAATGTATAGTCAAGGTCTAGAAAAACAGATCCTTTATAATCTTGTGACCCCAGCGTCAACACCTGTCTTAAGTATCTTAAGTCTTTCTATGGCATTAACTATCCTCTGGATCGCCTCTTCACCTAATCCTTTTGGCGTGACTATCATGACAGTGTCTCCCTCAATAAGCTCATACATAGGATCTTTTATTATGTTTCCATCTCTTCCTATTACAATGATCATAACATCACTCCCAAGATCTTTTACAGCATTTTTTAGAAAAGACAATGTTATTCCAAACACTACATCTTTCACAAATCTGTTCATATAAACATCTATGCCGAAAAGCTCTGGAGTTGAAGACTTGATCCATCTGTCGCTACTTATAGAAGCTTTTATAAAAGTCTCGACAGTATAAAATGGATTAATAATATGATCAGCTCCAGACTTTTTGTATTCATTTAAGTTCATAGGATTGTTTACTACTCCAATCACTTTAGGAACTCCAAAAACTTTCTTCATAAGCTCTATCAATCTAATGTTTAAAGCATCTGAGTCAGAAGCTGCTATAAAAACATCTGTTTTTCTAATATCTATCTTCTCGTAGGTGCCTGGGTCAAGAAGATTCCCTGAATGAGATGCTACACCAAATTCTGAGGCCAAAACCTTAGCCACTTCGCTGGATCTCTCTACTAAAGTTATTATTCCCTTAGGATCTGTCTCTTTAATAGCTTTGAGAATATAATAGAGATAATGTGATGAACCTACTATCACATATCTCATATAATCACTCTCTAATCTCAGAATACTGTTTAAGTAAAGTCTTCATCTCCTCAGAAGTTATTTTGCCATCTCTCACAGCTCTCCTCAAGATCGTCTCAGCAACTTCATAAGCCATCTCTGTCAAAAGCTCCAGAGGCTTCATATCATGATCTTTGAATCCAAGGTCTTTCTCAATTACTCTAAGACCAGCTCTATATACATCGATAAGAATTCCTATATCAACTCCCCAGCCAGGCTCCCATTCGACGATCTCAAAAGCTTTTCTAAGACCAGCAATCTCTCCACTGAGCGGCTGAGAATATTTTGAAAGCTCTGGATAAAACATTCTTAAGAGAGGTTTTGCAACAAGCTCTGTCACTCTACCAGCTTTTCTGCCGAAAGAACCTTTTACAAAATCAGCTTCTCCATCTAAAATAGGCTGATAGAGTCCTTTTATGAAATCTGACGATATATTTTTTATATCAGCATCGAAAAATGTTATGATCTCTCCAGTTGAATAATAAAAGCCGTCTCTCATAGCAATACCTTTCCCAGGATATCTTAATATACTTTGATAAATTACTTTAGCTCCTAATCTTCTAGCGATCTCAGGGGTCTTATCAATACTTCCTCCATCAACAACAATGACCTCTTTGACTTCTCTCAGCCTCTTAGCTGCTTTGATCGCTCTTGAGATGAATCTAGCTTCATTTCTGGCTGGAATTACTACAGATACATTAGAAATCGCTATCCCCTAGAAATTATTTAATTAAAAACAAATAAATTATTCAATAAATTTATTCTGTAGATCTGATTTTTCTATGAAAAGAGAAAACTAGGATCATAATCTTTTGTTGTTAATATTCTCAACAGTTATAAGATGATTCATTACTCTCTTCAGAGCAGCAATAGTCTGACCTTGGATACATAATGCCCACATAGCGTTTAACATTCCAAAATGAGCTGTTAATGAAGCGTATAAGAGACCTGAGAGTGTGGCAATACCTAATGAATTCTCACTGATCTCTCTCTCAGCTAATAGAGAGATTCCTGTCATAGATATTAAAGCTGTGCCTAAACTCAGAGACCAATAGATCCTATCAAGCCACAAGACTTGATCTATAGAGTTGTTCCATTCTCTGAGAGTTTTATAAAGATCTCCATTGACTCTCTCGCCGAAGACAAGATTCTTTATATAAACAATGCTCTGTGAATAAGTTTTTCTCTCTAGAGTTCTATAGACCTCAACTTTTCTACTATAATATTCTGCATATAATATGTACGGCAACATAGTGATAGATATGAAGATGCCTATAGAATGACTAAAACTATATACAGTTGTCA
Organism: Desulfurococcales archaeon; assembly: GCA_009903825.1. GTDB lineage: Archaea > Thermoproteota > Thermoprotei_A > Sulfolobales > AG1 > WYEN01. The sequence goes on from WYEN01000045.1 coordinate 22,356, forward strand.
AAGCTGTTATTGTTGTGAAAAGATTAGGCATTAATGTTGTTAACACGCCATTGACATTCCAGACAATAAAATCTACGTCATTAGCGATCTTTCCCACAAGATCCTCTGGATCCTCTCTATCATCTCTTTTTCTCAGAATCTTCTCAATAATATTATGTTTCATCACCACTATTCCTCTGGTAAGTTTTTTGAAATATATCATGAGCATAAGCTCTGTCACAGCAAATAATAGACCTGAGACTCCAAATAGAGTTAATCCCCATAGAAATAATGATCTTTTTTCAGAATTCTTAAGCCCGTCAACAACATATGTTATAGAATAAGGTATGAGAGTTCCATTAACAATTCCACGAATAACAAATGCTATAACTAATATTGAGATGCCTATCTTTATAAAGTTATAGATCATTCTATCCAAACTTTTTATCACAAAGATCATTTGAATAGTATCTGTATACAATTTGCTGCCGAAACTGTTCTTGTTAAAAAAGATCTTTCTCAAGTTCTCTCTCAACGAATCTTCTAATGATTTTCTCATTTAATAGTCTCCTCTACTCTATCATAGTTATTAAATAAAGATGTCTTATAAAGATATCTACAGTTTTAACTCGTAAGATCTGAGTATATTGCATTGAAGTTATTTTAAAAAAATTATAATTTGAGTATTATGAGATCTGGAATATCATCTTTTAACATAACAATTATTCTAGCAGGAAGCTCAGAAAGCTCTGTGCTTACAGCATCAAGATCTTTTCTCATGGACGCCAGTTTATTAATTTTCTGATTAAGATCTTCTATATACCTCTCATAGTATCTAAGCTCATATTCTGCAGAAGGATTAAAAGCTATTTTAACAGACTTCAGATCTATCTCTACTGCCTGAGTGACAAGTCTTGCTTCAGCACCTAGCTTCGTTAATATGCTCGAGATCTTTTTTTGAGCCTCAGCTTTTCTTCTAAGTTCCTCCACATATCTTATCACTTCTCCAAACTCTTTCCTAAGATCCATTAGCTTGCTGTCTATATACCCGATCAAATCTTTAACATTAGAGAATTCTCTGATCATGTTAATCTCCGATAATTATAGTATTATTTGCCCTAATAAATATATGAGACATAAATACATGAGATCAGTCGAAAAATTGAAAATTATGTCTATGTCTAGATATTTTGTTTTCAAGAGTTTTATCCTCAGATTGATAAAGATAATTTTTGGAGCAACAGATGTATACAAAAATATGGAAGATAGATCCTTTTAATATAGATCTGACGTTAATAAGAGAGGCAGCTGAGATCATTCGAAGAGGAGGGCTTGTGGCATTTCCTACTGAGACTGTATATGGATTAGGAGCTGACGTCTTTAACTCTGCTGCTTGTAGAAAAATTTTTGAAGTTAAGAAGAGACCTATGGATAATCCTCTTATAATTCATATAAAAGATTTTGAACAGCTTGATCTAGTTTCTAGAGAGGTTCCTGAGAAGATTTTCAAAGTCATAAAAAGACTTTGGCCAGGTCCTTTGACAGTGATACTTAAGAAATCTCTTGAGATCCCTAGAGAAGCAACTGGAGGTTTAGATACTGTGGCCGTTAGATCTCCCGCTCATCCAATAGCATTAAAACTTATAGAATTATCTGACACTCCTATTGCGGCTCCCAGCGCAAATATATCTGGAAAACCCAGTCCTACAAAAGCTGAACATGTTATTGAAGATTTTCTCGGGATAATAGATGGAATAATAGATGGTGGAGAGACTATTTTCGGGATAGAGTCTACGATAATCAATTTTCTAACAGATCCTCCCACGCTCCTGAGGCCTGGCGCCTATCCTGTGGAGATAATTGAAGAGATCATTGGTGAGAAGATATATATACCAGATTTCGCCAGAGGTCTTGGAGAAGCTGAGAGAGCTCTTGCTCCAGGAATGAAATATAGACATTATGCACCTGATATACCTATGTTTTTAGTTGAAAGCTCTTCATATGATGATTATAAACTTAGCCTGTTAACAGATAAGATATTAAAGCTTGCTAAAGATCTGAGCAGAAGTTATAAGATAGTGACTATAGCAGCTACGAGAGAGACTATAGATATTTATGAGAGAGAGTTTAGAGACAATCCTTATATAAAAATAATTGACATAGGATCTAGAAAAAATCTTTATGAAATAGCTAAAAATATTTTTGATGTTCTGAGGAAAGCTGATAAAACAAAAGATAGCGTATTAATCGTTGAAGGAGTTGAAGAAAAAAGTCTTGGTCTGGCAATCATGAATCGTCTTAGAAAAGCTTCTTCAAAAAGAATAGTCATCTAATGAATCATCTGAGAGTTTTGCCAAGCCATTCTGCCACAGGATCTATATCAACGCCTGATATCTTCTCTGTCACATGATCTATTCTTACGATAGCAGGCACTCTAGTCCACTGACCAACTATAATGGCCTCGCCAACGTTAAGACTGGGAAGCTGTGATACAAGTTCTTCTGTCATATATTCTGATACTCTTGATATAAACATCTGATCTTCGGGCTGAATAATTCTCATAATGGCCCACGAGCCTATTTGACTCATTATGTCAGGATCTAATCCTCTGGGTCTCTGAGATACTACTCCAAGCCCTACGCCAAATTTTCTTCCTTCTCTAACTATAAGCTCAGCTCTATATCTACTTAAAGTATCTCTGTTAGTTGAAAGATATATATGAGCCTCTTCGAGAAAGATCATGACTGGATGAACAAGTCCTTTGTAATTAATTCCTGAACTTTTAACAGCCCATACAGCTTTCTTACGTTCTTCAAGGATCTTGTGAAGCCAGTGAGAGACTATGGCGTCTATTTGTGCAAATGTGAGACCTGTTAGATCTACTATATTAATCTTTGAAAGAACGATCTGTTCTATAACATCTTTAACATTATCATCTAACAGATTTTTGAAAAAGAATCTATTTGCCTCAACAAGATCTAAGACCGCCTGGGCAGCATCTCTCATTTCACTTCTTGAAGTCTTGAGAGCTTCTGTCTTGATACATTGTGTAAAAACATCTAGAAAAGATCTTTCTTTCGTCTCGTCAGCTTTAGATTTACATATTCTCACAATAAGCTCTTGATTTTTCGCTCCAGCTCTCACACCAAGGATCCTGCTAAGCTCGCTCCAAGTAAGATTTCGAGGATTGATCTTAGGCTCTATAATATTAGGAGCTTCATTATCAACTTTAAGCTCTCTATACTCCCCGTGATAATCGAATATTATCACAGTTCCTCTTCTCCTGCCGATCTCTTTGCTTAACAGTGCAACTAGATTGCTCTTTCCCATGCCCGTCATAGCTATGATCGCTAGATGTCTCTGAACAATTTTATTAAGATCTATTCTGACCTCAACATCAGGATTTCGAATTAAAGTGCCAATTCTACACCATTGAGATCCTTCTGGTGAGAATACTCTACTCAAAGTCTCTGAATCAGCTTTATAAACTTCAGTCCCTGGTGGAGGAGGCATCGGTGGTATTCTCAGATTCTCCACCTCACCAAGGATCCTGAAATATCCTTTGTAATATATTGATCTATTGTCAATTTTCAAAAGATCTATTATTTTGCCGATATCACTCGCGGGCATTTTCTCATCAAGAATTATTGAGCCTGATATACTACTTTGAACAAGACCTATGACATGATATTTATCATATCTGAGCTCTATATACTCACCTAATAAAGGAGGTTTTATAGCTAGAAAAACTCCTTCATGAGGTTTAGACTCGCCTATTACATAACCAAGTAGTCTATCATTAGATCTTTTCTTCATATTCATACATGCCCCCAGATCATCTTTTTCTTTTTTCTGAAGCTATTATCTTAGCGATCTTCTCAATATCATTACTACTGATACGAACTCTCTCATCTACTAAAGATAATATTGCTGGAAAACCTTTCACACTGATCTTATTCATGGCATCTATTATTCTTTTTATAAAACTCATGTTCTCATCCTCCATAAAATATTCTACTCTTAAAACAGGTCCTCCAACATCGATTCTTATATACGAGATCCATACGATATATTCTGTGTCCAATATTCTGAGAATCTTCTTTTGAGGATATGAGAAGCCTATCTCATAAGTATATTCTTCAAGCAGATATACATCAGGAATTTTCAGAGACTCAGACCTTAGCTCTTTCAAAAGATCTTGCGCGCCACTGTTTTTAGATATAAATATGATGTTCTCTTTATTTTTCTCTGAAAAAATTTTCTTGTAAAGATCCAGGATCTCTACGCCAGTTAATTTGTGCACGCCCATGTTTATATAATCAGCTGTTGAAAAGATCTTTTTTACAAATGATCCGTCTACAATTATCAATGTATCTTTATTCTCGTTTAAGGATGACAACAAGATCTCTGTCTCAAGCTTTATAGACATTAGATCTAGAAAATCCTTAGGATCTACAGACAGATCTTCTATTCCTACCACAGCCGTCTCTTTCTCTCTTGAACAACTGTCTATGTATCCTGCATCAACCGCATATATAAAAAAGCCTCTGATCTCATAATAATTATATCCGCTGTCTATCGCACCTATACAATTAAATACATCTACATCTCTAGGTCTATATCTTATCCACATGTCCTGGATCTTTTCAAGATAATCTATCGGAGGAATCTCTTCTAATCTTCTCTTTATATTATCAAGAGATTTGTATAACACATCTAATGTTACTGGAAGCAATTTTTCACTCTATAAAAATATATTGATACAAAAGATATATGATAAATCTACTGATGAATTGAGATCCTTAGATACTCTAAGGATCTTAAGAATGTTTTTGCTTAAATATCTCTCTGAAATATTTATCTAGGAGAGAAGTATATGGAGAAAATATTTGAGTATATGCCTCCAGAATGGCTAAAGATCAAATATAGAGGAAAGACTATACAAGAACTGTTAGAGATGCCTATGGACGAGATTGTGAAACTTCTTCCTGCAAGGGCTAGAAGAAGTCTTAAAAGAGGCTTATCTGAAGAGAAGAAGAAGCTTTTAGAAAAAGTTTTAGAAGCTAGAAAAGCTCTGGAAGAGGGCAAAAAGATCGTTATAAAAACTCATATAAGAGACATGATCATTCTTCCAATGATGGTCGGATTAACATTCTCAGTATATAACGGCAAAGAATATGTTACTTTCACAGTATCTCCAGAGATGATAGGTCATTATCTAGGCGAATATTCTATAACAACTAAGAAAGTTGAACATGGAGAGCCAGGTCTGAAAGCTACACGTAGTAGTCTGTTTGTGGCAATGAAATAAATAAGATCTTTACAATCGAAAGCCTCACCCTTTAGGGTGGAGAGGAGGTCAGTAGTTGCATCAACATCTGAATCTCTCTATAATAATCTTTTTATTAACAAATTGATTCAACAGTGAAAATGCCTGATCTGATAGAATATGTATTTCTCCATCTTCAGCTTTAAACATCTTTGATATTCTTTTTTTAAAAGCTATTGCAGTTAAAGCACATAAGAATGCGTCTGCTTCATCTCTAGACAGAGGATGATTAATTACTCTCATTATCATCTCTCTATCAATTTTTGAAGCCTTCTCACTACTTCTAGGATGTGTCTCAACTATAGATCCTTTGAAACCTTTTTCTTTCAAAAGATCTAGGAGATTAAGATTTTTCTTCACAAGATCTTTTATAAAATTAGGTGGAAATACTCGAAAACCTTCTTTAATCATCTCTTTATCAACAGATCTATATCCTATAGATAGTGAGAAAGGAGAGTCTATAGCTAAAACATCACAATCCATAATCTCATTCACAAGCTTGATAAGATCTTTACATTCAAATATTTTTATTATCTTATGATACAAGTTTACATCTATTATCTTAACAAGAACATCCTCTTTTTTAACAGCAAGATCTAGGCCGCAGAAAATCATTTTATCACTTCTTTCTCATAAGATCTTCTGCCACCTCTGTGGCCAGTCTAATGGGATCTTTATAATAATATTTTATACGAGCATTTCTCCTAGGATCCACATATGGTGAAAAAATTTTCTCCAAAAGATCGCTGGGCATTGAATATCCTGTTAACACATAAGAATCTCTGTTATTTGAATAAGCAATTAATATTTCTATTATTGTCCCAGCGTATCCTCCGACAGCTATCAACACGTCGCCTGACAAAACTAATATCTCAGATCTTTCTCTCATCTCCATTCCAGTGTTCACAGGTATAAAACATTTTTTACGAGGAACATGTGTTGCTGAGTAAGGCATTATAAAAACTGATGAGATACCACGTTTACACGCCTCATCAGCTATAGATTTCATAGTCCCATAATAACCTCCTAAATAAAAGATCATGTTGTCTCCTAATAATTCATATAACTTGTCTACAAGCTGTATTATTGCGTCGTAAAGCTCTTTTGAGGGAGGCTCGCTATGTGCTGCAAAAGATATCCTGAATATATTTTCATCTCTCTCTGTCTGACTCTTCATAGACTTCACATTGTTTAGAGTATTTTTGTGAGATAAAAATGATTATGAGATTATCAATGGTATGATTCCTATGTAAGGAATTTTAAAAACCTCATCTTTATTTAAACTCAAGACTTTTCCAACTACAGAGTCGAAATCTATGCCGGGCTCTCCAGGTCTATTAGGAGGATCAGGGATAAAATTGTTGTCTCCCTTGGTGACATAATAGTATCTGCCATCTATCTGTTTTATATCAATCACTCTATGAATAATAAGCTCTCCAGAAGGTCTTTTAAAAACTATTACATCTCCAACAGATATCTCACGAGGATCTTTAACAGGTATTATAAAGACTATATCTCCAGTATTTAGAGAAGGCTCCATACTATGTCCCTCAACTACTGCTATAAAATGAAATCCTGTGAATCTTGTGTATATAGTCAGAATAAGAAGAATAAAAACTATTATTATAAGAAAAAGATCTTTTCTAGACTTCATCAAGCTCACTTAAATCTATCTCTATAATCTTCCCCTCTCGAGGCTTCTCCTCAGTTTTCTCAGACTCTCTTCCTTCAAATTCTATATCTTCGCCTGCTTTGATCTTAGATATAGTCGTCCTCCATTTATATCCACATTTAGGACATATATATACTCCCATTATAGTTATCGTGACCCTCCCCCTTGAATCAGGTATCGGAGACATTATATGCCATGTCTTCTCAGGCTTCTCAACTTCATATCCGCATCTAGGGCATATATTAGGTTTCTTGCTTTGTCTTCTCATTAAATCACTATATTGATTATGAGTGTTAATATGGTTATAAAGATTTTCATGATCAATATAGATGAGAGATCTTTGTATAAAGTTTATGTAGAGATCCCGCTGACCTCTTTTACTCTCACGATCATTAGATTAGTTCTTGCTGGAGCAGGCTTCTGTGAACATACAAGATTTCCATTATCATCTATATAGAAATATCTACAGTTTCTCTCTTTATCTGGAGTTGGAGAATGTATGTATACATAAGATCCTTCTCCAAGAGGTATTATAGTAAAACAGCTGTTTTGATCGCATAACACAGTTATTAAAGTTGTGATTCCTGTAGCTCTAGAGATCATGTAATAAGCTATGTCATCAAAACTTTCTAAAGATATTCTTATGACATCAATTTTTCTTGAACTACTCAAATTTTTTAACACCTTCATATAATTCTCAGTTAATACAAATAAATTATTTTTCTACATCTCAAGCCTTTTCTTATAATCTCTTCCGCAAGATCTTTTCTTACACTTATTAACAACCGATCCTTTTCACACAACTCAGGAATCATATTAATTACTTCACTGATGTTTTTATACTCATAGATCTGTATAGATACATCTATATTATCAGCTAGAAAATCTCTAAGTCTACGAGTCCATTCAGAGACTTTTCCATTAACAAATATAAATAGTCTTCTCCCAGCAAGTCTTGATAGGCTGAAAATTGTTTTAATCTTCTGAGTATTCTGATCTAAATATTCTAATGTGGAGACGAATATTACGCCTTTAAGACTTCTTAAGAAATCCAGATCCTTATAAAGATCTTTTAATAAATCTTCTTCAGACATTTTATCCGAAGAGAATTTATTCATAGAATTAAAAAGCTTATATTTGGTCTTGTCTAGAGATATATTAGCTGAGGATGTCGGAGGTAAGAGGTGTGGCTGGAGAAGGATTTAAACATATTGTAAGGATCGCAGCTACGGATCTAGACGGCTCTCTGCCTGTGCCCTATGCTCTATCAAAGATCAAAGGTGTGGGATATAATTTTGCTCTGGCTATATGTAAAATTCTTAAAATAGATCCTTGGATCAGACTAGGTTATCTTGATGAAGAGACCTTAAAAACTATAGAGAACATCATTTACAACCCTCAGGATTATAAGATCCCTCCCTGGTATTTTAATAGAAGAAAAGATCTTGATACAGGATTAGACAAACATCTAGTAGGCTCAGAGCTCATATATTACGTGAGAAGTGATATAGAGAGAATGATGAGAACAAAAAGTTGGAAAGGCATTAGACATGCTTTAGGACTTAAAGTGAGAGGTCAGAGAACAGCAACCACTGGCAGAACAGGTGTGACTGTCGGAGTGAGAAAGAAGAAAGAGGCTCAGAAACAATGAGGTGAGTGATAATAGGAGATCCTAGGAAGTCTAGAAAGAAGTGGGAGAGACCTGGCCATCCATGGATAAAAGCTAGACTTGAGGAGGAGATGAGACTCTTAGGAGCATATGGATTAAGAAATAAACGTGAGCTGTGGATTGCACAGACATATCTTAGAAGAATAAGAGGAAGAGCTAGAGCCCTTTTATCTCTGCCGCCAGATAAGAGAGCAGCTGAAGAGAAAAGATTAATCGAGAGACTTTATAACCTAGGCGTTTTAAAATCTCCCTCAGCAACTTTAGATGATATCTTAGGACTTACTATAAGCGACATATTAGAGAGAAGACTACAGACTGTAGTCTATAGAAAAGGTCTGGCCAAAACTATTCATCAGGCCAGACAATTAATTGTTCATGGACACATAGCTGTTGGAGGTAGAAGAGTGACTTCTCCAGGATATCTGGTTTCTAGAGAAGAGGAGAATATGATAGGCTTCTATCCTACATCGCCATATTATGAGAAGACTGTTCAGATGAGGTGAGTATATGTCTCTACAATCTAGAGAGCTTAGATGGGGGATTGCCCATATATATGCTTCTTATAACAATACGCATGTTCATATAACAGATCTTACAGGCGCAGAAACAATTGCCAGAAGCTCTGGAGGCAGAGTTGTTAAAGCAGATAGAGAAAAGCCTTCTCCATATGCCGCCATGATGGTCGCATATAATGTTGCTCAAGAGGCAATGGAGAAAGGGATCTCAGCTATTCATATAAAAGTGAGAGCTCCAGGAGGTCATGGACCGAAGATCCCTGGTCCAGGAGCTCAGCCAGCTATAAGAGCTTTAGCCAGAGTAGGCTTTATAATAGGTCGTATAGAGGATGTCACACCTATACCACATGACACTACTAGAAGACCTGGCGGCAGAAGAGGAAGAAGAGTCTGATCAATGTTCCCAGAGATGACAACGTAAGGGCACTCCTCGTCCTTCAGGGCGGGGTAACATTTATATTTATAAGCCTTTCAAGAAAATGTCTGTGGTCGTGATGAGATGTATAATATTTTGAGGGCCTGGAGGCTAATGTCTCGGATGGGTGCTCCATTAGAGCGCCTCGATGACCCTAGGGGGGAGGCCCCGATGTTTGCCTCCAGCCCGATGATCATTAAAATGAAAAAATTAATCCCTCACCAGAGGGCTAACACCCGAGACCCAGAGATTCGAAACCTCGCCCTTAAAGGCGGGGAGGGGTCATTAGGATGAACGAGGCCTATAATGTTGCTCAGAAGATCGATGTTGAGATTCGTAAACTAACTGACATATATATAGAATTGATCTTTAAAAATGTTCCTCTCCCAATATTAAACGCCTTGAGAAGAATTATTCAGCTGGAGGTTCCTGTCATGGCCATTGACGAGGTGATCTTCTATGAGAATTCTACTGTATTATATGACGAGATAATAGCTCATAGATTAGGTCTGATACCGCTAAGATCTGAAGAGGCTTTAGATAAATATGGGCCTCCAGAGAAATGTATAAAATGTATGGAGAGTTATTATGCAGAAGCTTCTGAAGAAGCTGTTGAGAGACCTTCTTCAAAAGATTGTGAGAACTGTTTCATCTATATAAGAGGTTCTGTTGAGAATCTTGATGAGGAGGAGTTGAAGACTTTCTACTCAGGAGATCTTTTGTCAGATGATCCTGATGTAGTGCCGGTTTATAAAGAGATTCCTATAGTGATCTTAGGACCTCATCAGAGGCTTTCATTTGATGCAAAAGCTAGGCTGGGCAGAGGTATTGAGCATAGTAAGTTTAGTCCTGTGTCTGTGGCAGGAGTAAGATATGTTGCTGAGATATCTACAAATAGTCTAGATGATACTAATCTGAAAGATGCTGAGAAATGTCTCGAGTATTGTCCTGTAAAGATCTTAGAGATCTCTTATGAGGATAAAAAGATCTTAGTTAAAGATCCTTATGAATGTATACTATGTATGCAATGCGTCAAAAGATGTCCTGAGAATAGCATCAAAATATCTTATAGAAAAGATCAGTATATACTGTTTTTTGAGAGCGTAGGTCAGCTAAGCATAAGAAAGATCCTTTTGACAGCGATAGACATATTTATTAACAAAATAGATTATTTACTTCAACAGATTAAAGAGATGAGATGATCATATGAGGAGGACAGGTCCTACAAATATTGTTCTCAGAAAGATTATTAGAGAACTTAGAGTATATGCTAACAGATATAAAGCTCCTATATGGGATGCCGTGGCTGATTATCTTATGAGAAGCTCTCGAAAAAGAGTTGTTGTGAATCTCTCTAAAATATCTAGATATGCTAGAGATGGAGATGTGATCGTTGTGCCTGGGAAGGTATTAGGAGGAGGAGATCTTAAGAAGAAAGTTGTTATCGCAGCATTCTCATTTTCAAAAACAGCTCTTGAAAAGATCAGGATCTCTGGCAGTAAACCTATGACCATTAAAGATCTTTTGAGAGAAAATCCTGAGGGGAGAGGTGTTAGAATATTCGCGTGAAAATTAAAGACATCATCGAGGTTATAAGAAGAGAGTTTTCAGACAGAGATTTGATTATTATTGATGCTGAGAACAGCATCTTAGGCAGATTATCAACTATCATTGCCAAGCTACTTTTAGAAGGATACAAAATCTATGTAGTCAACGCTGAGAAAGCAGTAATATCGGGCGAGAGAAACAGAGTTATCAATGGTTATAAACTTCTTCTTGAAGTAAAGACTCATAAGAATCCTTATAAAGGTCCTAAGAGACCTAGAAGTCCTGTGTCAATTTTTAAAAGAACTGTGAGAGGAATGCTTCCTAAAGAGAGTAGCAAAGGTTTTGAGGCGTATAAGAGGCTGAGAGTATTTATTGGAGTGCCTGAGGAGTTGAGAAACAGACCCAAAATAAAGATTCCTTCAGCAGATGCGTCATTATTAAAAGGAGAATATGTATATGTATATGAGGTGGCCAAAGCTTTAGGATGGAAAGGTGAGTAGCTGTGAGCAAAGAGGACTCTGAGATCAAGATAGTTATTGCATCAGGATCTAGAAAAACTTCTGTTGCTAAAGCAGTGATCAAGAGAGGTTCTGGTAGATACAGAGTTAACGGTGTTCCGATAGAGTTATGGCCTAACGAGATGACTAAGACAATTATGATGGAGCCTGTCGCATTATTAGGTGAAAAGATCAGGTCTCTGATAGATATCGAGGTCTCTGTATCTGGAGGAGGATACGTGTCTCAAGCCAAGGCTGTTAGAACAGCTGTGGCAAGAGGCATATTAAGATTCTTCGATGACAATCCTATAATAAAAAGATTGTTTGTAGAGTATGACAGAACTATGTTGGCAGGAGATCCTAGGCAGACAGAGCCTGAGAAATGGATGAGATATTCTGCAAGAAGATTTAGACAGAAATCTTACAGGTGAGATCATGATCATACCTGTGAGATGCTACACATGTGGATATCCTATAGGCAGACACTGGGAGGAGTTTAAGAAAAGAATTGAGAAAGGAGAAGATCCTAAGAAGGTTTTAGACGATCTTGGAATAAAAAGATATTGTTGTAGAAGAATTCTTCTTTCACACGTCCCATTAATATACGAAGTGGCTTATTATAAAAGAAAAGTATGAGGTGAGAGATGTGTCGTCTTATGATTATGAAGGCTCTGAAGAAGTGAAACAAGAGTCTTCGATGATTGCTAAATATGCTGCAGTAGAGCTTCTCGTGCCCATAGATATGTATCTATCAGCTGGAGTTCATATAGGAACATACTCATCTAATAAATATATTGAGAAATATGTTTTCAGAGTAAGAAATGATGGTCTATATATTCTTGATGTGAGAAAAATTGATGAGAGAATTAGAGTAGCGGCTAGGTTCATAGCAAGATATGAGCCTCAGAAAGTTGTTGCAGTAGGCGGGAAGCCGTACAGCTTCAGGCCTGTTGAGATGTTCGCAAGATTCACAGGTGCCAAAGCTGTTTTAGGAAGATTTATCCCAGGAACTTTTACAAATCCTTATCTCACTACTTATGTTGAGCCTGAGATAGTTATAATCTCAGATCCTAGAGTAGACACTCAGGCACTTACAGAAGCTATTGAGATGGGGATTCCTACAGTAGCTTTTGTAAGTACTGACACAAAGCCTAGTGGAATAGATCTTATTATCCCTGGGAATAACAAAGGAAGAAAATCATTAGCATTATTATATTATCTCTTGACAAGACAGGTTCTTAGAGAGAGAGGACTTTTAGCTCCTAATCAAGATCTTGGAGTATCTGTAGAAGAGTTTGAGACAAAGCTGACTACAGTAGTCTGAATCATTGCTTATTGATTATTAATATATTTTTAAACATATAATGTCTCAGAGGAGGATAAAGTGGCTGATATACTAGGTTTTCTAGCGAAGATAGGCGAACGTCTGCCAGGTGTTGAGAGACCTAAGAGAAGACCTTCTCTAGGTATGAGACTAGTTTATACAGGAATAGCATTAGTATTATATCTCTTCATGGCCTCAGTACCTTTATATGGCATTAAACATGCTCCAAGACTATTTGGAGAGCTTCCACAGATAGTACAGATAGTGTTTGCAATGGCTGGAGGAACATTGGCTCAGCTTGGAATAGGCCCTATAGTAACTGCAGGCCTGATCATGCAGATTCTAGTGGGCTCAAAACTTCTGAAGCTAGATCTCTCTAAATCTGAAGAGAGAAGAAAATTTACGTTAGCACAGAAGACGTTAGCTCTAATCATAGCAGGAGTCGAAGCTGGAGGATACGTTATTGCAGGACCACAATTTTGGGATCTAACAGGTCCGAATCCTGTTTTTGATGTAGACGCCAGTGCCTGGATAAGATTTCTAGTCTGGCTACAGCTTGTTGCAGCAACTTATCTCATAATGTTATTAGACGAGTCTTTACAGATGGGATGGGGTATTGGAAGCGGGATATCTCTCTTCATACTTGCCGGTGTTGCTAGAGATGTTTTCAACAGAATGTTTTCTCCACTACCTGTCTCATCAACTAATCCACAGCCTTTTGGATTTATACCATATCTCGTGTGGAGTCTTAGAGACGGCTCTGTGTCTATAGAGAATATCATGATAAGATCTTCTCAGACTATGTATCTTCCAAGTCTAATGGGTCTGATAGCGCTTTTCATAGTTATGATAACATTAATATATCTTCAGAGGATGAAAGTCTATATTCCTGTGACAACTCAGAGACTTAGAGGAATAAGAACAAGAGTTCCTCTACAGTTTCTATATGTAACCAACTTACCAGTGCTTTTAGTCTCGATCTTGTACAGCGATCTTTACATATTCTATACTTTATCATCATATAATCCTACTATTGCACAAATGTTTGGCTGGGCAATATATTATATGAGACCTATATCAGGCTTTTATGAATTGTTTAGTAATCCTGGGAGAGTGTTTATACATATAATAATATATACTTTGTTAGCGCTTGCCTTTGGCCTCATGTGGATAGAGGTTGCAGGTCTGAATCCTTCTGGTCAGGCAGAGAGACTTATACAATCAGGTCTAGAGATCCCTGGTCTCAGAAGAAATCCAAAGGTTCTTGAGATGATCCTTGGCAAATATATTTATCCACTGACAATATTAAGCACTTTAATAGTAGTTGCAATAGTCATTGTAGCTGACATATTTATGACTTACGGAACCGGAACCGGGATACTTCTCGCCGTAGGTATCGTAGAACAGTTCTACACATTAATAGTTTATGAGAGAGCTTTAGAAGCTTATCCGATCCTGAAGAGAATACTCGGCGAAGCATGATCAGGAGCTTGTCATCATATGATCATTGAGAAAAATAGATGTAAAGATCAAAAACCACTGATCTCTATAGTGATCCCTACATATAACGAGGCTGAGGTGATCTCAGAGACTCTACGTAGAGTCAAAGATTCATTGAAAGATCTAGACAGATGTTTCGAGATAATTGTCGTAGATGATGATTCTCCTGACGGCACCTGGAGAATCGCTTCAGAAGTTTTTGATAAAGAAGATATTAATGGAAAGATCATTGTTAGAGAGAATGTCAGAGGCCTGGGCACAGCTATAATAGATGGGATCAGAAGTTCTGAAGGAGAATATGTATGTGTTATTGACGCTGATTTGCAACATCCTCCAGAAGAGATCTTGAGAATGTTAAAGAAAGCATTAGAGGAAGACTATGATCTTGTCATAGCATCCAGATATGTGAAAGGTGGCGACGTAGAAGGCTGGAGACTTCATAGAAGAATTATATCAAAAACAGCTGTTTTCATTGCCAGATTATTAATTCCTCATATAAGAGGTATAAAAGATCCTATGTCAGGCTACTTTCTTTTTAGAAAAGATCGTGTGAGAATAGATAGACTTAAAGGAGATGGAATGAAGATTCTTCTCGAGATAATAGTCACAGGAGATATAAAAAAGATATATGAACATCCATATATATTTCATAGAAGAGTACGTGGAAAAAGTAAACTTGGGGTCAAAGAGATCATTGATTTCATAAAACAGATACTAAGACTTAGCGATTATAAGATCGTAAAATTCGGGCTTGTAGGCTTGTCAGGTATAGGAGTAAACTGGGGAATATTGATTCCTTTACGTGATATAATCGGACTTCCTCTCCCAATCTCATATCTCATCTCACTAGAGATCTCAACAATCTCAAATTTTATATTCAATGATCTATGGACATTCTCAAAAAATAGATGTGAAAAAAGTTGGCTCAGAAGATTGATAGAGTATCATTCAACATTATTTGTGGGATTAGCAATAAATTATGTAGCGACAAATCTTCTTGCTTTTACAACTTATTATTTGATAGCTAGTTTAATAGGAATTCTATTGGGGTTTATAGCAAATTATATTATAAGCTCTGAATTTGTTTGGGGTTTAAGGAGCTCTAGAAAATCTTATTAATAGCTCTTTATAAATCAATAGATCTTGTTTCAAACATATTTTATAAATTAAAAACATCTATCAATTGATTTAATGATATGATCGGCATATTTATATATAAAATACTGATCTTTTAATAACTGTAAACGATTTTAAAAACATCTCACTACATAATGATCTTTAAGGCTCAATATATAATTCTGATGATAAAAGTTATTATCTTTTTAACAAAATTTATAACTCGAAAGGTGAGAATTTTTGGCTTCACAAGCTGAAAAACCTAAGGTGTATAAAGGTTTAGAAGGGATATATGTAACTGAGACAAGGCTGAGCTATATCGATGGTCTACATTCAAAACTGTACTACGTCGGCTATCCTATTGAGGCTCTTGCTAAAAACTCTACATATGAAGAGGTTGCATTTCTTCTCTATTTCCTGAGACTGCCTAGAAAAGATGAGCTGGATCTTTTTAAAGCTCTGATGGCTGAGGCTAGAGAGCTTCCTGAGGATGTCTTGAATGTTGTTAAAAAGATGGCGTCTTTAAAAGCTCATCCAATGGATATAGTGAGGACGGCTGTATCATATTTGGCAGCTTATGATCCTGAGGTTGGGGTGAACACTCCAGAGTCTAACTTAAGAAAGTCTCTAAGAATCTTGTCAAAAGCTCCTTCAATAATTGCTGCGATGTACAGGTTCAGTAGAAATCTTGATTATATACCTCCAAGAAAAGATCTGAGTCATGTCGAGAACTTCTTATATATGTTGCATGGTAAGAGACCTACAGAATTTGAGACAAAAGTTATGGACGTGATATTCATCTTACATGCTGAACATGGTATGAACGCGTCAGCATTTGCCTCTTTAGTCACAATATCAACTTTATCAGATATCTACTCTGCAGTGGTAAGCGGTATAGCCACTTTAAAAGGCCCGTTGCATGGCGGAGCTGCTGAGGCGGCATATCATCAGTTTAAAGAGATAGGGTCTCCAGATAAAGTTGAAGAGTGGGTTCAAAAAGCTCTTGCCTCAAAAAGAAGGGTCATGGGCATGGGTCATAGAGTTTATAAGAGTTATGATCCAAGGGCCAAGTTCATGAGAGAGCTTGATGGAGAGATCGCGAAAATATATGGTGGCGAGCCTAAACTTCTTTATGAGATAGCCATTAAACTAGAAGAGGTTGCTTTAAAAGAATTTGCTGAGAAAGGTAGAATGGATATACAGCCTAACATAGATTATTACACGCCTATAGCTTATACAGCTCTTGGGATCCCGCCAGAATATTTCACAACTATATTTACTGCATCAAGAATTGTAGGCTGGACAGCAAAAGCTATGGAGTATCTCAAAGATCCTAGGCTTATAAGACCTCTAGATCTATACGTTGGCGAGCTAGATAAAGAATATGTGCCTATTGATAAAAGAGGCTGATTAAATATTTTTAATTTTTTATTAAATCTCTTTTTCAATCTCTTCTCCAGGCTCAATAATTTTTCCTGAGACAACTCTTGCTCCAGCATATATTACGGCGCCTAACTTGCTATATTCTCTGCCTCGACGAATGATTCTATAAGCCTCTTCTCTGGCTTGTTGAACAAGTGTTTTTGTAGCCACATTAGGCTCTATAACTGAGCCTACTCCTGTGATTGAGAAGCCTATGTAACTATTTCTGCCTATCGTAGATCTGGGCATTAAGAAAGATCTGTTGATCTCTGAATATGATGATATAAAGACCTCCTCTTCTAATGATGAGTAGTTTCTTATAAAAGAGTGGGCTCCTATAAAAACTTTTCTACCAATATATACAGGCCCTCTTATTATTGTGAAATGATCTATTTCAGCTCCATCCTCTATTATCACCGGACCTTCTATCGTCACGTTGTCAGAGATCTTTGCATTAAAGCTTATTCTACTTACTCTAAGCTCATTAAGCATGGCATATACTGCATGAAGAAGATCCCATGGAGATCCTATGTCAACCCAGTAGTGTCCCCAGTGCAATAATTTAACTCTCCATCTTTTTACATATGTGTTAAACACCTCATGAACCTCCTCTTTAGTCAAGGCGTATTCAATAAAATCTTTTTTCACAAAATATATGCCTCCTGCTATATAACCTTCTCTCTCAACGGTCTTCGGCATGACGCTTCTTATGATCCCATGTTCATCACTCTCTATAAGCCAGTGATGTTTTCTAGGCTCCTCCGCAACTCCTAAGAATACTCCTCCAAAATCTTCTTTATCAAGATCTTCCTCAGCTGAGGATATAATAGATCTATATGCTGAGCTATTCACTATAATGTCACCATATATTATAAGGATCTTATCATCTCTCTCATCAAGATATTTATATATGCTTCTGAAAGCACCTAATATACCAGGCTCTTTTTGCTCTGCTATTGTAATATTTTTAATATCAATAAGGTCGTTTAAAGCTGCTTTGGCATATTCTATTCTGTCTGACACAATAATAATATTCTCAGGATTAAGCTCAGACACGCCGTCTAGAATATGTCTTATCAATGGTCTGCCTAGTATAGGTATATATGATTTTGGGATCCCATTACTTAACATCTCAATCTTAGGTGAGGAGCCTCCTGTCAATATAACAATGTTATATCTCATATCTCGTATTTTTCTCACCATAGAAATTTTCTTTAAGAAAAATATATCGTGACAGCATCTTATAAAATTTTTATCATAAAATTATTTTGGTGAAGACAGACGAAACAATATTTTACAAAAGATCTTATAGAGAGAGGAGTTGATGGAGAAGAGTATGAAGTGTATGGATGGGTGTCTAGGATCAGAGATCTTGGGAGAGTAAAATTTGTGATTATAAGAGATAGAGAAGGTTATATTCAGACAGTTGCTAAAAAAAATGATACTCCAGATGAAGCTCTCGAGACTATAGAGAGATTAGATAGAGAAGACGTGGTCAGAGTAAAAGGTGTTTTAAAAAGAAATCCTCAGGCGCCTGGAGGCGCAGAGATCCTTGTTAAAGAGATCGAGATCTTATCAAAAACTGTTGAGCCGGCTCCTATTGAGGTTGAAAACAGCTTATCATCTGATTTATCAACTAGATTAAGATGGAGATGGCTTGACACAAGAAATCCTAAAGTCAATCTTATTTTTAAAATAGAGGCTGAGGTCGCCAGATTATTTCGTGAATATTTTATATCAAAAGGTTTCACAGAGATTTTCACGCCGAAAATTGTGGGAGGAGCAACTGAGGGAGGTGCAGAAGTTTTTCCAATAGTGTATTTTGATAAGCCAGCTTTTCTAGCACAGTCTCCACAGTTTTATAAGCAGATGGCTGTGATAGCAGGTTTTGAGAGAGTATTTGAGATAGGACCTGTCTTCAGAGCTGAGAAACATCATACTATTAGACATTTAACAGAATATCATTCTATAGATTATGAGATTGGATTTATAAAAGATTATCATGACGTGATGGATATAGCTGAAGAGGCTTTCAAATACGTTGTTGAAAAAATTTTTGAATCACATCTTGGAAAAACAGCTTTGAGAGAATTCAATATTGAGAAGCCTATGATACCTAAGAGATTTCCGAGAGTATCTCTTAAAAATCTTTATAACATATTAGAAGAGTATGGAAAAAAGATTCCTGTGGGTGAAGATCTAGATCCTGATGGAGAGAAGCTGGCGTGGAGATACGCCTTAGATAAATACGGCTCAGACTTCATATTTGTGACAGATTATCCATGGAAGTATAGACCTTTCTATACAATGAGAAGAGAAGATGATCCTGAGTACACATACGGTTTCGATCTTTTGTTTAGAGGTCTTGAAGTAGCCACTGGAAGTCAGAGAGAACATAGATATGAGATACTTCTACAACAGACAAGAGAGAAAGGACTTAACCCAGACAACTTCTGGTTTTATCTAGAATTCTTTAAATATGGAGCACCACCACATGGAGGAGCTGGAATAGGTCTGGAGAGAGTTGTGATGCAACTATTAAAATTAGATAACATAAGAGAGGCAAGACTGCTTCCAAGAGATCCTGAGAGACTTTTCCCATAGCATATTGATATTCGCAATATATAAATATTCTAAAAAACTGAAGCTGATCTTCTAAGACTTCTCAGGATTTTCTAAACCACATTCTTTTTTCAAGATCCTTTCTACAAGCTCTATGACATCTCTGATCCTGACATCATATGTTACTGGTATCAACGACTCAAGCATCCTATAGATCTTTTCATATAATCTTATTGAATCTCTGATAACATCACTTCGAGTAGGATATCCAAGTCTCTCTCTAAGAAACTCTATTTTCTCAAGAAGATCTGGAGACATTTTTATAGTCACTATCTTAGAATTACGATCTTTTTTTGTAAGAAATACTCTCTGAAGAAACTCCTCTCTCTTCTGATCCAACTAAGATACCATTAAAATAGTTCTCTTAATCAGATTATAAATAAAGAAGAAAAATTTTTCATAGAAAACTAGAGACATTATCATAAATTCATATATAGATCTATTTAAAATCTGAGCATTATTCTTAAGCAAGACATGATGAAAACATATATTATCTCACATATATATAGAGACGGGATGATGAGGGCCTGGCGCTTGGCTATTTATGGCCGAATATATTTTGCTGACTACGTCTTCACATTTTTATAACAATATTTCCGAAAGACATAGATCTTTTGAGGAGATTTTTAAGAGCTCCATAATAATTATAAGCTTATTTATATATCTATCTTTTGGCAGGGCCCGTAGCTCAGCCAGGTAGAGCGGCGGGCTCTTAACCCGTAGGCCAGGGCTCTGGGCGGAAGTCCCGGGTTCAAATCCCGGCGGGCCCGCCACATGATATTTCTCAACGTCATTCTTTAATTCTTTTTAAACTATTTTTAATAACGTGAGTGGAGATGAGTAGTAAACATGGGAAATACGTATATATAGCTATTGATAAAGATCTTTATGCTAAAGTGAGAGTCTTTAAAAAGAAAGATCCTAAGTCAGCAGATGCATACGCGTTCTACGGAGTATTTGTTAAAAAACCTCCTAGAAAAGCTGTAGTTTTATCATCATCAGATCTTCCTGAAGAAGTTTTGAACAAGATCAAGAGTTATCTAAGTTCTATATAAATTCTTTTAATATAATATTTTTAGATGGCATCATGACTAGACTAATAAACATATATAAGCATTTATATATCATCTCAGGATATCCATATGTATATCATGAGAAGATGAAGATGTTGTTACTAGCAGATCTTCATTTAGGCTATGAAGAAGCTATGGCTGAAGAGGGGGTCTATCTTCCTAAGGCTCAGCTGACATATTTTAAAAAAGAGTTTGATGAGATCTATGAGAAAATTAATATAGAAAAACTTGTTATAATAGGAGATCTGAAACATAGATTTGATAAATTAAGTAGACAAGAGAGAAGCGAGATCTCTGAGACAATTGATCATCTGAAGAAAAAAGGGATCTCTGAGATCATTCTTGTGAGAGGTAATCATGACAATTATGTCTCTCCTTTATTAAAAAAATATGATGTGAAAATAATTGATTATATGATCATCGATGACATGCTTCTCATACATGGACACGTGGATCCTCTCACATACTCAGATCCATCTTTAGACAATATCAACATGATCATATATGGTCATGAACATCCATCTATAGTCTTAAGAGATAGACTTGGTAAAATAGCTAAGCTTCCAGTATTTCTAGACATACCTCTTAAAATAGATAAAAAGATTATTAGAGGAGTTATTCTGCCGGCGGCAGGCTATTATCAGCTGGGATCCTCTATAACAACAGATCCAGAGAAATATCTATCTCCTATAACAAAAAAATATGGCGATATAAACATGATGAGACCATACGCGGTCTTAAGAGGAGAAGGATTATTAGAGATGCCTCCTATATATATGATGCTCGACTTCATAGAGATCTAACCTTCTACACGCTGAAGGTTAAGACTCTCAGTTGCAACATTCATTATGACCTAAAAGTCTTGCTTTTTAATGACAACTGAGCAAAC
>WYEN01000075.1 GCA_009903825.1 Desulfurococcales archaeon
AGATCTTTCTGTCAATAATCTATCTATCTCTACTAATAATTTCTTTAGCAACAGTCTCTATATATCTGCCGCAGACAACATCTGCTCAGATCCAGGCGGTCACATATGATAAATGGCTTACTCAATGTAATAGATATGGCGGCACTCTCAAGATAGCATTTCCTTCTGAGCCTAATACTCTCAACACTATTGCTGCTGGAAGCACTTGGGAGATATACATGCTTGAGGCAGTCTATGACAGATTGTTCAGATGGATCAATGGGACGTTAACTTATGAGCTTGCCAAATCAGTTGAGTATTCACCAGATCATCTTACTCTCACGATAAAAATTAGAGAGGGAGTTAAATGGCAGGACGGCTCTGAGCTCACTGCTGATGACGTGGCGTTCACGATCAATGCATATGCCAATTCCACATGGGCTTATCTCTACAGCTATTTCACAAGTGTCAAATATGCTGAGGCTGTTGATAGATATACTGTGAAAGTATATTTCAAAAGACCTGACGCAGGCTTTATTTATACAGCTCTCGCAGGTGCAAACATTATTCCTAAAAAGATTTGGGAGCCGTTGTTTGCCTCTAAAGGCGATACATTAGCAAAATATAGTCCTAAGATCCCTGATGAGATGCTTGGTTCAGGACCGTTTAAACTAGTTGAATATGTTCCTGGCCAATATATTAGAATGGTTGCTAACAAAGACTATTGGCTCGGCAGACCATGTGTAGACGAGCTTTTAATAGTCTTCATAACAGATGCACAGGCAGCTTTATTAGCTGTACAGAGAGGAGATGTGGACGCCTACATCGGATGGGTGACTCCTGAGGCAGTTCCACAGCTACTTTCAACACCTAACGTCTCTATACACGTATTTGTCTCAGACACATTCTATCACTGGGGTCTGAACAATCTTGTTTATCCACTTAACATCTCAGAGTTTAGAAGAGCATTAGCATTCGCAATTGATAGACAGGCGATTGTTAATCAAGTTTTGATGGGCTATGGAGTAGTGGGGAGCCCAGGCGTCGTCCCTCCTGTGGGTCCTAACGCTCAATGGTATGATCCTAACGTTCAAAACGCTTATTATTATGATCCTAAGAAAGCCGCTGAGATACTTGATAAATTAGGTTTTAAAGATGTTGATGGAGACGGCTTTAGAGAGCTTCCAAACGGATCTAAATTCCAGATCGAGATTTATGCGCCATCATATGATATTGTGAGAGTAAGGGTTGCACAGATGATTGCCGACTGGCTTGCAAAGATACCTGGCGGAGGCATCAAGGCCATTCCAAGAGCTGCTGACTGGACAGCTGTATGGCCTATGATAAGAGAGGCTAAAGTAGACTCATGGCTATTAGGAAGCGGTCCTGACGCGTATATATCATGGCTTTACTTCAGGTTCCATTCAAGACCTCAGGGAGCAGGAAACTGGGTTAGATTCTCAGATCCTGTTGTAGACGACTTGACAGAACAACTTACTGCAACATTCGATCCTGAGCAGGTTAAGAAGCTTGCATGGCAGATCCAAGAGATCATAGCTGAGAAAGTTCCTATAATAACACTTTACTATAGAAAACTTATAGAGCCTTATAGAACTGATAAATTTGAGAACTGGTTCAGAGATCCTGTAGATGATCTTTGGAACAGGATCATGTATCTCAGAGTACAGCTGAAGACAGGAGGAGTGCCAGCTGTGACACAGACTGTGAGAGAGACGGCCACACAAGTATTCACACAGACTCTTCCAGTCACAACACAACAAGTTCAATCGGTAGTATTCACACAGACTGTGGTTTCAGCGACCACACTGCCTGCTCCTGGAGCGACAGAGACTTTGATATATGTGGTAGTCATAGTTGTGGTAATTGTCATATTAGTGGCGGCATTTCTATTGTTGAGAAGAAGATAAGGGATCTGTCTTGAAAAAATATGTTTTTCAAAGAATAATTTTTTCTATCATAACATTCTTCTTTATAATTACTCTCGTATTCTTTCTGGCGAGAGCCACGGGAGATCCTCTTGCAGAGCTTGAGAATGATCCAAGGATCTCTCCGGAGACCATTCAAAAGATCAGAGCTATGTTCGGTCTTGACAAGCCTCTGTACATACAATATATAGATTTTATAACAAACATGATGTTAAAAGGAGAATTCGGCTACTCAATTATTTATAAGAGGCCTGTGATGGAGGTTATTAACGAGAGACTCCCATACACGCTTGCACTACTTATTCCAGCAATAACATTATCAAACTATCTAGCCTATAAAATCGGCGTCGAGATCGCGTGGAGAAGAAGAAGCAAGATAGGTTCTGCAATACTCGCTTTCTCAATAATAATAAGTGCAGTCCCATACTTCTGGCTTGCACTTCTCTTTCTATACATATTCTCTGTGAGACTAGGCTGGACACCGATCTTTGGCGCAGTCTCTCCTGGAATGAGCTTCAACTGGTCTTGGGAGTGGTTTGCTGATTATCTATATCATTATGCTCTTCCATTCACAGTTCTCGTGTTCAGATCAGTATTTTCATATGTCTTGTATGTGAGAAATACCGCAGTAGACATCTTAGGAGAAGATTATGTTAATGTTGCAATGGCTATGGGCCTGTCGCCTGAGAAAGTGAAATATGATTATGTTGCTAAAAACGCTCTTCTGCCGATAGTAACTGTATTAGGTCTCAGATACGCTTTTCTTATTGATGGAGCAATACTTACAGAGACGGTATTCTCATACCCAGGGACAGGGAGGCTGGTTTTTGAAGCTATATATGGGAGAGACTTCTGGCTTCTACAAGGAGCCACAGTGATTCTTGCTTTAAGCGTGATAATCGTCAATCTGGTCATCGATTTTCTATATATGTTTCTTGATCCTAGGGTGAGATATAGATGATGAGAATCGAATCATATAAAGAGCTTTGGACTGTGATAAGATCAAACAAATTGTCTTTGACAGGATTTATAATGCTTATAATAATAGTTTTCATAGCAGTATTCGCCAACTACATAGCGCCATATGATCCTTATCAAAGATTTTATCCGCCTTTTCAGCCTCCTTCTCCACAACATCTTCTGGGCACAGATGATGTTGGCCACGACATTTTTAGTCAACTGATCTATGGGACTAGAATATCTTTATTCATAGGATTTCTATCAGCAGTCATAGGAACATTAATAGGATTGTTAATAGGATTATTCTCAGGATTCTTCGGAGGAGTTGTTGATAATATATTGATGAGATTTACTGACATGTGGCTTTCACTCCCCACATTATTATTCACAATATTTCTGGTCGCGATACTCTTAAGATCCTCACAATATCCAATGATCTATGGCATAATACTTGCTATAGCGTTAACCTCATGGCCAAGCGTAGCCAGACTAGTGAGGTCTGCAGTGTTAAGCATCAGAGAGAGAGCTTATATAGAGGCTGTGAAAGCTTTAGGAGCATCATCAACAAGAATAATGTTTAGACATATACTTCCAAACGTGGCCTCAATATTAGTGGCTGAGGTTGTGTACAGAACATCATATGCAATGCTTACAGAGGCGTCATTAAGTTTTCTAGGTCTGGGAGATCCTACGACAGTAAGCTGGGGAATGATGCTTTATTATGCAATGGTTAGATACGCAGTAGTCTTAGGATACTGGTGGTGGTTCATACCTCCTGGAATAATGATCTCTGTCTCAGTACTCTCTGTGATGCTAGTTGGAATGGCCTTGGAAGAATATTTCAACCCGAGATTAAGAAGCCGCTACTAGATCAATATTTATATCTTGTTAAATATTAAACATTTATTATCTCAGTAATAACTATGTTATTGGTAAGTTATATGACCAAAGATCCTGTCTGTGGAATGGACGTAGATCCTTCTAAGACTCCCTATAAAACTGTTTATAAAGGAGAAATATATTATTTCTGCTCCAGTGAATGTAAAAAAGCTTTTGAGAAAGACCCTGAGCACTATCTGATCCATGGCCCAAAGGGAATGCCTAGTCATCATTAGAGGAGAATTTTTTGAGAGAAGAGATTTATAAAGTTCTTGGAATGCATTGTGCATCATGTACAATAGCTATTCAGAGAAGTCTTTATAAGATAGGTGTTGAAGCTGATGTAAGTCTAGCCTCCGAAGAGCTTAGAGTTAGATATGATCCTTCTAAGATAAGAGCCTTAGACATATTGAAGGCTGTCAGAAGAGCAGGCTATGATCTTTATAAAGAAGAGATCTATATATATTTCAAAAGATCATTAACATATGACGAGACAAGGATCTTAGATAAAATACTATCTAATGCCGAG
The DNA here is from genome assembly GCA_009903825.1 of Desulfurococcales archaeon. Taxonomy (GTDB): domain Archaea; phylum Thermoproteota; class Thermoprotei_A; order Sulfolobales; family AG1; genus WYEN01. The sequence goes on from WYEN01000075.1 coordinate 4,294, forward strand.
GGAGTCATAGATTCAACCATAGATCCTATGGGCAGATTTGTCAGAATAATATATAATCCTTTGACAACATCTTCTCAGAAAATTACAGAGCTTATCGTCTCCTCAGGATTTGAAGTGTCTGAGACAAAATCTGAGGCTGTCGTTGAGGATGTTGGAGAGAGAGTTATTAGAAGAGAACTTGAGAGACTAAAGATCTCTGTAATGATCAGCATGCCTCTAACAATAATACTGATCATATGTTACATGTTTGGAGACTTGATCACTATTCCTTTATCAAAAGATACTTTTCTAAAAGATCTTTTCATAGGTATTCCTCTATCAACTATCGTCTTAGGCGTAGGCTCATCGAGATTTCTAAAGACAGCGATCAGATCATTTCTTAATTTAAGTCCTGGAATGGATGCTCTCGTGATCTTAGGCACATATTCTACATATATATTCTCATTATTAACAGCCTTAAGAATCTTAAGTGGCCAAACTTTTTTCGAGGCATCTTCCGCAGTAATATCATTTGTTCTCTTAGGAAGATACATAGAGATTAGACTAAAGATCAGAGAAGATCTTTAGATACCTCAGATCATAGCGATATCTAAGAGGTGTTCTTATGATCAAGATATTAGATCTTAGAGATAAAGATTGTCCAGAGCCTCTTATCAAAGTGGTGAGAGAGTTGAGAAACATCTCTAAAAATTATGATCAGCTCAAGATCTATACTAACATCCCTACATGTGTCTCAATGATTAAAGAGGCTTTAGAATTGATCGGGATCTCAGATATAGAGATAGTTAATATAGGAGATGATTATGAGATCACTATAAAAATAAGAGATAGATATTAACTCTGTTATCATAATGAATGATAGGAGGCGTAAACATGTCTAAACTCTTCTGTGAAGTCTATATAAAAGATATTATGCCAGCTATCAGAGCTTTAATAGCAAAAGATCTTGTCACGAGACACGGCATATCTCAATGGGCGGCTGCAAAAGCTCTGAACATAACACAGGCGTCAATAAATTATTATTTGACAGGTCAGAGAGGATTTAAAATGATCAGTAGATTATCAAGATCTGAAGAGATCATAAGGATGATTAGAGAAGCCTCAGACTCTATAATAAGAGGAGATTTTGATTATTTATTCTTCTGCAGAATATGTACATACATAAGATCTAACAATGAAGTTCTTAAGAAAATAGGATTAGACAAAGAGTCATATATCCATCCGAAGTGTCCTACAGACATAAGCTAGTATTAGTCTATTCTAAAGATCAAAACTTCTCAAGAAGCCATAGGCTTATCTCGTCTGCCTTTTATTTCTATGATCTTTATTTATTGATACATAGAGACATGTTAATAAAGCTATATATGATATGATCAGGACTGAATTTATCAGACTATAATAATCACCTGTTGATTGAATAAGATCCTGCCATAATCTCCCTATTAACGCCGTCATTGAATAAAATATTGAGAGAGCAAGATCTTTATCTAATAATGTTTTTAAAATTATAACAGGTGTGATCCATATGAGGTATTCTGGAAAATCTAATGGTGTGAATATATAGAAGATGATGAAGGAGTTCATAATGATCTTAATAGGATCCTTGTCTCTAACAAGTATTGGAGATAACAGACTTAATAAAACCGCTACGTACGAAAAGATCTGTGGAAAAGATCTTTTGAAAAGATTATCGAGGAGAAAAGATATTGTTAGACCATCAGATCTTCCGCTGTGTATAAGATAGACGTTATATAAAAACTTTTCTCCATACACATATAATGATAATATATTTAGAGATAATACGAGAAGAATTGCCACAACAATTTTTATCATAGATCCTTTGTTGAACAATGTTATAAGCAGAAAAGCTCCAACAGGTTTAACAAGTGATGAGACAACGATCATTATTATACGAAGTTTTTCATATCCATATATCATTATTAATAAAGTGAGCATTATCATAAAGCTCATCAACATATCATCAATTTGTGCAAGAGCTATACCATAATAGTGTATCAAAGGATCAGATGCTATGACAACAGCTAGAAAAATAGGATCTCTCGTCCCTATTTTTCTGACAACAAGAAAAGATGTTAAGAACATAAGTGATAATATGAGGACTCCATATGATACAATCTTATGATTCTTAGGCATGAGATATACAGGTGCTATAAGAAAGTTGTATACAGGCCCGTAATACGATGGCATGCTTATATTATAAGGGTTCTCTCCATGAATGACGGCTTCAGCTGTAGAGATTATGTAAAGTGAGTCAGGTCTGTTTTCGATATACTCAGCATATACAAAATATGTTAATAAAGATCCTATGAGCAATATTGTGAACAAGATCTTTATAACTATATGATATAAACTGGCGTTATAATACAGCTTTTTTCTAAGAATCACCACAGTGAATATTAAAAGGAAGTGATATATGATGAAGAGAGTTGTTGAAGCAGTCTTCAGATTAATCGGCAGGATCATTACTACAACGCCTTTTTCCAACTTTTGAACTGTTATCTATTTAAGTCTGAGCACAGTAAAATGTTTTTGACAAGTTTGTTAATTATTTCTCTGATCTCTTCTGAAGCCATCTTCTCTATAAGGATCTTTTCAATAGAATCTATTGATGACAATATGATGCGCCTCACTCCTGAATAGCCTGTTTTAAGATATCTACATCCTTGGTTAGCTGTCGCCGCAAGATCCGAGATCTTTACTACGATGCTTTCTAATGTTGATAAGCTCATATACTCTCTCAAAAGATCAATCTCTTTCTCAAAGTCTAGCTCTCTCAACATTTCTATCTTCAGATCATTTATCTCACTTATTCTATCTTTAACTCTTCTGATTATATCACCTGTCAAAGCTTCTTCAGCATCATGAAAAAGAGACATAATCATGATCTTGCCAAGATCCACTGAGACTCCTCTCTCGGTAAGTTCTCTAGAGATGAGATATGAGATTATCATGACCTCAAAAGTGTGTTCAGCAACATTCTCAGCAAAAGCCTGTGGAACTCCTTCTAAAAGCCACCCGGTTCTAGGCAGATTCTTTAGTGAGACAATCTTCTCTATATTAATCAGCCTTATACACCTTAAAAAATTATATAAAAGATATATTTAACAGAATTAACATTGATCAATGCCTATAGACCTTTTAATAAAAATATACTTGTGAGAATACATTAGGCACAAAACTTGATCGGTATATTCATTTTTAAATATAAAAATATATTTATAATGGATACAGCATTGGATGAGTGGTACATAAATATAATAAATATATTAGCCGTGCTAGTGCCTGTTTTAAGTAGTTTGGGAGGAATAAGCTATTGGCTGGGAAAGAAATTTACTGAGATTGATCAAAGATTTGAAGATATTGATCAAAGGTCTAGACGTATTGAAGAGAGATTTAAGGCTATTGATCAGAGATTTATTGAAATAGATGAGAGATTCAAAAAGATTGATCAGAGGTTTGAAGAGCTGAATAAGAGGATAGATGTTATAGAAAGAGATTTGAATGATCTTAGGAGATATGTTGATCAAAGGTTTAATGAGGTTGATCAAAGATTTATTAGTTTAGAGAGACATATAGACACCAGATTATCAAGACTTGGAGAGGCCTTCAGATCTTATCAAGAATTTTTCATAGAATATCTTGCCACACAAGGATTTCTAAAGCCTCTGGAGGCTTCAATGCTTAAAAACGAGGCCTCCAGATTTATCAAACTGGCGTTTATGAATCCTCTTTCTAAAGATGAGCTGAGAAGAATTAAAGAGCTTTTAGACAAAGATGAGCTGACATTAGAAGAAGCTTTAGAGCTTAGAGAGCTTGCCAGAAAAGTGACAGATGAATATGGAGACAGACCTGAGGCCTGGAAACTTCATATATACGCCTCTATAATGGTCGGCTATGCTCTTAGAAAAATGAGGGAAAAAGAAGAGAAAGAGAAAAAATAGGCTGAAATTCTCTTCATCATATATTAACGGCTAGATCTTATTTACATATGTTGTTCTCAACTAGATCTCTATGGATCTTTATAAACTCCTTCAGGATCAATGACCTACATTCTCTAACACCCTTGTCAACAGGCGCCTCTGACACTGCTAGAACAATATAATAATTTTTGTCGCTCTGCTCCTCAAGATACATTCTAAAACTTTTTCTCCAAAAATTTTTTGAGAGGCTCTCATTAATTTTCTGAAGAACAAGATCAGGATTACAACCGAAAGCCTCGCCCTTTAGGGCGGAGAGGAGGTCAGTATCACAACAACACATATATGAAATTTTTTAAGACGCCTCTAGCCATGTCCTATCATCATATATTATTAATAAATCAATTTTATGAAATATGATTATTTATTAAATCAGAGAATGGAGAGAATAGAGGTGCGCACTATGATCTTTGGCGATGAAAATGTTATTGGTGTCTCTCATGAAGAAGATATTGATGGAATAGGCTCGGCAGCTATTCTCCTCAGAGTATTAGGTGTTAGAAATATTGTTCTCACTAATTATCATAGAGAGAAATGGTATTATGCTGTCAAAAAGATCAGAGGCTACTGTGAGTCTCTGGGCAACATCACTATCTATATCACTGATCTTAATCTTAAGAAATGGATGATTAATAGTCTTGATCATGGGTTGTCAAATTGTGTTAAAAAGATTTATTGGATAGATCATCATTTATGGGATAAAGAATCAGATGAGCTCACTGATAAACTAGGATATTATGTTAAATATAATGATGCTAAACATACGGCATCTGAGAATCTCGCTGAGTTCTTAGGCGTGAAAGAAGATCCTGTTGTAGATCTTATAAAGATCTTGTCTAGAGACTCTGATTTTGGTATTATGCAACATTTTCTCACAGAGCCTCTCACAGATCTTATAAGATATCTAGTCTACATCAAGAAGAGCAAGGCTCTTCTGAAGAAGCTTGTGAGAAAAATATCTAGAGGAGTATTCTGGGATTATGAGACAGAGGTTCTCTGGAGGAATGCTTATAAGATGAAGAGAGAAGTTGTTGAGAACACCTTGAGAAACTATATATATAAAGAAGTTGATGATAGAAAGATCTATTTCTTCTTCACTGAGCCTGTAACATCATCATATTCTCTTCTCAAGAATTTTGGCGAGAAATATGATCTTGCCATAGTGATCTTTAGCAACGGATCTATAACAATCGTGAGAGAAAGAGATAGAGATGATATTGATTGTTCAGAGATTGCTCGTAGACTAGGTGGAGGAGGTCATAGACATATTGCAGGCGTGCAGGTCAGGAGGAGAATGATTAGAGAAAAAGATCTTCTTCTTCAGAGAATTATTAACGTCTTGAGAGAATATTTTGAAAAGAAATGATCATATGATCTCTGGCATATATCTCTTCTCAATATAATCAGGATCTTCTCTCAAAATTTTAACAGCTTTAGGAAGATAATTTATTATCTCATCAGGTGTCACACCATCTTCACCAAGCTCGTCAGCCGCAAGATCTCCTGCAAGCCCATGTATTAAAACGCCCATTCTAGTTGCATCCTCAATATTTCTAAAGCCTATTCCATACATCGCCGCTATAGATCCTACGAGGACATCTCCAGTGCCTGCTTTAGCCATTCCAGGGTTTCCAGTCATATTCACAAATATTTTTCCATCTGGACATCCGATGAGTGTGTGAGCTCCTTTTAAAACTATGATGCTTCTCCATTCAAAAACTGTTTTTCTCAAGATCTCAACAGGATTCTCAGAGATCTGATCAATCTTTAATCCTGTCAGTCTTGAGAACTCTCCTAGATGAGGAGTTATGATCGTTGGGCTTCTCCTCTCTTTAACAAGATCTGTTCTTCCAGCTATTGCTGTTATCCCGTCTCCATCTATTATCAGAGGCCTCTCAATGATGGGGACAAGCTCTCTGATAAGCTCTTGCGTCTCGTTATTAAGAGAGGCTCCTGAGCCTATAGCCACTATATCAATATCATATTCATCTATTATCTCAAGGATCTTTTTATAATTGATTTTTGATATGCTGCCTTCCTCAGTCTCCTCCATTGGGATAAAAACAATCTCACTATTTCTACTTGCTATATAAGGTATGATGCTCTTCGGAGCTGCAAGTCTAGAATATCCTCCGCCAGCTTTTAAAAATGAGTATGAGGCGTAGTATGGAGCGCCATAATAATATCTTGCCCCTCCGATCACCAGAAATTTTCCGAAGACACCTTTATGACCCCATCTGATTCTCTCAGGAGGCTTCATAGGATGATTTAGAAACGTCTTGATCTCTTCAGAATCTAACAGCTGAGGTGGATATGAGAGTCTTGAGATAAAGAGTTTGCCATTATAATAATACCCTGGGTATAATATGTTTCCGTATTTAGGCATTCCAAAAGTCACTGTATAACTAGATTTTATTGCGGCTCCATAGATTTTTCCATTGTCTCCTCCAACCCCTGACGGTATGTCGACACTCACAACAATTTTTCTGAGACTATTGATATATTCGATAAGTCTTCTTCTAAATCCTGTGACCTCACCACGTAGTCCTATACCTATTATTCCTGAGATAAAGACTTCACATTGAGAAAGTCTTCCGATATTTTTATCAAGATCATCGTCATTAACAATATGATATATAGGGATCCCTATTTTAGAGGCTGTCTCATAATTTCTTCTCATAAGATCAGTTGCCTTAGAAAGATCTCCTATAACATAGATCTCTACGTAGGAGCCTGAGGCATATAATCTTCTTCCAGCGACAATAGCATCTCCACCATTATTTCCAGTTCCGGCCAATACGCAGAACCTTTTGTCGAGACCTATCTCTCTCAGAACAACATTATAGACAGAAGATCCTGCATCCTCCATGAGAAGCATATGATCTATGCCATATCTTTTTGAGGCCTCCTCATCTATTTTTCTCATCTCATCAACACTACAGATCTTTATAAGATTTTTTCTCAAAACTCCTCCCAAAACATTTTTCAATATAACATTATTAGGTTTGTATGTATAATTATAGAGATGGCTTAACAATCTAGTGATGAAAATAGTTTGATAAAATCAATATTAAAAAGATCCTTGGAGAATGATCATATGATCATTACTAAAGATCTTGTGAAAATATATAGAGGCGGAGTAAAAGCGCTTGACAGAGTTGATATCAGAACGCCTTCTGAAGGCATAATATCTTTCGTAGGATCTAATGGTGCTGGAAAGACAACTCTTATGCGTATATTAGCAGGAGTTCTAAAACCAACCTCAGGATATGTAGAGGTTGCTGGAGTAGATGTTGTTAGAGAGCCTCAGAAGATTAGAGAGAGAACATCATATATGCCGCAAGGATCTACTCCTCCAGGATTTTCAACGCCTTATCAATTCATAACCTCATATCTTATGTATAGAGGATTCTCATATAAAGAGGCTAGAGAAAAGGCTCTGGAAGTGATCAGATTATTCGAGCTTGAGAATATCATGATGAGAAGATGTTCAGAACTCTCATACGGGACTCAACAGAGAGTTGTAGCCTCCGCAGTTATAGCCTCAGACGCTGACATCATGATCCTTGACGAGCCCACGTCAGGTCTAGATCCTATTGCGAGAAGAAGGTTCTGGGCAGCTTTATATTCTCTTAAAAGAAGAGGTAAGATGATTCTTATAACAAGTCATAATCCCGAGGAGATTGAGTCTATAAGCGACTATATTATTGTTATGAGTCGTGGAAATATTGTTGCACAAGGCGATCTAAAGAATTTGTTAAGATCTATAGAGTTTAAGAGAGTAATAGAGATCTATAGTGAAGACTCTTTCATCAACATATATGAAGAGAAGCTTAAGACAGATACTGTCTACAGACTTAGGAATATGATAGTGTCATATTATAAAGACGAGGATCAGGCTGACAAAATAGTTGATCAATTATCTAGAGACGGTCTGAAGATAAGGATCAGACCTGTCTCAGTCACAGATCTTCTTCTTCTAAGAGGTGACTATTTGTATGAGGAGACTGATTAGAGAGCTCAGAGCAATAACTGTCTTAGGATTATTCAACGGCTATATACCAGTTAAAAACAATCCTCTATGGATCATATCATTCACTCTAGGACCTGTCTCATATCTATTTCTATTATATATGATCGGTAGAGAGAATATTGTGGAATACGCCTTCATCGGAGGACTAGTTCTCTCAATGTCAGCATCCGCCTACGGACTGTTGGGAGACATAATATGGTATAGAAACAGTCTTAAGATACAAGATATGTTTATTGTCACACCAAACTCTATATACACATATGCTCTTGGAATAGCGTTATCATCATATATATGGGCTCTGCCTTCTCTAGCCATCTTCATTATAATAGGATTTCTAATGAGTATTCTTAGGAACATATATGTTCTGGGAGTTATAATAGGACTGACAACCATCTTATGGATAAACACGGCGTTATTCACATTATACATATCAAGATTCATAAGATCCGAGAAATACGTCTGGCCACTAGTCTCAATAATAAGTCTCGGATTATCAGTCTTTCCACCAGTATACTACCCAGTGACTATATTGCCCAGAGACATGTGGATGATAGCATTGATACCTCCGACAGCCTCATCAGCATTATTAATAGAAAGCTTCTCAGGGATGATAGATGTTGAAAACTTCTATATATTATATTCAATATTTAATCTAGCTGTTCAAACAATGGCACTAGCTATTTTACACAAAAGATCTTTAGTGTTATCAGAGTAAGGAAATGAGCCGATTACTTTTTACAAAATTCTTCGGACGCTATGAGATGGTCTAACATGATCTATATATGATCTATTATATCGATCTCTTCTATATCAAGTTTTTTGTTTAGAAGCTGTGATAATGATGGTGTTGTTCTCTCATTATCTCCTTTAATAAATTCCTCAATATAGATCCTTTTATCAGCTGATATTTTCATGATGAATCTATTTGATGACAAGATCTTGTGTTCCAATATATTTACAATAGATCTTCTCATAACATCTGGGTATCCTCTCTCAAGCAGTCTCGTAGGAGTTTTCTGAGTTACTAATATGCCGTTTTTATATTCATCAACTATTTTTCTGAGAAGATCCTCCTCAACGTCTTCATCAGATGATATCTTGATCTCGTATATAAGTCTAGAGAATTTAGTGTTGATCTCTTCAATATCTCTTCTATTTATTCTTGAGAGGATTTTTACTTCAAATGGAGGGATTTTTCCAATGATCTCGTTGAGATCTTTCACAGAAGGCTTTCCTCTTCTAGGAGAATGAATCTCTAGTATAGCCACAACGCCGTTGCCAAGGATCCTGTATCTTCTGCTGTCTCTAGCGACAAGATGGATCCTTACTTCAGAAGGCTCGTAGATAGAAAGCTTCTCTTTAATCATGTTCTCTAGAGAGTCTCTGGATCCTTTTATGAGATGACCTCTCTCATTTTTCCACACTTTGATCATATAGATTGCTGATGGATAGCTTATGACTATAGCTCCTGTGCCAACGTCTATAGTAAGAACAACGTTTGGATCATCGAAATCAGGTTTGAAACCTCTTCTCAGAACATTTTTACCGATCTCTCTTTTAAGCTCTTTCTTGATGCTCTCCCAATAGATGATCCCGTATTCTCTCGCCACAGTCTCTTCTCTCTCAGAATAATCTTTAGGCATTTTAACACCTAGAATAAATCTGTCTATATTCTTCTCTCTCAATATCTCTGACACTCTATCACTGAAATCCTCGATAAATCTCTTTATCTCAGATCTACATATGAAACATTTCTCATTCTCAATCTCTTCTCCAGACAATATCTTCAGAGATGATGTGAAAGGCTCTCCACCATTTCTAGCAAAAATCTTAAGCTCCTCAGAAAGCTTCTTAGGATCTTCTGAATAATATCTTCGGAAAAGATCCATTAGAAGAACTGTTTTAAGAGATCTCCCCCTAAGATCATTTGTCAATCCTCTTCCAAGAGAAGCAAATAATCTTCCTAGACAATTATCACATAAAGGATATTTCCTCAAGATCTTTTCAACAAGATCTATAAGATCACTCATTAACCTCCAACAACATAATATATAACAAGATGATATATATCTTCACAACTCAGTCAGGGGTTCGATCATCATTTATCAGGACTCGGCAAACACATCATCATTAATAAATACTGCGAGGCAGATAATAAATATGTTCCTTTGAAAAGATCTTTTATAAAATTTTTAAGAAGTCTTGAGATACAGCATAGAGAATATTGCTGAGCCCTATAGACATTGATATTGATATCTTAAAATTATTAGAGCAGTCTCTAAGATTCTTTAGAAAAGATCTTGTCTATCTGATGTATAATAGTGCTGTGAGAGGAGACTCCGATAAGAAGAATGATCTTGGTCTACTGATCATTATGAAAAATCATCTGGACACAAGATTTAAAAATCGATCTTTTCTACAAAATAAGTAAAAGCCCTGATCCTTATTATCATTAAATTATTTTATATAGGATACCAAGTAGATTTTGTGATTATAAAGATTCATAAGAAGCCGAGAAGATCTCCTTTACAGATGTTGCCCCGAATAGATGAGAGAAACCTATGAACCGCCCTGAAAGGGATGACGACTAATGATGACCTGAGGGCGGGAGAGGAGGTCAGACAAGAGTCTCTAATCTATTAATTTAGGCGGGATGTTGAAAGATATAATAATTTGTATTTTCATCATATTATTCGAGGATTAGTTGGTGTCAAAATATTTTCCTTATGAAAAATTTAGAGAAGGTCAGAGAGAGGCTATTGAAAAGATCTTAGGATCTTATGAGAGAGGTTTTAAAAATATTGTTCTCAAGGCTCCCACAGGCTTTGGAAAAACAAGTGTCGCATTGTCGAGCATGATGTTTTATAAGCCTGTTCTTCATAGTGTTAGAACTAGAAATGAGATACAGCCTGTTCTCAGAGATCTGAAGACATCTTTTAGAAAGAATAGAGATTTCAGATATGTCTTTATATATTCTGCTCATAGAATGTGTCCTCTTCTAAAGAATAAAAATGTTGATCCTAACGACTTCTGGCTGGGATGTCAGATCCTTAGACTTTCTGGAAGATGTGAATATTATAAGAATCTTGCTTCTGTCGATGAAGAGGACATATTCAGGATCGTATCTAACGAGGATCTTCCGGAGAAAATTGTTGATGAGATAATCAAGAGACATAACGTCTGTCCTTTCTTCGCGTTGGCAAGACTTGCTGAGAAATCTGATTATATTGTTGCCACATATCCATATATTTTTGATCCTGATCTTCAGGAGATTATTTTTGGTGAGAGAGATATATCAGAGTTCTCAGTAGTTGTTGACGAGGCTCACATGCTTTCTATGCCCTCGAGAATATTTTCTGAAGAATTCTCGACAAATGATATCAAACATATGATCAATGAGATCCATAGATGGCTAGGAGATCTTCCTCTCATAAGAGAGTCTCTGAACAAGCTTTTAAATCAAGTCTCAAAGATCGGCGTGGGAGGAGGACTTAGAAAAATTGATAAAAAAGAGGTCGGGCTAGACGATCATTTGATAGATCTTGTGATAGACGCCTCTATAGAGATCAAGAAGAAAGTTCTTACAGAACTGTTGGAGAGAAGAGGTGTTGAAGAGGCTCTCTCAAGAAAAGTTTATTCAGTAAAGATAGCGACAGCTCTATCAGCCTTGAAAGATGAGAGATTTGATATTTTTGTTTCAAAAGAGTCTTCTGAGGAAGCTTTTATAAAGATTGCTGCGGTAGATTTCAGCGTGATCGGCGAGGTTTTAAATAGATATAAAAAGATTCTTCTGATGTCTGGGACTCCTCCTACTCAGGAATTCTTCAGAGATCTTATCGGTCTAAAAGATCTTGAGTATATTGATGTTAGAGAATTCACAGATTGGTCTCCTATAGACTCTATGGCGATAATAATTGCTACAGAGCTTTCATCAAAATATGAAGAGAGAGGAGAAGTAATTTACAAGCTGTATGCTGATTATATAAAGATATTTAGAGAAGAGATTGATCATCTGAAGATGATTGTTTATCCCAGCTATGATTTTATGAGAAACATATTAAAATATCTTGATCTTGACAAAGATCTTGTTGAAGATCAGAAGACTAAATACGAGGATTTTTTAGATAACATATTCATAGAGAGAGATGCTACATTACATGTTGTTGCCGGCGGAAAAATTGCTGAGGGAATAGAATTTGTTGATAAAAACAGATCGCTTTTGAAGGCTGTTTTCATAGCAGGAACACCATATCCACAGCCTGATGATTATCTTAAAGAACTTGTGAAGAGAAGACCTAAAGATCTTGATGAAGAAATTTTTAGAAGACGTCTTCTTCTCAACGAGGCTTTCATAAGATCTGCTCAGGCGATGGGTAGAGCTGTGAGAAGTCCTGAGGATCATGCGTTAATAGTATTGGGAGACAGAAGATTTTTATCAAAAGAGCTTAGAGAAATGATAGGTTTTAAAAGAGCAGGTTTTGCAAGAAACATTTTTGAATTCAGATCATTAGTTAAAAAAGTTGTTGAAGAATATATCTAATAAGATCTCTAGAGACGATTTCATACTCTTATTATAAATGTTTTAAATATTTTACAAGGCATTTTATAACCTGACAGCATTATTATATATTAAAAGTATAAATATATTTTCTCTAACAATAATCTCTAATGCTAAAAATTTATAATCATCTGGTGATAACATGAGATCAAACGATCTTTACGATGGATCTGATGATAGATTTAGAAAAATATTTGAGAAATGCGACTTCAACATATATGGACTTGAGATCTGTCTATACATTTATGAGGACACAAGATCTAGAAGAAAAAGATTTCTGCTATACATGATCGACGAGACTTTCGGCGAAAAAATTTTTGTTAAAAAATTTGTTTCTGAACAAGAGCTTATGAATATAACTGGGATCATAAATAGAATGAGACTTCCAGAGGCTGTCAAAAGAATCTTTACATGAATATATTAAAGATCTTTTTCTCGTAGCATACTTTTCGTGAGTTAAATTTTTAATGTCGCATTCGATAAATATTCTCAGGTAGATGAGGAGATGAACGGTCTATTCCTATTCCTCTGGAATCCTCTGGTATGGATCTTGGTTTTTCTAGGTTATATACTGATGTTTGCACTGGCATCGGTGATAGCACCTAAAGTGGCTGGAAGATTATCAGGCAAATTCTCATTATACACCTCAATGATCATATTGTTTCTGATGATAGTATTTATTTTCACAGCAACATTATTAGGACTAACATATCTATTGATGATAGGACTTGGCGCAGAGCCTTCTCTACAGAATGCCGGCGTAGTATTAAGCGGATTTGTTGTTCCTCTAATGATATTTGTGATATTGATGAACTTGATCACATATATAATATCTCCTTATCTGATAAATCTTATGTATAGAGCCAGACATGATCCTAGGATACAAGAGATTGTTGATAGAGTAGCCAGTAGAGTAGGTCTTTCAAAACCTCCTAAGACAGTTGTTGTTGAAGGTCCTCCAAATGCTTTTGCATATGGAAATTTTGTCACAGGAAGATATGTTGCTGTGACAAGTGAGATGCTTAATATGACAAGTGATGACGAGCTTGAAGCTGTGATAGGTCATGAGCTTGGTCATCATATACATAAAGATAATATGATAATGCTTTTTCTAGGCATACTCCCCGCAGTAATATACTACCTAGGGATCAATCTTATAAACATTTCTCTATATAGAATGGGTCTTAGCAATAGAAGACAGAATAATGGAGGAATAATACTTTTGGCAGCAGGATTCATTGCGGTGATGATATCATTTCTACTACAGATCCTTGTGTTGGCGTTCAGCAGATTAAGAGAGTATTATGCTGACACTGTCGGTGTGAGAGCTGCTGGAAAAGATGCTATGCAGAGAGCATTAGCTAAGATCCATATATATTACAATAGAAACTATAGAGACAGAATAGAGATCGCTAATAGCAAACTTAAGACACTGTTTATATATGCATTAACAGATGCTGTGGCAGAGCCTTATTACAGAGTTTCTCGTGAGGATATCGAGAGGATAATGAGAATGCCTGTGTCAGCATTAGAAGAGATTTTTGCGACACATCCGCCAATGCCTAAGAGACTTAGATTTATTGAGAACCTAAGCTGGTTATGAGATTATTCTGAGTAGACATATTTATTATGTGGAATAATTTTTTCTATAGAAATTTTTCTCTCAATAATCTTCATCAATAATCCTCTCACAGAATCTGTAAGATTCATCTTCAGAGCCTCGTCAAGATCAAAAAATCCTGCCTCAGTAGCGTCGTCGCCGGCTTTAAGCTCTCCACGTGGATTAGCAAATAATATGTCTATCAAGACATAATGATATTTAATATTTCTCTCTTCATCATATACTATCAAAGTGTCTACGTTCATCACTCCGACAGGATCTGCATCAATACCAGTCTCCTCATAAAGCTCTCTCCTCGCGGCCTCTAAAACATCTTCTCCCTCCTCGACATGTCCTCCCGGGATGCTCCATCTACCTCTCCCAGGAGGATATAATCTTTTTATTAAAAGGATCCTTCCTCTCTCATCAAATACTATACAGCCCACGCCTACTTTAGGTAGACAGCTTCTCATAATGATCTTTCCTCATCTTATTCACATGTTTCTTCAGAATAATACTTAAGGATCTTTTTAATCATTATCTCAGGACACTTCGTAGCTCTGCCACCTATCTCTGCACATACTATCGTCAGATGACCTTTGGCAGCCAACTCATTTGTGGTTAGATTCTTAATTTCAAAACAATATTTGACATGTTTCTCACCATAATCTGAGACCCAGAGATTTATCTCAGCAAGATCTGTGTGTCTAAGAGGTCTGAGAAATCTTATGAAAGCCTCTACTCTTGGAAGCCATATACCTTTTGTATTAACATCTTTATAGCTAAGATCCTCAGATCTGAACATCTCTTCTTCAGCTCTCTCAACATATCTAAGATAATTTGTGAAATGAACAACTCCAGCAGCATCAGTATCTACAAAAGGAATGTAAAATCTATATACAAAAACGTTTTTTCTACTCATCTCAGCCCTTGAAAAATAATTATGTGTTCAATAAAATCTTTGTTGTATATTATTTACGAGGATTTAAATGAGAGCCATCATAATGAATTCTGTGGGTGGCGTCGAGAATCTTGTTGAGAAAGAAGTTGAGATCCCAAAGATCTCTAATGAAGATGTTCTTCTGAAAGTTGTTGGATGCGGAATATGTTATAGAGATGTTTTGGCTAGAAAAGGTTTTATGAGAGTAAGACCTCCAGTGATTCCTGGTCATGAGATTGTTGGAAGAATTGTTGAGGTCGGAGATAGAGTTCCTCAGAATTTTAAAAAGAATGATCTTGTGGCATCACTGATCTATATATATGATCCTAAGGATCCTAAGTGTGTAGAAGGGAGAGAGAACATATGTAGATCAAGAGTTTCAATAGGTGAAGAGAGAGACGGCTGTTATGCCGAGTATATCTCGCTTCCACACTGGATCCTTGTTAAAATAGATGATCCTGGGGAGACCCCTCCAGAGGCCTATAGCTTTGCTGCATGCGTCATAGGAACTCTGGTGAGAGCTTTAAAAACTATTGGAAAAGCTGTGAGAGGAGAATCAGTCTTGATCACAGGGGCAAGCGGAGGAATAGGCATTCACGCTATACAAGTGGCTAAGGCGTATGGTCTGAAAGTTATTGCTGCCACAAGAAGTTCTGAGAAAGCTGAGAAGATAAAGATCTTCAATCCTGATCATATAATTGTTTATAAAGATCGTTTCTCTGAGGAGGTTAGAAAATTAACTGATGGAGAAGGAGTTGATTATGTTATCGAAAGTGTTGGAGGACCTACACTGACAGAATCAATAAGATCCCTCAGGTGGGGAGGCAAGATACTTCTGATAGGCAATGTAGATCCTTCTCCATATCAGATGATGCTCGGCCACTTGATATTGAGAGAGAATAGTATTTTGGGTGTGATGAACTCATGTAAACATGAGCTGAGAGAGGCAATAGATCTTTTGAGAAAAGGTTTTGTAAAACCTGTTTATAAAACAATATCTTTAGATCAGGACTCTGTGAGAGAAGCTCATCAGATAATTGAGAGAGGAGGATCTTTCGGAAGAATAATTATAAAACCTTAGAAAAATCTCGTAGAGACCAAGGGATCTTTCATGGAGATTTTGAGAATAGAAAAGCTTAACGCAGGCGTGGGCGATAACATTATTATCAGAGACATAAATCTAAAGCTTTTTACCAGAGAATCAATTTTATTGTTAGGCCCCAACGCATCTGGAAAATCAACACTTCTAAACTCTATAGCAGGAAATCCTCGTATAAAAATTTTCAACGGATCAATATTTTATAATAATGAAGATATCACAAGCCTAGATCCTGTTAAAAGAAATGAGAAAGGGATCTCAATAATGATTCAGAATCCTCCGAGGCTACGAGGAGTTAAGACTAGAAAACTTTTTGATAAAATATGTTCTAGACATATAAAATCTATTGTTGAGAGAGAGAAAGAGATTAATGAGATATCAAAAGCACTTCAAATACAACATCTTCTTGATCGAGACTATGGACATGGTTTCAGTGGTGGAGAGCTGAAGAGAGCTGAACTTGCCACATTAATCTTCTCAAGACCTAGACTGGCTCTTATAGATGAGCCTGACTCAGGTGTTGATATTGACAGCATCATTATTATGGCCACTGTCATCAAAGATCATCTTATGAATAATATTGATGGCATGATCCTTGTGACACATACTGGAGGTATTGTGAAATATATTGAGACATCAAGATCATATGTTATATATAATGGAAGAATAATTTATGAAGGAGAGACATCATATGTTTTATCAAAAATATTTTCAGAAGGATTCAGATCATTATTAGAATCTAGGTGATCATATGAGTAAAAAGAGCGTCTTAGAAGAGATTAGAGAGAAAGCTTTGAAAGGATTAGACAAGTCTTCTCCATATGGTGTGGATGTTGATATAGAGAAAATATTTGCTCAGCCTAGCGAGAGCTCTGTTGATTATGAGAAGAAGCTTATGTCTTTGGGAATAGATCTTAAGCAGAGAGGGTCTGGAACATATCTGCAACTTGATAACATCATTAAACAATATTCAAGTATGTATCCTGGTGTCGAGGTTCTATCAATAGAAGATGCCGTGGAAAATAGATGGGATGAGATTAAAGATTTCTATTGGAGACTTATAGATCCCTCCACAGATAAATATGTTGCTTACACGGCTCTGAGAGGTAGAGGAGGATTTTATATAAGAGCTAAGAGAGGAACAAAAACTCTTCTGCCAGTACAAGCCTGTATGATAATGAGTGGAGGAGCACAGCTTCTTCATAATATTATTGTTGTTGAAGAAGATGCTGAGCTGATGGTTTTATCAGGTTGTCTAGCTGCTTTAGAGAGATTATCTCTTCATGTAGGAGTCTCAGAGATATATCTTATGCCAAGGTCGAAATTATATTTCATAATGATACATTCATGGACACAAGTGAATCATGTCAGACCTCGAACAACTGTTTTAGTAGGTGACGAGGCTGAGTACATAGACTACTATATAAACATAAGTGATGTAAGCACTCTACAGACTTTTCCAAAGATAATTGTGAGAGGAGATGATGCCAAAGTCTCTTCATATAATATCATCTTGGGCTCAGGATCTTCTAAATATGATGTTGGTACAAATGTTGTTTTAGATGGAGAAGGATCCTCGGCACAGATCATTAGTAGAATTGTTGTTAAAGACTCTTCAGAGGTTATTAACAGATTGAGAGCAGAGGCTCACAAAAGATCTTCTAAAGCATATCTAGAATGTAACGGGCTTTTATTGTCTGAGAATTCTCGTATATATACTATACCTGAGTTAGATGCTCATCATCCTGACACAGATCTTTATCATGAGGCTTCTATAGGAAGATTACGTGATGAAGAGATTGAGTATCTTCTTATGAAAGGAATATCTTATAGAGATGCTGTTTCAATGCTTATAAGAGGTTTTATTGATGTATCAATTAAAATTCCAAATCAAAAAATCAATGAATACATAAATAAAGTCTTAGATCTTTTCGCTAGCAAAAGCTCTGTCTAAAACATTTTTCTAAGATAAGATCTTGATACAAATGCTATCGGTATCAAAGTCAGAAACATTATATATGAAGAGACTTTTATAGCAGAATAATATGTCGACACAATAGAGATGATTAATGGAGGAGCGATCAGATTTGCAGCATCAAACATCATTGTATAAACACTTGATCCCAGTCCTCTGCTTCTTTTATCTAATGAGGACAATGCCATAGTCTGTAGAGAAGGTATTGTGAGACCCATTCCAGCACCATTTAAGACAGCTGTGATATATAAAATTGTTGTGTTGAGAGGATCTATAGATATTATCATAAGTGATGATCCTAATAATAACACTCCTAAAAATGCGTATCTAATAAGAATCTGTGAAGATATAATTTTTAAATAGAAAGCTCTTGTAGACATGTTTGCAAATGATGATATTGTGAAGAAGACGCCTATAACATGAGGATCAACACTATTCTTCCTATGATAAGCTGGTAGAAAACTTGTTAAAAGACTATATGCTGATGAGAAGAGAAAATTCGAAACTAATAAACTTATGAATTCAGGCTTCATAATATTTTTTAAACTGTTTCTCTCAGAAGCCTCTTTATATTCTGAAACTGTTGATGACAAAGGATCTGATGGCAACATGTTTTCTCTGAAGAAGTTTATGAAACGAGCATTTAGTAAGATCATGATTAAAGTTGTCAGAGAGAGAAATAAAGATCCTGCGAAGAGAAGAGTCCATCCTCTCCCCAGAGACACTAGGAGACCTCCTATCATAGGTCCTAATGTTGCAGCAATACTTATCATAAGACTTCTAGTGGCAATTCTCTTGCTGATAGTCTCTTCTCTACCAAATGTCGCCGCCATATATAATGATGTTGGTATAAAAAATGCTATTCCAACGCCTTGTAAAAATCTTCCTATGTATAATAGATATATGTCTCTAGATAGCAGATATATGATCTGTGAGACAAACATAAATGAGGATCCTATGATCATTAGATACATGCTGTATCCACGATCATTTAAAAAACCAGATAAAGGTCTGAGACCTATTGAAGATACTGCATACATACTTGTTAATAATGCAACCATAAACTCTGTAGCACCTAGATCAACAGCAGCCTGAGATAAATATGGAGCTACACACTGCATTGTCAGAAAAAATAGTAAAGTAGATATGTTTATGATAAAATCTGTTTTTCTCTCGATCTCATCGTAAGATCTCATTTTACACTCTAATTATCACATATTGTTAAAAAACTTATTATATTGATGCCAACACAAAAGCTATTATCAGAGCTATCCATCCTATTATCAGTAGGATCCCTATGATCTTTCTTATTGCTGATATGAAAGTTATCAATATATATAATGCTGTTAAACTGATCAATAGTGTCAATGCTGAAGAAAACTGGCTCGCAAGATCTGGTTTCTCTTTAAATATTGTTGTCATAAGAAGATTTTTAATGACATCTACAAGCCAGTTGTAGGCGTATATCAGTCCTTGAACAATCATGTTTGCTATATCACTGGCCATTCTAATCACAATTAATATTATGACTTAGATATATATAAGGATTCTCTAGAAACTTGAGTTTCTTTCTCATAGAAAATGATCATATGTTGAGAGAAGTCTTCTCTCTAAGGATCTTAATGACCTGATTTATGACATCATTCAGGTCTCTCTCAGCGTCAACATAGATCAGCTCATTCTCCTTCACAAGCTTGAGATATATATCTCTAACCTTAGACAGAAAATCTTTAAACTCATAAAAAGGCCATCTACTTTTCTTATCACGAATACGTCTCATCGCAGTCTCTACTGACACGTCTAGATAAAATGCTATATCAGGTCTTCTAAACACTCTGTTTATATCACGGATCCATTTTATGTCAGCTCCCATAGCACCTTGATAAGCGATAGTGCTGTGATAATATCTGTCCATCACAACCACATATCCTTCGGCGAGTCTAGGCTCTACCTCATTCATCATATGAAATGCTCTATCAAGACTCATTGCGAGAGCATCTATTATAGGTCCTGTATCAATTTTTGTCTTAAGATCGTTTAGAAGTTGTGCGAAAGGACTGTCAGAAGGCTCTCTAGTATAGAATGTTTTGAAACCTTTTGATGATAAGATCTCTACGATTTTTCTAGATACAGTCGTCTTTCCAGCACCGTCTATTCCTTCGAAAACAATTAGTTTAGACATAGATTTTTACCTCAGCATCTCTCTCAGATGCATAAGCTTCTGCATCAACATCATTAGGAATTTTCTTGACAAGATCCCATTCTCTGACCTCTATCAATACAATATTGCATAATACTCCACTGATTATCACGAGCTGATCTGCTTTTTCAACAATCATTGCTGAGGGTGCCAGACCTCTTTTACATAGATCATATATTACATATGGTCCTACGGTGGATCCTTTGGATCCTTTGAAAAAAAGGATTCTGCCAGCTACAGATGTCTCTGGAAAACCTTTTTTTCTCAAGACTCCTGAGGATCTTTCTATTTCACCTAGAAAAGATATGTAGTCATCAACAACAAGAGTCTTTCCAAAGGCTCTTCCCTCAACAACTCCTCTGCCTTTTAAAACGATCATTTATGTCTCCATTAAATGATTTTTGAAAAACCTTTAATATCTTAATTGATATCAAAATAGGAGCTAGTATTGGACAAAATATTGATCTCATACATATTACTAGGATTGCTGGCTTTAATACTTATTCTCCCATTATTCTCAAGACGTATAGAGAGAAATCTTGAGATATTCTTCTTCGCAATGGGTATTGTGGCCGCAACAATATCATTCTCATGGAGCATAGAGCTTGTCGCAGAAGCTCTTAAAACGCCTCTCTTCATAAGAGATGTTCCTATAGGCATTGTACAAGTTGTCTTCATAGCCTCATTATTATTCGGATATTACAGTGAGAAGATTGATGATCTTGTCGAGAGTCTTAGAAAGAAGATCTCTACGCCAGTTCTTTTGGCGATATTGGCAGCTGTGTTAGGCCTTGGATCAAGCATTATCTCTGTTATAGTGGCTTCTGTAATAATATCTGAGATAGCTTTTCACATTAATATTCCTAGAAAACTTTTGACAAGATTTCTTATCGCATCAGCATATGCAATAGGATTAGGAGCTGCTTTGACTCCTGTTGGAGAGCCTCTTTCCACAATAGCTATTCACAAGTTGTCTGGAGAACCTTATCATGCTGATTTTCTATTTCTCGCAAGACTTCTAGGTGTATATATTGTTCCTCTGGTGCTCACATATTCTTTATACATCTATTTCTATTCTAAGAGATTTTTAGAGAAACATCTTATCAAAGAATCTGTTGAGAGTATTGAGGCTCAGATTTTTTCTCAGAAGAGCTCTTTAAAAGATCTTTTGAAGATTGCGCTGGAAAGATCTGTTAGAGTATATCTATTTATATTTGCATTGGTTTTAATCGGAGAATCTTATAAAATAATTGTTGAGTTATATCTAAAGGATCTTCCGTCGATATATATGTATCTATTCGGATCTATATCAGCTATTGTTGACAACGCCACTTTAACAGCCACCGTCATAGATCCTGAGCTGAGCCTCCTACAGATCAAGTCTTTTCTAATATCTCTATTGATCGCAGGAGGATTTCTAATACCTGGGAACATACCTAACATTGTTATGGCTAATATTCATAAGATAGAGTTTCGTGAGTGGGCTAGAGAAGCTATTCCTATAGGGATAATTCCTTTTATAATACTATGGATCTTGATAGAGTTTCTGAATCTATAGTGTTTACGCTTATATTATGATGTCTGATAATTATCTATGTGAAACAGGATGTTCAGACTTAAAATGCCTAAGCCTGTCTCAAAATATTACGATGTGATCGTAGTGGGCCTCGGCCCTGCAGGACTGGCCGCAGGATTATATTCTGCAAGATATATGTTGAAGACTCTTATAATTGGAGAGACTGTCGGCGGACAACTCTCATTGGCTGGGACTGTTGATGACTACCCAGGTTTTATAGAGATTCAGGCCAGCGATCTTGTTGCAAGATTTAGAGAACATGTTGAGAAACATAAGGCTGATATTCTTATTGACAGAGTTGAGAACATAAGAAAAACTGAGGATCAAGAGTATTTTGAGGTTGAGACTAGAAGAGGCGAGAGATATTATGCTAGAGCAGTCATTCTTGCGGTTGGGCTTAAGAGAAGAAAATTAGGTGCGAAAGGCGAAGATGAATATGCTGGGAGAGGAGTAAGTTATTGTACAGTATGTGACATACCATTTTTCAAAGGAAAGAAAGTCGCGATCGTTGGTGGAGGAAATAGTGGTGTGACAGGAGCTGTACATGCTATAGGATATGTTGAGAAGCTTTATCTAATAACTAGAGGAGATAGATTCAGAGCATTTCCTATTTATGTGAACAGATTATTATCTTATAAAGAGAAGTATCCAGATAAGATAGAGATCATATTTAACAGCACTATAACAGAGATTGGTGGAAAAGAACAAGTTGAGTATGCAATAGTCACTAATCTGAAGACTGGTGAGAAGAAGAAAATAGATGTTGAAGGAGTCTTCGTAGAAATAGGTAATGAGCCTCCTACAGAATTTTTTAAAAAGATAGGTTTAGAAACTGATGAGAGAGGACTGATAATTGTGAAGCCGGGAGGATACACTAATATAGAAGGGATATTTGCAGCAGGAGACTGCGCGGGAGGACCTTATAAATATTATTTCCAACAAGTCTTGACTTCAGCAGCTGAAGGTGCTGCGGCGGCTGACGCAGCTTTTAAATGGATTATTGGGAAAGGATTTAAGATAATAGGTTTAGAAGAAAGAATATGAATCTTTTTTATATATTTATATTAAAAAGATCTTTTGATGAGAAAATTTTTCGAATAACGAAAGGTATGAGAGATAAAGATTTAAATTTTATGAAACATGATTAAGCCTCTGGGACTTCATTGCCTAAAATACCTGTGAAACTCGTCTCGTGGAATGAGATTGTAGAATGGTCAAAAGGACTTGCTGAGAAAATAAGAGAATCTAATTGGAAACCTGATGTCATTGTCGCAGTTGCTAGAGGAGGTTATGTTCCTGCAAGACTTTTATGTGATTTTCTAGGTGTAGAAAATCTTCTTTCTATACAGAGTCAGCATTGGACTGAGGCTGCTAAAGCTGCTGAGAAAGCTCTTATAAAATTTGGTTATAAAATAGATCTTTCCGGACATAAGGTTCTGCTAGTTGATGATATTGTTGATACTGGAGACACTCTTCTTCTGGCTAGAGACTTTATATTAGAGAATTGGAGACCTTCAGAACTTAAAATAGCTGCTTTACAATGGATAAGTCCTGTGGCAAAGTTTAAGCCTGACTACTATTATATAGAGGTTAAAGAATGGATATGGTTCCAATATCCTTGGACACGTGTTGAAGATGTTTCTCAGTTTATAACAAGAATATTTAGAGAAGAGTCTTCTAAAAAGATCTGGAGCAAAAGAGAGATCATAGAGAGATTCTATGAGTGGTATAATATCATGCCTGAGGAATTCTATTTTGATGAGGCTTTGAGAATACTTGTTGAGAAAAAAATTGTTAAAGAGATTGAGAAAGACAAATATCTCGTCTTATGATCTCAAATAGATTATTTATTTATATTGTTAATAGACGAATAATTTTTGGATAGATTAATGCCTGAGATAAAGATAAACATATCAAACGAGCTTTATCAAGAGATTCTACAGAGATATCGTGTCGAAGGATATAAGTCTCCTGAAGAATATGTTCTAAAGATTATTGAGAGAGCATTAAGAGAGAAGCCTTCGGAAGAGGTCTCGAGATTAGAGAGAAAATTCATGGATCTTTTCAACAAATATTCTTCAAAAGTTGATGAACTCGGTCAGAGAATGAGTCAACTCACTGATGAAATAGATGATCTGAGGGAGAAATATAGGTCTCTCGAAGAGAGACTTGAAGAGATCAGAAAAGCTGTTGAGAGAGAAAAAGAAGAAGCTCAGAAGATTACTGTTAAAAAGCCTTCTGTTGAACATGTTGAGAGAGAAGCTTCTCAGCCTGTTAAAAAGACTGCTATCGAAGTGTTGAAAGAACAGAAGATAATGTTTGAGTCTTCAATATCTTCTAAGATTAGAGATAGAGACAGCTTCTTCAGAAGATTAGAACGTGATGGAGCAAAGATTCTTCGTCTTAAAAATGAGAGAGTTGCTGTAGACCCTGATTTCTGGAGAGAGTTTGTCAACAAGCTCTCTAATATTCATGATGATAACATTAGCGTCGTAAGAAACATGTTGTCTAAAGAAGAGTATAAGCTTTTTGAGAAGCTGAAAGAGAGCGACATGCTGATCTATAGTGCTGTGAATAAGAGATGGGAGGTATTCGAAGAATAAAGTCTCGTGCTGAGTATGAGAGTTAAGATTGCTCCACAAGGTTTTGAGAGAGAAGTAGTATACTCTGAAGATAGATGGAGATTATTAAAGAGCTTTCGTGATAAAGCATTTAAAATAATGAGTGAAATAGATCTTTTGGGGGTAAAAAGTTTTGTCATAGGCTCTATAGCACGTGGAGATGTTCATGAAGACAGCGATATTGACATAGTTGTTCTCGACGAGATATCTATCAACACACTTTTTACTCGTATAGAGAGATTAGGAGGATGTAGTCATATTGATATTGTCATGGCAACACCTTCTCACACTCCCAAGATATATTTCTATCTGGATCCTTCTGAGAAGATTGTTGTCTCAACATCTCTCGCCAGATTAAACAGAGTTGAGACAGAGTTTTATATGTTTGGTGGAATGATTGATAGAGAAGGGATCTTGAGAGGAGAGAGAGTGTCTGGCGTTGATAAAAGACTTATGCTTATAACTCCTACTCAGAGAGGTCATATCGAGAGCTCTATACTTGGTAGAGAGGCTGAGGTTGCTAAGATACTTGGGATCTCAATAGAGACTGTTATGGATCGTGTTAAGACTCTTGTTAAAAGAGATCTTCACGGAAGATCAGGCGTCTTTCTTAAACAGTCTTTTCCATGTGATGTCTCTCTAGAGTATGTTATAAAAGATCTTTGTAGAAGAAATAAGATATTTAGAAGACAGATGGCCAGAGACAATATATGTATATGAAAATCTATGTTAAAAAGTTTTTTATATAATTAGTTTATTGAGATGATAAGACTTCAACAATTTAACTACTGGATCAATGGGCTTCCAAATGGATGTAGATTATGTGTCGAAGGAGACAAAACGATCATATTTGTCACAGGATCATGTTATGACAAATGTTTCTACTGCCCAATATCATATGCTAGAAGAAGACCTGAAGCTTTTTATGTAGATGAAGAGCCTGTCAATGATATAGATGATATTGTTAGATACATAGAGATTGTTGGTGGAAGAGGTGCTTCATTAACTGGGGGAGATCCTCTTATAAAACTTGATAAGACCATAGAGATCATCAGAAGATTAAAAAGCGAATTTGGACATGATTTTCATATACATCTATACACATCAGGAAGACTTGCTGATCTAGGTGCTCTGAAGATGCTTGACAAAGCTGGTCTTGATGAGATGAGATTTCATCCTGTTGATCTTAGGTATCTAGATAAGATTAGAAATGCGGTGAGAGAGACCTCTATGAACGTGGGCGTTGAGATCCCTGTGATCCCTGATTATGATGATTATATCAAGAAAATCATCTTATTTCTAGAGGAGATAGGAGCATCATTTATTAATCTCAACGAGCTTGAGGTCTCAGAGACTAATAAAGAGGCGATAATGTTCAGAGGATATAAGATATCAGATGATGGAGTATCTGTTGTGGGAAGTAGAGAGACTGCGATGAGAATAATCAGATGGGCTAAAGAGAATAATATAAAGATCAAGATACATTATTGCTCAGCAAAATTAAAAGATCTTGTTCAGACATTGAGACGAATGAGAAGAATAGCTTTTAGAATAAGAGCTGGTTTTCAGAAGGTGTCTGAAGAAGGACTTTTAACATGGGTGGAGATATTGTCTGGAGAAAGATCATTAGAGATAGAGAGGTTGTTAGACGGGTATGAGTATTTATATTATAACAATAGATATTATGTTCATCCAGATATTCTAGAGAATAAAGATCTTATCAATATGTTGAGAGAGAGATTTAAAATAAGATTTATAGAAAGATCTCCTGTGGTTTTAGGAGGAGTATCTAGAGAGAATATAATTGAGAACACATATGATCTATAATTATCTTTAGAAGAATCTGGAGAAGATATATGAGAAAGATCCTTAGCCACTGTCCTTGGATAATAATTGATGTTGGAATGATCTATTTTCATAGAGAAGATGAGTTCAAAAGCTTATGTAGAGAGATTATTCTAGGCGCAAAGACATATGAGAGATTATGTGGATCAAGAGATAGATATGTTGTAATACATTTTCTAAGAGGATTATACACAGATTATTTCAAAAAATATGTTGAGAACATGAGAATACCTATATATGAAGTTCCTATACAATATTTTCTCAGCTTCTTCACAAGACCTTTATACCTAGATCCTTATGCATATGATGTCTTCACATCTTCAGACGTCTGGTCTCACGATGTGTTTATTATTGGAGGCATTGTTGATAAGCCTCCTCGAAAGAGACTCACCACTGAGCTTGTCGAGAGATGTTGTCCTGAGACTTCTAGAAAAAAGATTGTTTTGAAAGGATCTGTTGTTGGAGTGCCTCCAGAGATCAATTCTATCACAGAGATCATATTAAAAACTTTGTTATATAATGATGTTGAGAAGGCCATAAAAGACACTATGTCCAAAAGAGATGCTATGATAAGAGCTTATTATGAGCTTGTTAAAAGAAGAAGATATATAAAGACTATAGATGATGTGAAGAATATATATGAGGAGCTTAGCAGATGGCTTAATCTCGATGAGATCACATTCAGAAGATCTCTTAAGAGAGCTGGGATACCTAGAGAACTATGGATCTAACCATTTTTTAAAGCTTATACACATCTAATCTATTGAGAGCTGACATAGGCCTGATTATATGGAGCTTATAACAATATTACCGCTATTAAGCATATCGACTCTAGCGGCAGTAGTTTTCAGAAGAATTGGATATCCATCAGTTGTCGGCTTCATAATTGGAGGCGTAGCATCATATTATCTATACATCTTTGTGAGGGTTGATCCTATCTCTTTGTTGAATGATCCTGTTCTACAGATCCTTTCTCAGATAGGCCTCATATTGTTAGGCTTTGAGATAGGAACAGAATTCAACATCAAGATCCTTCGATCAGTCATAAGAAGTGCTTCAGCTCTTGAGATGGGGTCGATGATCATTATATGGCTTATATGGAGCATCATAGCACATGTTATGAGAATAGATCTTTTTCATCAAATAATTCTTTTTCTAATCACAATAAATACTTCAACAGGAGTATTATACAGAGTATTAAGAGAGTTTCATGAGATCTCTGATAGAGAATATAGACTTCTTCTATCAGCATCATCTATAGAAGATATTGTGGCTGTGTTAGGATTATCAATATTAATAGGGATAGGCAGTGGAGCAACAATCTCATTTAACGACTTTATACTGTTTATAGGAAAGCTTACTGTCATAATATTATCATTATTATACATAGGGATCTTTTTTATAGAGAAGATTACAAAAGATATTTTGAGAGAGATCGAGTATCTAGCTCTCTTCACTCTCACTCTGGCCATAACATATTCTGTCGTCGCTGGTTTGACAGGATTCTCAGTGTTGCTAGGATCTTTTCTGGCAGGCGTCGTCATAGGATCAACACTTGATCCAAAGCCTCTCACATCTTATCTCTCGATCCTCAGAGAGCTTGGTCTACTCTTCTATTTCTCATTAACAGGACTATATATCCCCGTGTCATTTTACACAGGATCTTTAGACATCAACATCCTAATAATAATGATGATCATATCTATGCTCGTGATGTTAATAAAATACGTGGGTTTTTCAACATCTCTATGGTTCCAAGGAATAGATCTTGAGCATGCTCTTAAGACAGGTCTCTATATGACTGTCATAAGCGAGTTTGGGATAATAATATCTAGAGAGCTTTATACTCTTAATATTTTGCCTATATATTTCATCACGTTATCCTCAGTTATATTCTTATTCTCCTCAATAATCTCAGGTCTGTTAATCTCTAAAAAAGAGATTTTGAGTAGAAATATTATAAAACTTGTTCCACAGCCGTTCAGAGAATTCAAGACACAGATTTTTATCCAAAGATCTTCCGGCAGATTCTCAGGAATGCTCAACATATTCATTGAATACATGTTAAGCATATTCATCTTCATCTCAGCAACAGAATACATCAGATCACTAGTGGAAAGTTTTTATCACGAAAGCGGATATCTGTATCTTGGAGTTGGCATCTTAGGAACCAGCTCTCTTCTATGGATCATGACTGTAATATTCATCAGATTCATAAATAGAAGAATATCAAGTGGCGAAGACACGTATCTACGTAAAAAAGCTTATCAAATAATAACTATGATCAGGGCATTCACGATATCAATAATACTGATCTTGGCAACAATATTTCAAATAAGACTTCTAACATTGCTTGAGAAAGAATTTTTCACAACACAATTAATATGGATGATAAGAATAAGTGAGATAATTATCATAGTAATGATATCAATAATATTATATCAATTAATCAAAAAATCATATAGATATAGATCCTAAGTTCATGTATTCTTAATAAATGAATCGTATCTCTAAAAACAGCGTTTTTCAATATTTTTCATGAAAGACGGTAATCATTAAATAATTTTTATTATGATCTGAGAGGAATATAGCTTATCAAGCTGAGATATCAAGATCTGCTGTAAAAAATATTCTTGAGATACAGATTCTCTCAGCAGAATCTTTAGGAATATGACCCCTCCCCTTTCAATTCTATAGTAGATCATCTTATTTACGCTGGGTCTCGGGTGTTAGCCCTCTGGTGAGGGATTAATACTTCCATGATCATCGGGCTGGAGGCAGACATCGGGGTCTCCCCCCTAGGGTCATCGGGATGCTCTGACGGGGCATCCATCCGAGGAGTTAGCCTCCAAGCCCTCAAAATATTATACATCTCATCACGACCATAAATCTTTCTCTAGAAAAGCTTATAAATATAAACACTACCTCGCCTGAAGGGAGAGGCTTGCCCCTACGTTGTCAACGAGTTTCTCACTATGCTTAAACAAAGCTCTTTAGCAAGTATCATAGGTGTTGTAGAGCTTACAAGAAGAGGTGAGTATGTCGCAGCCTACACATATAGAGCTTTTGAAGCTTATCTTATTGTAGCATCTATATATCTAGCGGCGAGTTATATATTTTCTTATTTATCAAAGATTCTTGAGAAAAAATATAAAATACCTGGGTACACAGGTGTGTAGATATGAATTATGTTCTTGAGATGATCAATGTTACAGCAGGTTATGAGAACAAGCCTGTGATAAAAAATATTAATCTAAAGATCAGTAGGGGGGAGAAGGTTGTTATGATGGGTCCTAGCGGAAGTGGGAAGAGTACTCTTCTTAAAACAGCTATTTTATTAGTGAAGCCTTGGTCTGGAAAGATATTTTTAGATGGTGAAGAGCTGACTTCTGAAAAAACAGATCTTAGGAGAGCAAGAGCTAAGACAGGCTTTGTATTTCAAAGTTATAATCTGTTTCCACATATGAAGGTTATAGATAACATAACGCTTCCACTGAGAATAGTGAAAGGCTTAAATAAGAGCGAGGCTTTGAAAAAAGCTTTTGAAGTTTTAAAAATTGTGAGATTAGAGGAGTATGCTTATAAATATCCTCTTCAACTCAGTGGAGGACAACAACAGAGAGTTGCAATAGCAAGAGCGTTGGCAATGGATCCTGTGATATTATTTCTTGACGAGCCCACATCAGCATTAGATCCTGAGATGAAAATTGAGGTATTGAATACTTTAAGAGATATTGCTAAAAGAGATATTGCAATGCTGATAGTCACACATGAGATAGATTTTGCAAAAGATATAGCAGATAGAATAGTGATAATCGAAGATGGAGTGATAATAGAAGAAGGAGAAGACGTTCTTACGAATCCAAAGACAGAACGTGTCAAAAAATTTCTTAGAAACCTAGGTATATATAGTTCATCAAAATATTAGCTATAATTTGAATTTTATAATGATATATTAAAAACCATTATCTCTTATAGACTTTGTATTTATATATTTTCTTACAAAAAAATTCTGGGCATACAAATTGAGAATCCAGTCTCTTAACAGCAAGTTTCTGATAAGCATGATGCTTGTGGCTGCAACCTTTGTATTATTCTTTCTAGGCTCAGGATCATATTATGCACAGAGCATTCTATCCAACGGCTACTATTATTATTACTATACAACCACAACAACAGCATACTACTACTATTACTACACCACAACTGTGATGCAGACACAGACTAAGACTGTAACTACTACAAGTCCCGTAACATATACAACAACCACAGCTGTGACCGGAACTGTTCTGATACCTATAACCACTACAACAACATCATATGCAACTATTACCACAACTCTCACAAGTCCTGTGACAACTACTGTGATAACAACAGTGCCAACCACAGTAACAAGCGTGTATACTACAACATCACTAACAACCACAACCGAGACTAGAACAATTGTTGCACCAACAACCGTAGTCACCACAACGAGAGAGACTGTAGTGAGCCCAACGACTGTTGTGAGAACAGAGACTCAGAGAGAGACTTTGACAACAACCGCCAGAGAGACTGTCACAAGTCCAAGTCCCACGACTGTAGTGAGCACAACGCCTGTCACTATGACTGCAACTGAGGTCAGGACTGAAAGGGTTACACAGGTTGCTACTGTGACTCCTCCGCCAGCGACCAGTGTTATGACAGCGACTGTCTCTCTACCGCCTCCGCCTATAACGCCTCTTGATATAGCTCTTATAGTGGTAGTTGTTGTGTTGCTTGCGGCATTAGCATATGTCTGGATGAGAAGAAGATCATGATTTTTCATATCTAAATAGTTGATTTTTATAATCAACTTATATCGCAGATCTATACAATTTATGAGGAGATGCCTCTATAAATGACCTGTTATGAAGATGTCTCCTCAAGAGTATGCAACAGATCTTTGGTAGATTAATATGTTTTATGAAGAGCTTCTCATGATCAGTATAGTCCTCTCTCTTATACATCCTCTCGAGTATCTATTAATCGCATATCTATCTCTCGTTTTTATAAAGAAAAGATTATATCATCATCTGGCAGCAACAATCTCTTTTGTAGCTATTTCATTATTTCGCAACATATTAATAGCTGACATCATGCTCTTCATCTATCTAATGGTCGTCTTGATATATTTCTCGAGAAGAAAACTCT
Organism: Desulfurococcales archaeon; assembly: GCA_009903825.1. GTDB lineage: Archaea > Thermoproteota > Thermoprotei_A > Sulfolobales > AG1 > WYEN01. The sequence goes on from WYEN01000075.1 coordinate 35,911, forward strand.
TAGATCCTAGAAACATCGTGATTTATATCACGACGGCATCAACGATCTTGTTGATATATGTTTCTGACATATATAGTATCAACGATCTTATTCTTCTTATACTAAGATCTTTAGATGAGAAAAATTATCTGATCTTCATAGCCTCACTAGCGATCCTCTCGATCCCATACACTCTCTTCATATATCATGATTATCCGTCTATCAACAGATTTTCTAAATATATGAAAGAAAAGATCTTTAGAAACACAGGATCATTCTATCTAATCATTTTCTTGATCATAAATATTTTTATGTTAAAGAATTTTCTAGATACGCAAAACATATATTTAATAGAAAATCTTTTCAGGACATCACTAATAATATTCATGCTTCAGTTCTTAACAAATATTATACATATATTCATTCGAAAAGAGTCTGTCAGAGAAAAACCTCTGATTAGAGTATCTCGCATACTTATTTATTCGATATGGATATTTGCTACATCATTGATATTATCTTCTTATCCTATAGATAATTTTCTTGTTGTCAAAAGAGTCTCTGTGAAACCATATTTCTCGTATACAGATCCTGTCTATATACCTGTTTATGTAATCGTCTCAATTATTTTTGTGCTAGTCTCGTTAATTGATAGAGACAGAGGCTTCATAGAAAACTTCTCTATAGCATCACTTGTCTTCGGAGTGTTCTCTTCATTAATTATTCTTTTAGATCTTAAAGATCTTGGCTTCAAAACATTGTCTCTCTATATGTCTGGAACAGTATGCTCAACATATATTCTGATGAGTCTCATAATAGTCTCTCAAGGGATCATCATTCTCACAATATATTTGTGGGCACGAGACATTTTTAACATGATCAGAGGAAGAAGTAAAAAAGTTGTTGAGAAAAAAAGTAGAGTATTTGGCCTAGGCATGGGTTTCACAGAGCTTTTTATTCTTCTCTTAGCCGGGTTTATAATTCTATACATACCATATTATCCTCATATAAATAAGGAGAGGATCATTGTAGATGTTGATCATATATATTATGTTAAGTGGCTGGAGAATGTTAATGACTCAGATTTTATTCAAAACGCTTTTATAAAAGATTCTCATGGGCTGAGCGATAGACCTCTTTTTCTAATACTCATCTACCTTATAAACAAGCTGATCCCTTTCAAATTCTTTGACACAATATATATACCTCTCGCAGGATCTCTTCTAGCTGTTTTAGCAGAGATCATCACAAGATCTCTCGGCATGAGAAAATATGTGGGATTTATATCAGTAATGCTTTTGTCAGTACCGATCTATTATATCTATGGAGGTTTTCAAGCGAACCTCTTTTCAGAGATCATGGTGTATATAGCACTGATCTTATTTTTTATAGAGAGAGGTAGATGGCTTATACCATTAATCTCCATGTTATCAGCTTTGTCACATTACGAGGTCTGGGCATTGTCATCAATATTATTTCTGCCAGACCCCAGATCTTTTTTCGCATGGATCCTTCCAGGAATCATTTTCGCATTAGCTAAATACATGATCCTTCATGCGCCAGCGGTCCTTAGTATAATATTTCGATTCTATGTTCCAACATATCAACAAATATATAACGAGCTGTATTTCCAACTCAACATATACCTCTGGGGATCAATGTCTACCTGGATAACATATCTAGCAAGTATTGCAGGAGTAGTCATAATGTTTATTAAAAAGGATCCTTTGGTCAAAAAGATTTTTCCAATACCTATCATGATGATCCTGTTCATATTATATGGCTTGGGAATGGTGATCCCTATAGATATCGTCAAGAGACAGGCTATTCTTGCTGAGAGCGGAAGAGTCTTTATGAATATTCCTCTATGGATATTATCAGCATATTTCCTAGATAAGATGTTTACAAGAAAAGAGATGTGGCTACTAAGAATCTGGCTAGGTCTTCAGCTTCCATGGATCATATGGCTTCTCGTCAATAGCGTTCCCAGATAAATATTTTAAACATGAGACAACAAATTCTTACAGAGGCTGTCAGATGAATATAGATGTTTACAAAGGCTTCGGACTTATACTAATCGTGATGGGAGGAGTTCTGGCTCTATACACCTATTTTATCTTAGGAGTGAATCCATTGACAGCACTATGGATCGGGCTTGTGATAACAGGAGCCTCGATACTTCTCACACCATCTCAGGCGCCTAGGAGAGTCAGAGAGATCACTGTTTTCATAGATAAGATCCTGATGAATATAACATTTTTTCTTGAGACGCTAAGGATCTTTGGAAACAATCTGTTCAAATCTTATGATGGGAACGTGTATATATTCATCTCTAAAAACTATATAGATAAGATCCCTGATGATGTTGAGAAAAACTTCATCATATATATAGATGGCGAGCCTGTCATAAGACTTGTCTCTCCAATAAACAAAGATCTTGCGAAAGATTTTGCAGAGCCTTGTCCAGCCATAGAATATGTCTTGATAGAATATCTAGACTCTGCGGACAGAATAGAATGTGTAGAAGATGATGACAGAGTTGTTGTCAGGATCATAAGGCCTATCCTCCCATCAACATCAAGACTTGACAAAACCATTGGTGGAGTATATGGCGTAGTAGCAGGATCTATATATGCTCTTATGAGAGGAGAGACATCTATAAATCATATAGAGACGTCTCCAGAGGCTTTGACAATTTATATGAGGCTTAAAAAATGATCTCTAGAGACCATCTCTTCAACACTTTATACATGTCTATGACCACATTAACTGTCTGGGCTCTATGGTCTGTAAGAGAGAATAGACTAGACGTCTATATAAGCATGTTTGTTCTAGAATATCTGGTTCTTAAAATGATCATTAGACCCAGAAGATTATTTATAGACGTTTTGGCCATAGGCCTCTTCATAATATTTCTAATATTTGTGTCAATAAGGATCTATGAGGTGTTAATAAGATGAAACAAAGATCATACCTGCTTATTCTAATCATATCTCTAATGATACTCATGGTATTATCAGAGGCGTCAGCATCTATAACGCTCGTGAGACACATAGATCCTTCTATAGCTCGTGAAGAGATATCTCTAGACACGTTATTAAATATGATGAGCCTATACAACGAGTATATGATGAGAAGAGAATATTCTTCAGCTGGAGAAGTTCTCAAGATGTTTAACGAGAGTTATCTTCCCACATCATTAAGAGATGTTCTTAACAGAGTCAGAGACGCTTTGAATAGATTATATGATGTTTTTAATACTACAGAGACCTTGTTTATAAATGCCAAGAGATATCTAAATGAGAGCTCAATAGATAATCTAAATAAAACTCTGAATAATATATATGATCAGCTTAATATGGCAAGACTATACATTATACAATTCTCAGATCTTGTGGATACAGTGTATAGATATAATTCAATGATCGGTGGAGGTCTCAGAAATACTTTATCAGCTATAAATCATACTTATAATAGTTATCTTACAGAATACAACGATCTTAGGAAGAGACTTGATGAGATGACCTCTGCAGGTCTTATAGACACGATGATCACTATAGAGGTGCATCCTAGAAACGTTAGAGCCGGCGAGAATATAACTATACGAGGATTTTTAAAAGATTTTTATGGAAGACCTCTTGAGAACAAGACTGTGATCATCTATATAGGAAACATGACATTTACATCTAAGACTGATTCAAAAGGCTTTTACAACACATCTCTGAAGGTGTCAATATATCAAGAACAAGCCGAGGTTTATGCTGAGTATGTTCCTTCATCAGATGATCTATATAGATATAAATACAGCAGATCAGATCTTGTTATCATTAACATCTCATATATAAAGCCTGTCCTAAAAGTCAGAGTCAACACATCAGAGGCCGTTCCAGGAGGAGCATTCACCTTATACGTTGAGAGCAATCTCTCAATCTATATAGGGGTCAGATCAGGGATTGCGAATATTGCAAAATTGTTTGTCAACAAATCTATCGAGTTATCTGTGGAGATACCTGTTAACATATCTGAAGGAGTCTATAGAATAACAGTCTATTCATATCCTGACATAGGTCTCGCGCCTGTGAGAGCTGAGGTTAACATTACAGTCTATAGATCTGATGTTGATTTCATCATTAAAAGTCCTTCATATATCTTAGCAGGATTCCCCGCCGAGATCATGATTATTCCATCAGTAAACTCTTCATTAATTATAAATGCTCCTCAGAACGTCTTCATAGAGCATCTCGGAGAAGGCTTTTACAGATTGAGAACATCATTTATGTACCCTGGGTCTGAAATAGATCTTTTGGTCATGGCAGTGCCCTCAGACCCTGGACATAGGATCACTTATACTCGTGTTGTTATTCCTGTATATAATGTCTTTGCGTCAGGTCTTCTCATAATATTCTTCGGATCAGTATTATACATAGGGTACACAAGAGTTAAAAGAGAGATCTCTTTAAGTCTGAGAAAATCTACAGAAAAGCCTGTTGTAGAAAGATCTTTTGTTAAACCGTCTTATGCCACAGAAGAATTCTCACTAATCTCTCAGCTGATCAATATGCTTGAGAGAATCTCTTCAACAATTTTCGAGAGAAGCATGACATATAGAGAATATCTAGACAAGATAAGAGACAGAGTCTCTTCGTCTTTATATGAGTTTGTTGAAAAGATCTTTAGAAGAATCGAGGAGTACATCTATGGAGGAGAAAGATATAGAAATGTTCTTGATGAGATAAATAGATTGATAAAAGATTTCTTGAGAAAAATATCGTCATGAGAGGATCTTTTATGAAGATATATATTGTTCTTGGGCTGTTAATCTCTCTGGCAATAATATTTCTAATGATATACTATATACCTTCTACAGACGATCTTTCTCCAGACAATCCTTTTTTCAATGGTCTCTCAACTTTTGTGTCTAGATATAATGTGTCTAGAATATCAATATCAGATCTTGATAAAATAGGTGTTGGCACAATAGTTTTTCTGATAGGGCCTGACAAAAATTTTGATCAGTATGATGCGGCTCGTGTAAGAGATTATCTATTGAGAGGAGGGATCTTTTTTATAGCTGATGACTATGGGACTTCGCAAGAGCTCATAGATCTTTTGAGAATAAATATATCTCTATACAGAGGAGTTTTGAGAGATCCTCTTCTTATGTATAAAAACTCTTATCTACCTAGAGTAGACGTGTATATTGGTCAAGAGACTCTTCATCTCTATATGAATTACGGAACTGCGATAGATATTTCAAAAACTTATGAAGGCTCTTGCATAGGCTATTCATCTGTTTTAAGTTTTCTCGAGATATATGAAGGATCTAACAGGACAGACGGAAAGCTGGAGGGGCCATTATGTATATTATATAATGTGTCGATAGTTGAAGGAGTATTATATGTTTTCTCAGACTCTAGCATATTCATCAATTCTATGATTGACGTTGGTGATAATAATCTATTTATTAGATATATGATCTCTTCGTATAAGCCTTATATAATAACTGACAAATGGAGCATAGGCTCATACACAGTTTTCAGAGAATCCTTGATCAACATGTTAAGTTTTGTATCAGGATCTTTATATAAATATGTTTTTGTCTTCGGCGGAGGCGTTATGATATATATAGTGTTTTATAGAATAAGTAGAAGAGGTGTTGTAAAAATAGATTCTAGGCTTAGAGAAGAGTTTTTGAGAGAGATCTTAGAGAGACATCCTGATTGGGATGAGAATATTTTGAGAAAAATTGTTGAGGAGGATCATTATGAGAGAAGATCTTAAGACTCTCAGAGAACCTCTTGATAGATTAAGAGATTTCATCGAGAGCTACATAGTTGGGATGAAAGATCTTATAAGACTACTTATGATCGCTCTTTTAACAGAAGGTCATGTTCTGATAGAAGGTCCTCCAGGGACTGGAAAAACTTTGGCGGCTAAGCTGCTGGCATCATCAATTGGAGGAGTATTTAGAAGAATACAGATGGTTCCAGATATTCTACCTTCAGATGTTTTAGGATCTTTCTATTATGATCTTCAGAAGAGCCAGTGGATATTCAGAGAGGGGCCTGTCTTCGCAAACATTTTATTTGTTGATGAGCTCAGCAGAGCTCCTCCCAGGACTCAAAGTGCTCTTTTAGAGGCTATGCAGGAGGGGAGAGTATCTATCGAGGGGAGATTCTTTGATCTTCCGAAGCCTTTTCTTGTGATAGCTACTCAGATTGACATAGGATCTTCTCATGTGGAGGGCGTATATCCTCTGACACATACTCTGTTGGACAGGTTTGCTTATTCATACAGAACTTCATATGCAGATCCTCAGGATGAGATAAAGATCCTGGATAAAATTGATGATATTGATGAGATCATAAGATCAGGATCTTTAAAGCCTTTGATAGAGACAAAAGATATTCTAAAGCTTCAGAAGATTGTGAGAGAGATATATGTTGATCAGAGGATTAAAAGATATATTATAGATATAATATCAAGCCTGAGAAAATCAGAGGATCTTGCTGTGAAACCTAGTACAAGAGCATCTATATGGCTTTTAAAAGGATCTAGAGCATTAGCTCTTTTAGAAGGAGAAAAATTTGTGGTTCCAGATCATGTTAAAAAAATTGCTCCATATGTTCTCAGCCACAGAATAGAGTTTAAATCAGAGTTCGGCGAAGAGAGAGACGTCTATAAATATATACAGGATCTTCTCTCGAGAATAGAGGTTCCAAAGTTATGAAGATAAGATTCACAGGCTTCGGAGCGGGTCTGATATCCTCGACAATATTTCTCACAGTCTCCTCAATAGCCTTTAAAGACTTATTTCTTCTAATCACATCTATAGGACTTGCACTTCTCATCTCCACAGATCTTTTTTTAACATATTTTGTCTCGAGAAGATGTCTATTCACGTCTAATATCGAGAGAGACCGTGCATGGGTTTGGGAGAAGATTAGAGGAGAGATAGAGATAAGATCATGTCCATTAGACTTTGAGCTTACAGATCCTAGTCGCTCTATTGTTATAGAAGATGTTGAGCATATCAGCAGAGATAGTCGTAAGATCATTATATCTCTAGAGTTCATGTTCTCAGGGGTTCACAATATTAAGAATCTCATGATCAAGATATATAGCATATTAAAAATCTTCATATTCAATCGAGAAGTGTATGTGAATAGAAACATAATTGTATATCCTGAGTATCTCTATTGGCTACAGAGAATCGTATATATTATTGGCGGAGAAAGATCTTTGGCCTCATCAGTGTTGAGAGAGACTTCACAGCCTCCCAACATCTTCAGATCTATTCTTAGAAGCAGTGCCGGAGAGTATTACGAGACTAGAGAATATTCGCCTGGAGATGATATTAAAAGAATTG
>WYEN01000024.1 GCA_009903825.1 Desulfurococcales archaeon
AAGGTTCATGTTATGATCTGAAATATATTCTGGCTCTCTTCTCCTCTTTTGTCGCGATTATTAGTTCTTTAGGCAGGTCAGCATATAATCCACAGATGATCATCCAAGAATTAGGATCTTTATTTTCTAAGCCCATGACATCACAGACAATATACTCGTGTGGATGTTCTTCAGCAAATTTTGTCTCGGAATCTGTCAACTCGGCTACAAGTAGATTTTTTAAATGACTTTTGACTTCAACATATAAATTAGGATGATCAGGGCATCTAATTAAGAGGTCATATGGTTTATATACACCGATATTTTTTTCTAAAACTATACAGCCTTTTTCTTCATAGATTTTAGCCACATAGTTTATGCTGACTTCCTCCATCCATCTTCTAAGATCTTCTGATAAGCTCTTTACAAAAATCTCATACTCCTCAATATTTTGAGTCCCAATGATCCTGATGTATCTATCACGTAACCTCACTTCTAAAGAACCTGTGAAACCTATAAATTCAGGAATGAGTTCTTTAAGTCTCATCTCCTTATCTTTGATCCATGAATTAATATCTTGTTCTAATCTTTTTCCTAGTCTCAAAACATATTTATAAAGTATATCAGTATCTGAAACATTGTGACTCTGAACCCCACTTATAATATGTATTTTTCCTCTATCTTTAAGATCTGTCAGCCATTTCAAGACCTTGAGACCCCAATAAGGTTTGAATCCATCTCTCTGAATAATTATAGCAATAGGTAGAGAATATCTTATCTTGTTATCTATCATAAGATCTATTATGCCTAGATAGCCCTCTTCAAAACCTGGCTCATCTACTAGCAAAACAACATCGTGAGGAAGCTCGGAAGCTGAATATGTTTTTTCAAAAAGCTCTCTAAGAGCTCTGGCAGGATCCTCTGTTTTCTCATTGAAAAACTTTTCTAGAGCCTGAGAGATTACAGATCTGAACTCTTCATGACTACTACAGCCGGTGATATCTTCAACAAGATCTTTTAATCTATCAAGATCATATTTTGACGTTAAGTTTTCGACAAGATCTTTATATATTTTCAGTTTCTCTAACAATTCTCTATAGATCATGTCAACAGATGTCTCAAGATCCTCTCCTCCACCATAATACTTCTCATATAACTCTGCAAGTGCTAAACCCACAGTCTTTTCTGATAGATATAAATGTTCCTCGCCACTAGGCTGTCTGCGAGCGATATAAAGCTCTAGCACACCTTTAATAGGTCTCGACACGAGACTCTGTTCAATGATGTTCAATAATTTATATAATAATTTAGTATAGAAAACATATTCAGCCGTGGTATCTCTTATAAAATCGATCATTATACAATCTCTTCTCTGACGAAGTCTATGAACTCTACCAATACGTTGATCTCTTCTAATAGGGCTCCAAGAAATGTCGTAGTTAACCACTATATTAAATTGCTGAAGATTCAGACCTTCAGAAGCTATGTCAGTAGAGATCAAGATTTTTAACACTTTAGGAGTTATGTTCTCAATAACCTCTACGATATCCGGGATTAAATAGGCTATCTCCTGATTTTCAGAAGAAATTTTTGCAATAAAAATTGTTTTATCTATTTTTGAAAGTATTGTTAGAGATTTCTCCAAAAGATCTTTATATTTAAGATAAGTCTTTTCAAAAAACTCTTTCTCTCGAAATCTTTTTAAAGTCTCATTGACAATCTTAGATCTTATGTTCTCATCTATTACAAATCCTTTCTCTACAAAAAATCTTATTATTTTATCATAGAGATATTTAACTGTATCTTTATATTCACTAAAAACTATGTAATCTCCTCGTAATTCTCTCGGCAGAAACTCTGGCGAGATAATAACATAATATAATAGATATGCAAGAGCTTTAAAACCTGGATCTCCTTCTTCATAAAGTTTTTCAAATTCTGTCAATAGATACGATGTTTTTTCACGCAACTCCTCTGGGATATGTCTTAAAACTTTTGAAAGCTCTGTCTCGATTAATCTGTCAGGATCTTTCTCAATAGAAAGATCATTATAAGAAGCTTTCGTCTGACTGATAGCTCTGCCTTCAACTATTTTAGAAAATGTTTTGAGAAACGCGTAAGGACTCGATAAAGCTCTTTTTAATACAATAACTTTTAGAAGAGCAGGAGACTTAGGATCCATAGATCTGAGGAGCATACCGAGGAATCTGCTCAGCTCCTCATATAATTCTCTATATCTATCTAATCTGATTAAAGCTATAAAAGAAGTTAGTCTAGTAAATATCTCTTTATTCTCAAGCTTATTAACATGTTCTTTAACTCTTCTATATATTAGATAATCAGATAAAACCTCGTACAGCCTCTTAAGTTTCGCAGGATCCTTCTTTAATATTTTGATAGATTTAAAGACCTCTGGAACTAGAAGACTGATCCTACCGAGCATATCTCTATGTGTTCCGCGAGATGGCGTTGCTGATAAAAGAATCAGATGTTTAGCATTAACACATATAGGTGAGAGTCTAGCAGTTCTGAGAGAAGCTCTGCTTCTTGTGAAACCAATATGATGAGCCTCGTCAATAACGACAAGATCCCATTTAACACTTGAAATAAAATCATAATACGGCTTGAAAGGGCCGTGTTTATGACGATCTATGCTACCTCTTTTAACAAGATCCATAGGAGCGAGCAGTATAAGAGGTCTATGTTCTCCCCATATATTTTCTTCAATCATTAAAGACTCTATGTTTTTTCCTGATAATCTTCTGATTATCCTAGGCGCATGAAGAAGATCTTTAAACTCATAATAAAGCCACTGTCTAATTAATGATCTTGGGGCTATGATAAGTATCTTCTTTGCTTCTTCGATCGTAATGAGATATTTGATAATTCTTAGAGCCTCAATAGTTTTGCCCAGCCCGACCTCGTCTCCTATAAGGATCCTTATATTTCTTCTAGGAATAGTCTCAGAGACCAATGCCACTTGATGCAGATAGTTGTAATAAGGTTTGCGAGGAATCTCAGGCCCTGGAGGATCCGAGAATGGATTATAATATAACGTGAAAAATGGATTATATTTAAACAAGGGCTCTAAGATAAATTTCAAGATGCTCACAATAAGATCTTTACGATCTATCTGCATAAACAATAGCCTCTTAAAAGAGAAGAGAATCTCTTCTGATCTGACATTTTCATAAGCTCCCACAGTATATCTATGATAGGACTGATCGCGTCGAGACGGCTCCAACATTTAGCCAGACAATCAGCTCTTTTAGAAGATCTTATGTTCAACACGCTGTATATATGAAATATGAAAAGTTTGAAATGACGCTCCGCTTTCTCATCAAATACAACTCGGGTAGAGCCTTTCTCTTTTTTCATCACTTTAACAAACCCCTGATCTATTAGAGACTGATTATATAACAACCATCTTAACACAAGATCTTGTTTATAAATTTTTTTACCAAATACTATCAGTCTCCCTGTATCATAACATCTGACAATATGATAAGGCTTCGTAGAATACACAGGCTGTATAACAACTTTAAGTTTTCTAGCTATCATCTTCTCAGACAAATTGTCTCCCTACTCATTTAATCTTTCTACATTCATATAACACTATCTCTACTAATGATGTTAATGGCTGTTCAAATAGTCTGTTTCTAGCAATTTTTGATGATAACAAAGTGTTTAATGAGATGTTTGAGAATTCTATATCGACATCTAAATCTTCCTCGACTCCAAGTGATGCAACAAATCTAGCTATTTTAGAACTAGCCGTACTCTTGAAAGTTACTGTAATCTCTTCGGTAGCAGTCTTCTGAGTTATTCTGCCAGAAACTTTCACTTGATATTTCGCTAACTCGTCTAGAACTTCTCTTAAAAATGATATTGCATGTCTGATAACTCTACCTCGTATATAGAGAGATCTAATGTTTAATTTTGCTTCTTCAGCTGACAACTCCATTATTCTAGCATATTCAGAGCCTTTCAACGTGTGTTCTCTACATACTTCTCCTCTCACTTTCACACGAGCAACATGGATCTCGCCTATTCTATAGCCTTCTCTCTCATATGCTGATACAAATATATTGAACAGACCTGGTTTATCTATGTCAAGTGTCAGTTTAAAGCTTGATGGGATCTTTCTTTCCTCACTTTTTTCCTTAATAATCACACCTTTCTCGTCAAGAGCTTTAGCCTCTATTGTTACTGGAAAAACATCTTTTGACTCAACAACTCCTTCTATTGTTAGTGAGACGCGTTGATCGCCCTCAATCTCCACAGGCTTATCAAGATATGAAGTATCAGACACTTTAGTTATTTTTAAAAAGAATGTTCTAGGTGGAGTCTCTTCGATCAAAACAATGGGATGTTTAGACAATTTATCTGCAAGCTCCAGAGGATCTCTGTGTTGCGCAATAAATACTGCAAAATCTTGTCTCCCATCTGGTAGATATACAAATAGTTTTCTAATAACATTCTCGCCAGGCATCACCTGTCTAAGTTTTGACAGCTGTTCAATATAATTATTTATGAGATGTTGTGGAGAGATGATCTCGACGTCAGATAATTTGATGCCTAATTTATTCAGTCTCTTCTCGACATCTCTCTCCCAGTCATTTAATCTGCCTTCTTTAACAAATTTTGTTCTATAATATTGTTCCGCCTCCTCAGCTGTGTAAGGATTCTTCAGCCATAATATATGTTCTTGATATTTAAATGCTACATAATTATTTTCATAGGCTGTCTTAAGCATATCAATAAAATCATCAAAACCTGTTAAATGAGGTTTCACAGCATCAGAGAACAAAAGCTGATCCCAAAGATCTTTGATTTTAACAGGCTTTTTAATCGATCGATCTAAATGATCCCATATCACCTCCATATGTCTCAGCTGATTATAAAGATCATTCCAAGTCCACGATGTTAAAATGCCACGCTTCTCTAAGACCTCCTCAATTAATCTTGCTAAATTAGAAAGATCTTTAGGCTCTTCTTCTGGAGGCCTCAAATCAATATTATATCTTAGTCTTTGTAATCCTAAAACAATCGTTTTGAGAGAAGAATATATTGCTGTAACTATCTGTTTCTCAACCTCTTCTCTTCTATTCTTAAGAAATGAGTAGATATAATCAAGATGCTCCTCTCCAAATTCGTCTTTTAACAACTCTCTCTTATTATAGATCTCATTTACAACTTTATACAATTTCAGAAGAGCCTTTATGTAATCTCTGATCGTAGAAGGCTCTGAACCTACAATACGTCTGAAAATCTCTGTAAAGGCAAGACCAACTTCTCTCGGATCTGATCCATAATCAGGTTTTAAAAGAAGGACATTATTTCTTATTAAAATCACGTCCTCAAGCTCGCTGGGAGGATCTGCCAAGCCTAGATATATAAATAAAACAGGATTTTGATCTAAGACAAAGATTTCTTTCAACTGATCTTCGATCTCGTTTATCTTATTAGTAAGTATTGGGATGACATGTTTTATCTTACGTCCAGACTTGAACACAGTAGGATGAGCAAATTTCTGTTCTAAAGTTATCAACGCATCATGATCAGTAGCTGAAATAAATCTGTCTCTTAAGAATTTCTGTATATCAGGAATTAATGCATAAAAAACTCTTTCTTCACCAGCTTTAGATAGATATGTTGAAGTCTCTAATAACTCGCTGACCATATTCAACACGTCTGCAGCCATTATATTCTGAAATACCGATGGATCATAAATTATTATAGGTAGCTCTGAGATCTTCGGATAAAATTTTGCCGTAGCTCTGAGCCCACGTCCAGGAATTGTGTATAGCCATATGGTTCTGGCAAGTGCTCCCTTAATGAACTCCAATTGATCCTGTCTCTGAGGAGGCTCGATAATCCATATATAATTGTCTACTTTAGAGGAAAGTATTTTGACATCTTGCTCATATATTCTATGAAACTCATTTTGATATTCTGTAAGTATTCCTCTTAATAATTCTGTTCTATATTCTATTTTATCAATTGGTATAAGCCACGGCGTTATAAATGTAATCATAGGATCTCTACCATATTTCTGTCTCAGCTCATAGACATGTCTAATGATCTTTGCTACATAGGCTAATAGATATCTTGTGAGACCCAGCTGAGGATTGATAGAGGTGATATTGATAAGAGCCTCTACAAATGCTGGATGAAATGGATAGAAATCTCCAACACGTCTGATAAAACTGGCTATATCACCATATTTAATCTCAATAGAACGTCTCAACATTGAGTCTTTAAATGCTCTGTTGCTTATCTCTTGCGTCAATGTCCTGATCATTTCAATAACTTCATCTGATCCTGTGTTCTCAAAAATTCTTTTTCTAAACACCTCAACAACATCACGTCTAAACTCTAGAGGCGGAATATATTCATGTGCTACTCTAGTGAGCACAGCATTTATCTTCATAACATACTCTGGACTCTGGAAACCTGTCTGAAGAATTCCCTCTCTATACTCAGCTGGGAGAGTTACAACCAGAACACTACCAGGAGAGTCGTTGACAGCCTCAGCCAGATTTTTAATAAATTGAATAAATGATTCGCTGTAGCCCTGATAACGTATGCTGATTCTAACCGCCTCCTCCATGTAGCCAGTTGGCTCGTCTAAAAGAATTAAAACACTTCTGTTCTGAAGAATCTTTCTTAACTCATCTACTTTTGGAGCGTAATGACCTTTATCAGCATGTTCAATATCTCTATATGATCCTAATAGATATGCTAATAACCCCCATGGTGTGAATATCTCTATATCATCAATTTTAAGAGGCTTGTCTGGGCTTGGTGAGAGAGATCTTACGTCTCCCACTAGGGCTACGATCTCAATCTTTTTATAACGTTGTTTAATTACTCCAATAGCATGTCTTAATGCATATACAACTCTCTTATCTTCCTCGAAAAATCTTATGATCTCTTCTCCACGTTCATTAACAAGTTTAGAAAGATGATACAATGTTGCGAGAAGATGAGTCTTGCCTCCTCCCAGATGACTAGGTATTATTAGTACTCTCGCATTAATAGGAATTCTGCCACCTCTCTCATCAATATATACGTTTGAGACTCCTGCTAATCCGCCGAATACCTTCATTATAACCTGTTTGATCGCTTCGCTGAAAAATGTTCTTTTCAGAAATTCCATTGGATTATACAGAGGATTAGGCCTGATCTTATCAGCCTCAGGTATTGCTTCAGGGATCTTATCTCTCAGCTCGTTGAATATATATATGTTAGCAAGATTGACAGCCTCGACTATTCTGCCTTCTAAAACCTCAGCCCGAGGTTTTAAAACGCTGATGAAAGATCTAATGTTTGGTGAAGTCATATAAGGAGACACCTCTCTTATTCTTAAAAGATCCTCCTAAATATTCGATCACTCTTGAGGCAAGCTCAGCCTCAGGATCTCCTTCTAAAGTTGTGAGAGCCTTAGCCAGCTCAACAGCTTCTGAGACTAGAGATGGGTTTGCCAAATATATCCTCTCATAATATTTTGTGAAAACATCTTTAGGCTTCAAAGCATATAGCATAAGAGCATGTAAGACGTGCACAGGACTTTTAAAAGTGGCAGGATTCTCAGGATATATATTATGCATTTTCAATATCTGTGAGAGCTCTGTCTCATCATCACTTTTAGCAGGCTCAATCAACATATAGGTTTTTCTACTAGCAACCTCAGTCTCCTCCTCTCTACCATAAGCTTTTAAAACGCCTCTTCTCTCAAGATCCTCAAGAGCTCTCTCTTTCTTGACCCCAACTCCATAACTTAAAAGTATAAGATCACTGCTAGAAGCCAGTCTACGACCCTCCTCACCACGTGGAAAAACTTTTTTCACAACAAGATAAAATATAGAGTCTTCATGAGATAGAGATGCCCCAGCCTCTTTCACATATGCTCTAGCAAGGATCTCTGAGGCAAGTCTAGCGATCTCTCTAGAATCAAGAGGTCTACCAGCTTTAACAGGTCTTCCTCCAGAGGCGAGGAGACTTAATATTCTGGCGTAAGTCATCACATATATAGTCACGCCATAAAGCTCAGAAACAACATCTCCACCAGCCCTGGCCAAAGCCTTCTCAACATCTCGAAGAGCTTTAACGGCTTTTTCAATAAGCTCATCATATTTAACAGATATATCAAGAGGCTCAGCCTGTTTAATCTTTCTCCAAGCTATCACAATGCTCGCAGAAATAGCAGACTTTCCACGAGAGATAACACTCTCCTCACTCTCAGTAATAACAGGAAAAGCAACAACAGGAAAAAGCCCGTTGCTAAGGCCAGCCTCAAGAAGAGAACTCCAAGCCTCAGGAGAACTCTGAGCAAAATAAGTGATGAGAACACCATCCTCATTAAGTCTCTCAACCATAGAATTGAAACTAGATTTCAAAAGCCTCTCATAAACCCTTTCACAATCTTCCCCAGCACCCATCTTAAAATATTCACACCTTCCCTCACTAAGAGAAACCTCACGACTAGCAAACCACTCCCACTGAGTAGAGATCTCGACACCACCTGGGAAAAACAGATCAACATGAAACCTAGGCTTCAGAGTAACACCATCATTATCACTTAAAGCCCTTTTAAGCCAGACATAGTAGAAGTCACTAAGCTCAGCATAAGGCACATCATCTCTATAAGGAGGATCAGTAATGATAAGATCGAACTTTTCATTTGCAAGCTTACTTAGGGAGGTGGTATCATCTAATAGTACTTTTGTTTGGCTAATCGAATTAGAGATAGCTGTAATAATATACTTTAAACCGTTTAAAATGGTTTCTACACTTCTTACCCAAGATCCGGGAGTCCTCTTTATCACATTTAGATCAATCCAATTCCACGTCATAGCAATACCTCTAAAAGCAACAGATCTTTTATTAGTTCCCCACACAACCTCCCAGTAAGTGCTTAATGAGTTGAAGTCTGCAGAATTTGATAAGCATATTCCTAAATATGTTGTTACTGCTTCTGCGTATTTGAATGCCTCTTCTTTGCTCCATCCCTCTTTTTGTTTTTCTTCTTCTATTTTCTTTCCTGCTTCTCTAATCAATTTAACCAGTTTAACAAGTGTTATGAGCTGACGTGGATTGAAAAGTTTATACCATTTATCAAAACCATATACTATCACCCATATAGATCTATTTTCGTATATCGGTACTGACTCAGCTGGTATATCTGGATCTCCCCATAATGTCTTTACTTTCTCAAATGCTTTCCAAAGCTTTTCATCATCCTCTGGCTTTGCGGGCTCAAACTCCAGTTCTTTATTGACGATCCTTACTTTTACTAGTAGTCTCGGCCTGGCTGGGCTTTGTCTAAGTTCTTCGAGACTGATCTCTCCGTTGAGATATCTCTCTAATCTCTCATTCCACTCTCGTAAACCCTCTTTCACATGCCATTTTTCTTTTGTTCCTTTAATATTTGCGTGGCAGTATAGACATACTGCTTTGTTTGCCTGAGCATCTATATTCGGTTCTCCGTTTAATGCTGGGTCTCCAATTATAATCTTTTTATCGCCTATCTCTATTCCTATTGTTCTTCTGCCTCTTCTGATCGTTTTTGCTGTTTGTAGAACTGATCTGTCTGTGATCTTTTCTATTTTTATTTCTACTCCTCTCTCTGTCTTGACCGGTGTCATCCAGGCTAATGATTTAAAGCCTCTCTTTCCTTTTACTCTGGCGAGCCACCAGTTTCCTATTAATGGCGTGTATCTTCCACAGTATGGACATTTGATCTCCCATGTTCCTATGTAGACTGCTACATCAGGATCATAAAGCTCTTTGACATCAGGATCTTTCTTAAGTTCTTCCAATACCCATCTTCCCCATCTCTCTACGTCATTTAACAGCTGTCTCTCGATCTTTTTCTCTACAGCTGTCTTAGGATATTCTAATACCGCTCTGAGAAAAACTACTGCTGTGGGAAGAAGCTCAGAGGCGACGACCTCTCCAACTCCCAGTCTTATAGCTTCTAGAGGGATCGAGCCGAAGCCTGCAAATGGATCCAGAAGTCTTGTTCTTTTAATCTTCTCAATATATTCTTTATTAAGCAGTTTGAGATTAGGATTCAGAAAATGAGGCGTCTTTGAAAATCTTCCTCTACCCTTATAGCTTGGGAAAATAATTCTGATAAAACGCTCCACATCAAAATCAGATGATAACAGAGAAGCCAGAATAACCGCTCTGGCAGACGCAAGAGGTTTTCTAGTCCACCAAAAAACA
>WYEN01000067.1 GCA_009903825.1 Desulfurococcales archaeon
AGTTTGAGTATATAGATTTGGTGATTAATTTTTGATAACTATAATAGGCGCAGGTAAAGTAGGCACAGCAGCCGCTATATATATAACATATGAGGAGCTTGACGATGTTCTTCTCATAGATGTAATACAGGGGAGGCCTCAGGGAGAGGCTTTGGATCTTTCTCACGCGCTATCGATCTTGGGTAAGAGCGTGAGAGTATATGGATCTAATGATTTCAGAGATATGGCAGGATCTGACATAGTGCTAGTCACCGCAGGCTTTCCAAGAGGTCCTGGAATGACTAGAGAACAGCTTGTCGAGAAAAACGCTGAAGTTGTGAGAGATATTGCCAAAAAAGTTGCTGAATACGCCCCTAACGCATCTGTAATACTAACCACGAATCCTCTTGACTCCATGGTATATGTCTTCTACAAAGCCAGTAAAATGCCCAGGTATAAAGTTATGGGTTTCAGCGGCGTATTAGATTCTGGTAGAATGAGATATTATATAGCGTCAAGACTGAAAGTCTCTCCAGCAGTTGTTGATGCTGTGGTGATAGGTCAACATGGTGAGAAGATGTTTCCAGTGCCTAGACTTAGTAGAGTAGCTGGTGCTCCACTGGAGAAGTTCTTAGGATCAGAGGATATAAAGAAAGTTGTTGAAGACACTATAAAAGCAGGAGCAAAAATAATAGAGTTAAGAGGATACAGCTCTTCATATGGCCCAGGAGCCGGTCTAATGCTCATGGCGAAAGCTATCAAAAAAGATGAGAAGAAAATGTTTCTCACAAGCGTATGTCTAGATGGTGAATATGGACTACATGATATATGTGTCAACGTCCCAGCGATATTAGGTAGAAATGGTGTGGAAAAAATCATTGAGTATGATCTGACGCCTGAAGAGAGAAAACTATTTGAAGAGTCTGTAAAAGCTATCAGAGAAAATGTCGCTCAAGTCCCTCCCAAATATTTAGAATAAAAGTATTCAAAACAGATCTTTTTTATTTATATTTATTTATATCCTTTAAAAGAATTTTATTATAACCGGACTAGTAATGAGTTTTAGAATAAAAAAGATTCCTAAAAACGAGAGAGATATGGAGGAGATTGTTAGAGAGATACAGAGTAGAGAAGCTGAAGAGGCTCACGAACATCATGAGCATCATCACGAGCATGAACATGTTCATCAAAATATGTCAGAGATCTCTACAGGCATATCGGCGGAACTCATAGATGCCATGATCCATGTTATGGAGCATCAGCTTGGAGAGCTGGCTCAGATAAATGAGAAGACTAATAGAATGAGCAGATCTATAGATGATCTTGTTCAATCAATAGAGGATCTTAAGATGCTTATAAGAAATTTAATAAAGATCCAGCTGGCAAACATAATCGAGGATAAAGAGATCAAGAAAAAACTTATAGAAGATGTAATAAACAATCTATAGGGACTTAAATGCCAGAGATCCGTAGATTAGAAGTTGTTCAAATACCAATACCTGAAGGAGCTAACGTAATAATAGGACATTCTCATTTCATAAAAACTGTCGAAGATCTTTATGAGGCATTGATAACATCATCTCCCGGCATAAGATTTGGATTAGCATTTAACGAGGCCAGTGGAAAAAGACTTGTGAGAATTGATGGAAATGATGAAGAGCTTATCAAGTTAGCCAGCGAAACAGCTCTTAAAGTAGGAGCTGGACACTTCTTCATAATATATCTTAAAAACGCATGGCCTATAAACGTGTTAAACAGAATCAAAGAAGTTCAAGAGGTTGTGAGAGTATATGCGGCTACTGCAAATCCTCTTCAAGTAATAGTTGTTGAGACAGATCAGGGAAGAGGCGTCTTAGGAGTAGTAGACGGCTTCACGCCATTGGGGGTTGAGAGTTCTGAAGATATTAATGAGAGAAAGAGTTTCCTGAGAAAAATAGGTTATAAGAGGTAGATCTTTTTATTAGCTCAGAAGAAAAAGTCGAGAAATATGTTAAGGCAGAGATCTATTTTCTTCAGAGATTCAGGTTTCAACATGATTTTATTGAAATAGATCTTTTCAAACCTTCTCTTATATACAAAGATATAAGCTTAAGAGCGGAGTTTTCCAAGGAGACCATCAATATAGATCTGAAGAATATAACAAACAACGTTAAAGACATAAATATGTATGATTATGTTTTTATCACTGCAGATATTGATAAAAAAATTTTTAAAACACTGATCTCTTTGAAAGATCTTTCAGAGAAATATTTGTTCACATATAGTCCAACCAAAATATATTCTCTAGCTCTTATATGTAGAAAAGATCTTTCAAAGAGATCATCAGAAGACTCTCTAGGTAATATTGAAGATGATGAAAAATCAGAGCTTATGTCATCATCAAGTGAGCAGATATTTAAAAATGATGACATGATATGGATTGATTTATCAAAAGAGCCTGAAGAGATCTATATATATGGCGGAGAACTTGTTGTTAAGAGAGACGATTGCAGATTTCTTCTGTTAAAGACTGAAGAAGGGCATAAAATAATTGATCTATATGGTATACATAGAGAAGAAATTAAAAAATCTGTTGGTAAAAAGAAGAAAAGATCTAAGAAGAAAAGAAAAGTTAAGAAGAATAAAAATATGTAAGACTTTCTATCTGTATAAATATGCTAAAAGTCCTTTTTGAACATGAAGTCTGTTCTCTGCCTGATCCCATACTATGCTGTGTTCTCCTTCAATAACTTCATCAGTAACTTCCTCTCCTCTTTTAGCAGGTAAACAATGCATGAAGACAGCATTTTTCTTTGCTAAGCTCATTATCTTTGTATTAACTTGATAATCCGCTAGATCTTTTAATCTCTTCTCTCTCTCATGCTCTTGACCCATCGATACCCATACATCAGTATATACTACATCAGCTTCTGAAACTGCTTTCTCAACATCATGTGTCACAACTATTTTCGCACCAGTCTTCTCAACATATTTAAACGCAAGGTCCAAAAGATCTTTGGGAGGCTCGTATCCAGGTGCAGTAGCGATCCAATATTCAACTCCTAGCTTCGCACCTAATATTAGAAGACTGTTTGATACGTTATCAGATCCGTCCCCAACAAAAGCTATTTTAAGACCTTTTAATCTGCCGAATCTCTCGTAGATAGTATAATAATCTGAGAGAGCCTGAACAGGATGTTCTCTATCACTCAACCCATTTATAAGAGGTATAGATATGTATCTGGAGAACTCAACAAGATCTTCATGTTTATATACTCTAGCTATTATGCCATCTAAATATCTCTCTAAAACTCTTGCAGTATCTTTAATAGGCTCTCCTCTCCCCAGCTGAAGCTCGTTCCAAGACATATAGATAGATTCTCCTCCCAACTGTCTTATCGCAACTTCAAAACTAACTCTAGTTCTCGTGCTAGGCTTCTGAAATATTAATCCGATGATCTTTTTATTAAGAATATTAACATATCTCTCTCCATAATAATATCTAGACTTAAGATCTTTAGTTATATCAAAGATCTTTATAACATCATCAAGATCAAAATCATCTGCAGACAAAATAATATGAGGTCTTCTTCTCAAAACACGCCCCGTGTGACAATATGAGAAGATTTTATTAAAAATTTTTTAATAGATCCTCAGATATAACATTTTAAATTAAAAACCTCTTCATCTCTATAAATCATCTGAGCTCCAATTTAAGACCTAACTCAACTAATCTTTCAAAATCTTTATCCTTAGTGACCAACACAAGATCATGCGCCATAGCAGTTGCAGCTATGATCATATCAGCATCTGACATAAGTCCTCCCTTTCTTTTTAAAATCTCATATATCTCACAATATTTTAATATCACTTTATTATTAATGTTTATAATATCATAGGCATCCTCGATCAATCTTTTAACCCTCTCTCTTTTCTCGCCTGATATACCTCTTAAAATCTCTATCAATGTTATAACTGAAATTACGCCTTTTTCAAAAATTCCTTTTCTCATAGAGTCTATAAGTACACTTGTGTCTATAAGTCTCATCTTAGTTTGAACCTCTCTCTAAAATCTTTACTAGATCTTATGATTTCCTCCAGATCTTTTTCATCAAGAATGCGTCTCAGCTCTTCAAATGCTACTCTGGCTCTTAATTCTTTAACGCTATTAAAAAGATCAAGCAAATAACTACTCCAATCACGATCGCCTTTTTCTCTTTCAAGCAATTCTTTGACTTCACGTAATACTGATATAGTTACATACTTTCTCAATTATATCACTATATATTAAATATGATGTTGAAATATAAATCTTAAAACATATAAAACTCCTTATGATCTTTCTGAAAAATCTTCGACAATCTCTAAAATATGTGAGAATATTTGTTATTTTTATCTATTATCTTCTTGATATAAAATCTGTGTAGTGACATTTACCGCAATACCATCTTTCTCCTCCAGCATCTCTATAATAGCCCATTATAGAGCCGCATCTAGGGCATATTCTGTTTTTTAATCTGATTCTTCCTCCCTCAATTATGTATAATGCTGATCTAAATCTTTTCTTACCTTCTTTACTCATTTATGTTCACCCTTTTGACTCTGTTTTTGAAGAACCTCTTTTAAGAATATGTTCTGGCTCAAATTTTCTTAGAGTCTCAGGATCTTTATATATTCTAGCGAGGATCTTCGAGCTTCCTCTGCCATATGATGTGTCTATTCTTCTTATCACAACAAGATCTTTATCTATCGAATATAATTTTGCTAAGACGTCTTTGACAAGCTCTCTCGAGGGGGTTCCCTCACCAACATGTTCTATTCTAACAACAATCTCCAGTCTATTTATAAGTTTATTAAGCCTCTCATCTTCAATAAACAAGATCTTTTTATCATCAATTTTTGTAGTCTTAACAATTTTTTTAGATTGGCTCATCTAAATCATCCTTCTTTATAAAAAAGATTCTGGAAAAATTATTCTTTTATACTTATATGGATCTCTATTGTAGACACTCTCACAGTTCTTCCATCTTGTGTCTTAAGCTGTTCACTTCCTATCTCGATCTTCTTGACAGATACTCTATCTTTAAGAAATCTCTGTCTTAAAATCTCTACTGTATCAACTGCTTTACTAATAGATCTTCCTCTAGCCTTTATAACTATGTCGTTTATGCCTTGGCTATTCATTTGTAAAACTGCTAATACATAGTTCATCACAGGTTTTTTCCCTACCAGCACAGTATTTACAGGAGGCGGTTGAGCACTCATATTATATCAACCTCGAAAATATTCATATACTAAGGTTTATAAATAATTTTCTATGGTGAAAAAAATGAGAGTAGCAATAGGATCAGACGATCTTTATCCTGCAGCCTTGTTCTTAAAAGATTATTTATCTAAAAAAGGTTTTGAGCTAGTTCTGATAGGATCTATGAAGACAGGAAAACCAGAGCCTTGGCCTCGTGTAGGCAGAGAGGTGGGAGAGCTTGTAGCTAATAAATCTGTTGATTTCGGGATCGTAATATGCTACACAGGAACTGGAGTATCTATAGCAGCTAACAAAGTCAAAGGAGTTAGAGCCGCACTAGTATTTGATGCTCAGACCGCCAGAGGAGCCAGACTTTGGAATGATGCTAATGTTCTTGCCTTAAGCGGAAGACTTACTTCTCCTGAGATTGCTAAAGAGATTATAGAAGCCTGGCTCGAGACTAAAGATATAGATCCTAGTGAGAGAGACAATATTGAGGAGCTTAAGAGATATGATGAGTCTAGATGTTAAGAAATTATTTTTCTAATGATCTCTTTAAGATCTTCGTCTAGATTATCTAGTTTAGAAGGCTTAAGACCTTTAGATCTTACTCTTCTAATGTCTCCTCTAAGCCATGAATCATAGATCTTCTCACAGTTATTAAAGTTTTTACATGAGTTGTCAATAAACTCTTTAAGTCTTTCAAAAGCCTCTTCATCACTTAAAGACAACACATTAACTAAGTAAGGCGTCAAAACCTTGAGAATAAATCTTTTTCTACCATCAGGAAGACCTTTATCAATAATCTTTTCAACCCATTTATATCTCTCTCTAACATCGATCTTGACCTTGACTTTAACAGAGATTTTTTCTTTAACTTCTTCTAAGAATCTGTCTATAACTTCTATACATTTCTCGTTATAATCATTAGAGCAGTTCATCAAAAGATCTTTGAGAACATCTTTTTCTTCACTCATACATCTCTCAATCAAAATATTTTCTTTAAACTCAATAAATTCATAGGGGCATAATGAGCGAGACAATAAGATCTTTTATAGCAGTAGAGATCGAGAATAAAGAAGTTTTAAACAAAATAATCAGAGTGAGAGACCAGATCTATAGTGTAGCTGGAGACAGCATAAAACCTGTTGAAGATGAGAATATTCATATCACAATAAGATTCTTAGGAGAGATAGATCAGTATACACTTAACGAGATAAAGAAAGTGTTAGATCAAATTAATATGAATAGATTCTTGATACATGTGAAAGGACTGGGAGGTTTTCCAAATCTGAGCAGACCAAGAGTTCTTTGGGTGGGTGTTGTAGAAGGATCTGATGAGCTTATCAAGATAAGAAGATTTATTGATGAAAAAAGCAGAGGGCTGAGGATATTCGAAGATCAACATCAGTTTCATCCTCATATAACTATTGCCAGAGTAAAAACTAGTATACCATCTAAAGCTTCTCAGATCCTTGTCTCTTATGTTGATGAAGACTTTGGATTTTCAGAAGTCACTAAAATTGTTTTAAAGAAAAGTGTTTTAACACCCAGAGGACCTATATACTCAGATCTACATGTTAAACAGCTGATCTAGGTGTTAAAGATCTTTAGTAGAGAAGATGTTGTCAAAAAGATCTTATCAGAAATATTAGAGAGGATCAGGCCTGATGAGAGAGAACTGGAGGAAGCTCGTAGAATCTATGAGATTCTGAGGGAAGAATTGAGACCATATTTTGAAGATGTAAATGCTTCTATACAGCTTCACGGCTCCATTGAGAAGGGAACTGCTCTGAAAGGAGATCTTGATCTAGACGTTTTTATTCTTATACCAAAAGAGCTTGGAAAAGAATGGATCAGGAGAGAATTTATTAAAAGAGCTAGAAAAGCATTATCTAAATATCATGTTGAAGAAAGATATGCTGAACATCCTTATCTGAGAATTAAAATTGATGAGAAATTTGAGGCTGACGTGGTGCCAGGACTTAAAATCGATGATCCTAGGGAGACTGAGACAGCTGTGGATAGAACACCTTTTCATACACAATACATTAAAAAGATGTTGAGAGAAGATCAGAGGGATGAGGTGAGACTTTTAAAAAGATTTATGAAAGGAGTAGGTGTGTATGGTGCAGAAGTTAAGATAGGAGGCTTTTCAGGATATGTTGCTGAGCTTCTGATCGTTAAATACGGATCTTTTATTAAAGTTATTGAAGAAGCAGCTGAGAATTGGAGAGAGCCTGTGATAATAACTTTGACAAATGAGGATCCAAAGGTTTTAAAAAGATTTTTCCAAGGATCCTCTTTCATTCTCCCAGATCCTGTTGATCCTAAGAGAAACGCCGGAGCTGCCGTAAGATCAGAGACTTTGGCAAGATTCATCTTGGCAGCAAGAGCTTTTTTAAAAGATCCTTCAGAGAATTTCTTTTTCCCAGAGAAGCCTGACATGAAGATCATCATGAGGAATGCTGAGAAAATATGTTTCAAAGTTTTTGAGCTTGACCTTGTTAAAGAAGAGTCTCCTGACAATGTATGGGGTCAGCTTCTGAGGATTAAAAGGAGAATATATAATGTTCTTGATAGCGAGGGTTATGACCCTGTTTATATAGATGTTTTCTGGGATGAAAAATCTAAGCCTCTGATATATCTAGAGTTGCCTACAGAATATTGTGTGAAAGGCTATCTTTATAAAGTTGTTGAGGGACCTCCCATATATAGTCATGAGGCTATGAGATTTATAGAGAAACAACTTTCTCAAGATGAAGGCTTCTGGATCAAAGATAACAGACTTTATGGCTTTCGAAGAAAATCTCTTGATAATGTGCTTAGAATTGTTAGAGAGAATTCTAACATTGGAGTATTAAGATGTTGTAATCCTATTGATCCTAAGGATCTTTTCACAAGATCATTTGATGAAGAATATGTCTTATGGCTTGGAGAAACTATTCTCAAGATCCCTAGATATATGAATAGATCTTTTCAAACCTCTCCGATCACTATATAGCCGCCTTTATCTATTTTTATCACGCCGTTCTCATATAAATATCGTAATATCTTCTGAGCCTCAACTCTGTCTAAACCTAGCTCTCTCATCAAAATTTTCACAGCATCACTCTGTTTATAAGATCCGTATATATCAAAGGCTTCAGACAGTACTTTAACAGCCTCTTGATACTTCTGTGAGAGACTTAACTCGACAAATCTATCTCCCTCGATCTTGATCAACAACACTTTATCCATCAAACCCTGGATCATGTATACTCCCTCTCTGATGCTAGCAAAGATCTTTACAACAGGATCATAGCCTAGAGACTTGTAGACGCCTCTCCCAGACCCGCTGTATATAGCAACAGCTCTCTGAACAAGATCTTTATATTTATTAATATGAAGATCCTCTATAATAAGTATCATAGGATCTTCATGTCCTAAAACAATTCTTTCTAAAATATTTTCCTCAATAAAACGTGATCTGAAGAAATCCTCAGTCCACCCCCACAGATCTTTAATAAAAATTTTTGAATAACGACCCAAAAGATGTTTAACATGATACCTCAATATTATAGATAAGATCCTTTTATTCTTAGAGATAAACACAGGCCTCTTATCAAAAGCCTCATACAACAGCTTATACACGTCTTCTCTAGCCATCACAATAAGTGTCACCTACAGTCCTATAAAATATCTAACCTATAGATTTTAGACTATAGTAATATCTCTAGATCACAGGATCGCTCTGCAACGTATTTTATTAAATAATTACTATATTTTTTCTATATTTCTTCTGGCATCTAGAGAGACGTCTACGGATTTAAACGATCTCTACATATCTACTGATCACTTTTCTATATGCTATTATGCCCAGAATTATGAGAAGAATTGTTGATCTAACTACTTTTATCTGTGAACTGATCAACATGTCAATATCTAGTATCAATAGAACTATTTTAGAAACATTCATTTGCGGAGCTAAGAAAAGAATTATGATAACACCATAGACAATCAAAGTTTTGATAAAAAAGCTCAATAATTAATGGAAGAATTGTTTGTAATCTATTAGATACAAGATTCTCAGCTGATGTTAGATAATGATAAACCTCCTCTCTCAGATATTCACATTGTCTCTCTAATTCTCTACATTGATCATTCATTTAGACATCACTTTCTCTCTCATAATATCTATGATTATTTTTAGACGCTATCTTGTTATTATATAAAAATTATCTACAAAAATTAGCAGATCTCTCTTATAATTGATTAAGGATCAAAATGAGCCGTAGATCTTAATAGTTTTAATAGTTTTTCACTCGATCCAGTCATTTGTAGATATTTTAGTAGGTATGTACGTGTCCATTAGAAAACTCAATCCTTTGCTTGTTAAAGCCTCTATCTCAAGTTTAGATTTTTTCTCTTCAAAAATATCGATCTCTCTCTTCCATTCTTTAGTCTGAAACCATTTATAGTTTTTAAGCTCTCTTGCTCTCTTAAGATCCATTTCTTTAGCTTTTATAATATAGTTTCTTCTCTCAGTCTCTGTTAGATAAGGCTTCTTTTTTCTCTGAGGATCTCCAAATATGTCGCTCATAGATACTCCAAGAAATCTTGCCTCAGGTGTCGCCAGTCTTTCGCTCTCATATGATAATGTTATAGATCCTATTTTGAAAACACTATAAATATACCATCCATAAGGGTCTGAATCAGTTATTATATAAATTGGGAGTTTCAGCTCTTCATTAAGTCTTCTAATAAATCTTCTAGTAGCTCTGTCAGGCTGACCAGCGCTTGTGACTAATATAGCTTTATATTTCTTCCAGAAGCCTGCTCTATGAAGTTGTTGAAAGACGGCGTCTTTCTCAACTATTAAAACAAATTCTGCATCAACATCTATAAACTCTATAAGATCTGGAGTTGGCTCGATAGCATATGCTCCATGACCCATCTTGCTAAGATCGATTATGTC
>WYEN01000014.1 GCA_009903825.1 Desulfurococcales archaeon
AATACCAGCCAGTTGTCACTCTCACATGCGACCACCATAAGCGGCTTAGCAGATAGCCTCTCTAATGCGTCGATCCCTGTCTTTTTCAAGCCTAGCTTTTTTGTTATCAGTTCTATCGACTCTTCTATTGCTTCTCTAAGCTTATTCATATCAGTCTCTCTTCTTCTCATCTCGATCAGCTTTTTGAAAAAGCTCCTCAGATCCTCTGGACTTTGTGATATAAGCTCTTCATCTGATATTGGAAAGCCTTCGGCATCTCCTGAGAGCGAATAGAGATATCTGATCAGATGTCTTATCGAGTGATAGAGATGTGAGGCAGATTCTCTGGGCATGTCTATGTAATAGCTCTCTATCGCTAGTCCTAGAGCTGTTAAAACAGATCTTCTCAAAATTTTTATTGTATACTCAGTTATTCTAGGCCTAGATCTTATCATAGATAGACAGCCTCGGTCTAACAATATGACTGAGTATCTGAACATGAAGCCTAGAAGATAACCTTTCTCAATCATTTGATCCAGCTCCTCAGGAGTGAAAAGCTGCACATGAACCTTAGTATTCATAAAATCTAGACGATATACACGTCTCTTAGGGGCCTCTCTGACCAGAACAATTACATCAATATTACTGACGCCTGGCGCAAAATCTGAAGGTCTTGCAGCTGAGCCAATAACAACTATAGAACATACATCTTCTGAAACAATAATATTAGGAAGCTCAGATAGAAACTCATAGGCTGTGCTCAGAAAATTCTTAACGTCTTCTCCAGAGGACATTAACAGCCTCCAAGACATGTTTATCATAAGAACATCTATAAATCTCTAGCATCATTACATATGGCTTATCTTTGTCATCTAGATGTTTCAACAATTGATCCTGATTAAAACTACTTACGCGTATATTATAAACGACATAACGCTCTAATAAACTATGTGATCATAGCCTCACATGAGACGTTAACAAGATCTGATAACTCCTGCCAATAATATGTTATATAGTCTTAAATAATACGTTGATTAAAAGAATATATAGCTGTGTTTAAGTGGCTTAATTAAGTATAACTGTCTCAATAGTAGTTCGCAGAAAATATGACAATATTAAATCTTCTTCATTGATAAAATCTCAACAGGATCTTTTTATAACTCTCGAGGAAGTGTCAGAAATAGCGTGATTAGCAATAGAGTAATTCGTAGGCAATATTATTATAGGAGGAGCTTATTTCATACGCGACTAAACTAGATCCTCCTCTTTTAAAACTTGATCGTTTCCAAATTTATAACTATAGATGAAAGATATATATGGATGTAGGTGAAGAATGATGACAAAGCCGAACACGGCTTTTGCTTTTCTATTAATTGGTGGAATATTGATACTGATTCAAGGAATAATATATGGATTAATAATAATCTCCGCAGGCATAGCTATTGCAACAATTCATGGAGCAGGTTTTTTCGGAGGTTTATTAGCTGTGTTAGGAGTAATTCTAATAATATTCGGAATCATATTGATTGGAGGCGCCTTAATGGTTAACACTGGCGAGCCAAACAAAGTGAGATCCGGATCCATTATAGGCATAATATTCGGCGCACTTAGCATATTCTTTGGAGGCGGATTTTATATAGGATTTATGTTATCTATAATCGGTGGAATCCTAGGGTTAACATGGAAACCAGAACAGCCTTCACAATCGACATCACAACAACCTACGCAAGCATGACGATAAATAAAATATTTCCAGAGAAATAATTAATGAAAATAATGATCGATCGGAATATTTAACAAAACCAGTTTAGAAATCGACTTCCTCCTCATCTTAACGGGAATCCTTGCTCTTTAGGGTGGAAAGGAGGTCAGAAAAGGAAGCATCCATATAGATATGTCGTCATAATGTTACGTCTCGTCTGTTCGATACGTTTTTATGTTTTGACGTTATTTATAAAATGTGGATGAGGGTATGTCGCGTCTTCCCGTAGTGTCAGATGTTAGTCCAGCTAAGCTCAGCACCTTGCCAGGGTATCAGAATTTTTTGAGGATGTTGCGGGAGAAGTATAATCTAAAATCTATCGATATGATCAATATTGTCAAGATAGGATTAAGCATAGCAAGACGATTGAAGCCAGATTTGTCAATCCAAGACTTCTACTTACTGGTTGATAACGTGATTAGCCAATGTATGAAGAATGGAAAGGTTGATCTTGATGAATTCAAGAGATTGTTAGAACATTACATCAGTAAGCATAAAGTAGGAGAGGCAGAGCTCACGACTTTTGCTGAGGAGAAACGTAAGATCGAGGAGTTGCTTCAAGATGTTAAAGAGAAGCTAGTAGATTTCGCATTAAAATTTGAGAATACAGAGGAATTTGAAGAATGGTTTGAAGCTTGGTATAACGAGGTTTTGTCAGACGTCAGATTATGGAGGAGTATAGCTGAGAGGGCTAAGTCTATAGACTTCGGCGAGTTAATAAAAAGTATCAGATTGTCGAGAGAGGTGTAACGTTATAGCCATGCAGATTCATATTTTAGATGCGTCTAGCATTGTGAAGATATGTTTAACTCGTGGTTTAGAAATTCCACAAAGCTCTGCCACTATAGACCTGGCGAAGTATGAGACTTTTAACGCAATTTTAGTCTTAAACAGAAGAGGTCTGCTTAAAGATGATGAGGTGCCTAAGGTTGTCAGCCATGTTGAGAGGATCTTAAGTAGAATTAAAATATTAAATATAGATATTAGAGAGATGCGAGAAATATACGAGACAGCACGCCGACAAGGACTTACAGTGTATGATGCTGCATACTTATATACAGCTGAGAAGTTAGGAGGAGTGTTGATAACTGAAGACAAAGAGTTGCTCAGCAAATCTAGACAGCTGGGAGTAGAAAGTAGAACAATAAGTTAAACAAGAGAGCTTCTCTCTGTCCTGGAAAGAATGTTTCTTTCAGTTGTAAACTGTCGAAATATGTTGAACTATATTTCTCTCAGTTCTCACCTCTTCGCCATAGATTTAAAATCTGGCTCGACCATCTTTATATCGTGACATGATGGAGTCTTACTAAATGCCTCATAGAATAATGATATCATTGAAATCTAGTCCGCCAGATATTATCATAAGATCCGGCTCTATGAGAGTGTATGGCAATATCTTAAAGATCTGATGTTTCTGATGATCTCTATTGCTTCGAGATCTTGCTTATAGCTTCTAGATAGGCGTCTTCTCATCAGATTTATCAAATAATTCAATTGTTGTTTTCAAAGCTATTTCAACAGCTTTCACCATTGTATCTAGAGACATGCTGGGTGCAATCCCCGGCCAGTCAGATCTTCTGTGTGCAGCTTGCTCAGGAAGTAGTGGCAGATGCATGAAGCCAGCTCTCTTTGGATAGCCTTTCAAGGCTGAGTGATGTAGTGAGAGATATATAACATAATTGCATAAGAATGTCCCGGCCGTGTTTGATATTGCAGATGGTATGCCTGTTTCTCTAAGTCTTTTCACAATAGCTCTTTTAGGAAGTGTTGTGAAATATGCTACAGGACCATCAGGATCTATAGGCTCATCAATAGGCTGCTCGCCATCATTATCAGGTGTTCTAGCATCTTTAATATTAACTCCTATTCTCTCTAAAGTGACATATGATATCCCAGCCCATTGTCCAAGCCCAATATATATGTCAGGCCTAAGATCATCCAAAAGATTTTTTAACAAGACGCCTGCTCTTCTGAAAGAGACTGGAAGAACAGCCGTATAAATTTCTAGACCAGATATATCAACAATTTTCTCCCCACTGATTCTTTTAACAACAAGCTCAGAAGGATTAATCTTATCACCACCAAACGGTTCAAAACCTGTGAGCAGAGCCCTCATAACAACCTCCTAAAAGATAATAGAAGAACATCTTTTAACTACCTAATCCAACGAATATATCAAAAGATTAAGGATCAAATGTTTTTATAAGTTTATGTTTATTTTTTGAGAGACATTTTATATATGTTGGAGATCAGATGGCTGAGATAGGCATAGCGGAACTATTGATCTCTGTGTTATCACTTATCGTTACAATAATCATATTAATAACCACCCTAGCCTACTGGCTCGAGAGAAGATTCACAGCTCTCGATAACGAGATCAAGAGGTTAGATAATAAGATAGATAATGAGACTAAAAGATTAGAGAACAAAATTGATAATGAGATTAAGCGACTTAAAGTTGGGTTTGAAGGTGAAATTTAGAGATTAGAGGATAAATTTGATAGCGACATTAAGAGACTCGAGACAAGACTTGAGAGCGAGACTGCTAGATTAAGTAGTGAGATCAGAAATGTAGAGACGAGACTTGGATCTAAGATCAAGAGATTGAGAGAGGCTATGAGAAGACTTGGAAACGCTTTTGTAAGTTATCAAGAGTTTTTCATTGAATTCTTGATCAGCGAGGGAGTTATAGCTAGAGAGAAGGGAGATGTTGTTAAGAGAGAGGCTAGAAGAATAATAGATGTTGCTCTCACAAATCCTATTAAAAAAGAAGAGTGGAAAAGAATTAAAGAGCTTCTAGACAAAGACGAGTTGACATTAGAAGAAGCTTTAGAGCTTAGAGAGCTTGCCAGAAAAGTGGCTTGGGCATATGGCCACAGAATAGAGGCATGGAAACTACATTTATATGCGACAATGGCAGTTGGATTCGCAAGAAAAAACTTGAGGAGGAGAGAAAGAAACAAGAGGAGAAGAAAGAGTCTAAAGAAAAATCATGTTAGAAAGATCTGAATGATCATTTCTTGAACAATTACTCCTTATTACATATTCACAACTGATCTTGCGGATAACCGAAGCATTCTTATATTTAACGAAGGATCCTTTTTATCAAAGATCATGATTTCAGACCTTTTTTATTTAACATATCTATCAAATAGATCGGGATGAATATGTCAGAGGATAAAAAATTAGATACAGAAATCATGTTCCCAGAATTTTATTTCGAAGATCTGAAGCCAGGCCTCAGATATAGAAATCCTATCGGAAGAACTGTGACAGATGTTGACAATATATGGTTCACATTATTAACAAACAATATGAATCCAATACATTTCGATAAAGAATATGTTGAGAAGAATTATTCTGGAGAACCTTTCAGAGGAAGACTAGTTGTCAACGGGATCTTAACATTGGCGATTGCTATAGGATTGACAACATATATATCATCAAAAGGAGTTATGCTGGGAATCGAGAATGTCAGATTTCACAAGCCGGTCTTCGCAGGAGACACAATATATGCCGAGGCTGAGGTTGTAGAGGCGAGAGAATCAAGAGACAGACCAGGCTTTGGAATTGTTAAAATAAAAACGAGAGCCTACAATCAGAATAACGAGTTAATACTTGAATGCGAGAGAGTTATCATGGTTCCTAAGAGAGGATATGTGTGGAGATGATTATCAGTGTCAAAACACATGTTATAAGTTTCACAAATTGCTGGGTTATATTAGAAATATTGCTGATATAGTATTAAGATATCAATAAATATTTAAAAGTCTTTTTAGTATTAGATACTTGAAAGGTGAGAAGATTGATCATGAGGTTGTATGAAAGATCTAATATAAAAATAACAGTCATATTATTTCTAACATTACTCTTGAATATATCTATATTTGTTCCACCACTTACTCTATATTCGTCTCCACAAACATATCAGCTTACCGCTCTCAACTATATTATTAGAAATCCTAATATAGTTCCTGGAGGAACTTTCAGAGATCCTATGATGGGAGAGGCTAATACATTGAATCCTTGGATGTACTCAACATCGTGGGAATATATGGTCATAAGCGTAGTCTATGATACTTTAACAACAATAGCTCCTGACGGAAATGTGGTAGGAGTGTTAGCAAAAAGTTTCGAAGTATCAAAAGATGGAAAAACCTATATATTTCATTTGTTCGAGAATGCCACATGGCATGACGGCGTACCTCTTACAGCAGAAGATGTCGTGTTTACATATAAGTTCTTGAGAGATTATGGAAATATCACGCGATGGAAAGATTATGCACCATATATAAAAGATGCAAAGGCGTTAGATAATTATACTGTAGAAATAGATCTTACGGAGCCTTACGCACCCTTCTTAACAATGGTTGCTTCAGGCATATTTATAGTTCCTGAGCATATATGGTCTAATATAACGCCTAGTCAGATACCTACTTATAAAAATGAACATCCGATAGGTAGTGGACCATTTATATTTAAAGAACATGTGCCTCAGCAATATTATCTCCTGGTTGCAAATACTAAATATCATCTGGGCAGACCATATATAGACACGCTTATTTACCCGATAATATCTAATCCTGATGCAATGTTGTTGGCCTTGAGAAAAGGTGAGGTAGATGATGTTACTTGGAGTGTTCCTTATGCCACAGTGCCAGATCTTTTAAAAGATCCTAACATAAAGATCTGGAATGTTACAGAGCTTGGAGCAAGATTCATGTATTTCAACTGTCTGAGATATCCAATGAATGAAACATTATTTAGATTAGCAGTTCATTACTCTATTAATCTTACCGAGATAGTAAATCTTGTATATCAAGGATTTGCCTTGCCAGGCTCACTTGGTAGACTTCCACCTATATTACAGCCTTGGGCAAATCCGAACATACCGCCTAAAGAGGTTAAATATCCATTTAATCTAACTAAAGCTGCAGAACTTTTAGACAGGCTAGGTCTAAAAGATGTGAATGGAGACGGCTGGAGAGAGAAGCCTGACGGAACTCCGCTGAAGCTTGTGATATATAGCCCTTCATATGATCCTTTGAGAGTTAGAGTGGGCGAGATCCTGGCTTCTAACTTAAAGAAAATAGGTTTAAATGTTGTTCATCAGCCTCTTGAGTGGACAACGCTTGTGAGTAAGCTAGATTCAGGAGATTTTGATATGTTAATAATTGGAGGGATCGGATCTCAAGATCCTGATATTTTAAGAATGCTTTTCAGTACAAATGGAACTTGGAACTCAGGGCACTGCAGCTTCCCAGACTTGGATCCATTGCTTTATCAACAGGCTGTGACTGTTGATTTAGAGGCTAGAAAACAAATTGTATGGAAAATACAGGAGAAAATAGCAGAATACCTTCCTCTACTTAATTTTGTACACCAGCAATTCGTATTTGCTTATAGAACTGATAAATGGGCTGGCTGGATACTTTATCCATTAGCTTCACCTGACAACTGGTTCAGTCTTCTCAGCCTCTATAATATTCAACTACAGAAGACCAATATCACGCCGACAGCAATTGTGTATACGCAGACTACTACGACACCTGTAGCTACTCCTACTATTACGCCGACACTTACTACATCTATTGCTCCAACAACCACCGCTATTTCAACAATCACTACAGGGTCGCCGACGTATACTCCTATATTGTCAACAACTACATATATGACCGCCACCTCGCCTGCACCAGCACCGGCGCCGACATGGTCTATAATGGCAGTGATAGCAGTGATAATATTAGTTGTCATAATTGGGATAATTGTATATTTAGTTAGAAGAAGGAGATAGTCGAATGGGAATAAATAATGAGTGGATTAATTAGATTTTTTATAAGAAAAATAATTGCTCGATTCATAACTTTTTTTGTCATACTTACTTTAACATTTATAATTCCAAGACTTCTTCCTGGAGGGGCTTTCGCATATTTAGTTGAGAATCCTAATATTCCTCCAGATCTGAGACAAGTTCTGATAAAACAATTCGGACTTGATAAACCGTTGCTGGATCAATATCTAGCTTTTTTAAAACAGTTTTTTACAACAGGAAATATAGGTATATCTTTCAGCAGGCTTCAGCCTGTCAGCACTGTAATATTTCAGGCATTGCCTTGGACCATTACTTTAGTGACAACATCAATAATAATTTCGGCGTTAATAGGCATGC
The DNA here is from genome assembly GCA_009903825.1 of Desulfurococcales archaeon. Lineage (GTDB taxonomy): Archaea > Thermoproteota > Thermoprotei_A > Sulfolobales > AG1 > WYEN01. The sequence continues at coordinate 7,911 of WYEN01000014.1, forward strand.
TTCTAGGCCTATACTCAGCGTATAGAAGAGGAGGATACTTTGATACAATCTCAGTTGCAATATCGATGATCATAAGATCAATGCCAGGCTTTTGGCTAGGTATGGTGCTATTAATAATTTTCGGCTACTACCTAGGTTGGGCTCCTCTCTTCGGAGTATATACCTACGGATATCAATATTCTAATATCCTTGACTATATCGGAGATGTATTATATCATCTTAGGCTTCCAATGATCACTTTGATCATATTATCGATACCTGAGTACTTGATCTTGATGAGAAATAGCGTGATAAATATATTAGGCGAGGACTTTATAATGGTGGCTCAGGCCAAGGGACTTACTGATCGTGAGATACTGATAAAACATGTCTTCAGACCTGCCAGTTTACCGATATTAACAGCTCTCACGATAGATGTAGGATTCTCCATAAGCGGAGCTATGCTTATCGAAAGAGTTTTCTCAATACCTGGCGTAGGAAGATTAGCATATGATGCAGTATACATGCAGGATTATCCTCTACTTTTAGGAGTAGTGATCTATACGTCTGCACTCACTCTAATACTTGTCACAATTGTAGAGATCATGTATAGCTTCATAGATCCTAGGGTGAGGCTTGAATGAGATATCTCAAGAAGTTTATTGATGCTATGAGAATTATAGTTAAAAATAGAAAAGGTTTTGTAGGCCTTATACTTCTTTTAATACCAGTAAGCATGGCTGTAGCGCCGAACCTCATTGCTCCATATAACCCATGGGATATAGTGGATAAACCTTTTCTCCCACCATCATCTAAACATCTCTTAGGAACTAATGATGTCGGACAAGATATATTTAGCGAGCTTGTTTATGGCTCAAGAATCTCTCTATTAGTAGGCGTTTCTGCAGCAATTGCAGCAGTATTTATCGGCACAATCGTAGGTCTTTTTACAGGTTTTTACGGCGGCTTATTAGATGATATTCTTTCGACTATCACTGATGTCATGCTGCTACTACCTATACTGCCATTTATGATATTAATGGCTGCATTATTAGGTCAAGGTTATCAAAACATTGTTTTAACAATAGCTGTCTTCACGTGGCCCGGCATTGCTAGACTTATTAAGGCTCAGGTAATGTCATTAAAGAATTTTCCATATATCGAGGCAGCTAAGGCATATGGTGCCAGCTCGATGAGACTTATGTTCAGACATATACTTCCTCAAATATATCCATTGATCGTGGCATTTGTAATATTAAGGACCGGCGGAGCAATACTTGCTGAGGCAGCACTAAGCTTCTTAGGTCTAGGAGATCCTACACAGAAATCATGGGGAGGCATGATATACTGGGCGATGAATAGCGGAGCTATCTCTAGCGGCAGATGGTGGTGGATAGTCGCCCCCGGCATCATGATCACAATAACAGTGGAGGCTACAGCATTAATAGGATACGCAATTGAGGAGTACGTGAATCCGAGACTTAAAGGCGAATAAGATTAAGTCTATTATAATTCAAAACTATTATATATGTTTTAACAAAATAAAGTTATTATTTTTTCTCTACAGATAAAGTTATTATTTTTCTTGTCATTATAATATAGATCACTGATAATATTATGACTAAGGCTAATGAGAATATTATTAGTGGCGTCATTATCTCTGGTTTTCCATAGCCGAAGCATATTGGTATAAACATTATCACTATACATCCTCCCACTCCCACCTCGGTCTTCTCAGAAGGTTTTGATGGCATTGTTATCACTGGGAGTATTGATCCTATTATAATCACTATGAATCCTATTATGATAAGTGTTGTCCCTATGATGAATAGTCTGTTCATATCCATCTCCATGCTCCTATTGTTAATATGAATAATATTATTGCAAGCAGAAGTATTATTATGGCAAGTATCATTGTTATTCTAGCAATTCTCTGACTCGTGCCGAATATTATTGGGAAAGGCCCTATAATGACTACTCCGCCAGCCTCAACCTCTCTCTTCTCCTCAGGCTTCTCAAAACCTCTTCGTCTGATCATCTCATAGAATGTTGCCATAATGAGAATTATGAATCCTATCAAGACTATCATGAATCCTATCAATATAATGCTTAACATTTCAATCCCGTCCATAGCCGTATAAATATTTTTATTAGAT
>WYEN01000026.1 GCA_009903825.1 Desulfurococcales archaeon
CCATTAGAGATAATAGTGTATAAAGACAAGATTAAATTGTCTAGAGAAAGATTTCTGCCAAAGATCAAGATAAACATCTGATCAAATTTTTTATTCATACATAAATATTTTCAGAAAAAATTATGTTTATAATGATACGTTTATATATGGTCTCTATAGTCAAATCATGTTTATATATTCTTTTAATGAAGTATAAATATCTATAAGATTGTTATTACATGATCTATAACCATAGTTAGAAGTATTATTTCATTCTTTTCGTATATTCTGAAATAAAACTTATTTGTATAAGCTTATATATTTTTATAAGAAAGTATTATACTTGGTGAATTAATGAGACTTTTGAACCTTGAGAAGTTATTAGTTCCAGTAGGGTTTTTACAGATCTCTCCTGAATTATGTAAAGGCTGTGGGTTCTGTATAGAGTTTTGTCCGAGAAACGTCTTAGAGTTTTCTGAAGATGTTAACTCTAGAGGATATCATTATCCTATAATCAGAAAAGGTATGGAGATGTCATGCTCAGCATGTGGTATGTGCCAAAGGATCTGTCCTGACTATGCTATTTATCTTGAGAAAGTTGAGAAAATCCCTGCTAAGAAGGTGATTAGATGAAGAGTTTTCATCCGAGGCTTCTTAAACCAGGGAGATATTTTATGCAAGGCAATATAGCTACTGCAGAGGCAGCTCTTATAGCAGGCTGTAGATTTTATGCTGGATATCCGATCACTCCTTCAAATGAAATTGCCGAGTGGATGTCTAGAAGACTTCCTGAGGTTGGTGGAGTATTTATTCAGATGGAGGATGAGATAGGCTCTATAGTAGCTGTTTTAGGAGCTTCCGCGGCAGGCGTCAAAGCTATGACAGCCACGAGCGGGCCTGGCTTCAGTCTTATGATGGAGAGCGTTGGCCTGGCATCTATGATGGAGATCCCAGCTGTGATTGTTAATGTCATGAGGGCAGGCCCGAGCACGGGCATTCCCACTTTGGTTGGTCAAGGAGATATTATGCAGGCTAAATGGGGTTCTCATGGTGACTATGAGATCATTGCTTATCTACCATCAAGTGTTCAAGAGGTTTTTGATATGACTATAAAAGCCTTCAACATGGCTGAGAAATATAGAGTTCTCACGATAGTCCTCTCAGACCAGGTCATTGGCCATATGATTGGTAAGCTTGTGGTTCCTGATTATGAAGAGATCGAGATTATAGATAGAGAGCTTCCAGATGTTCCTCCAGAGAAGCTTGTTTATCCATTTGATAACTCTCGTTTAATACCTCCAATGCCTATAGCAGGTGCAGGATATAGAGTCAACTATGATAGTCTGACACATGATGAGAGAGGATATCCCTCGGTAGATAGAGATGTGTCATTCAGATTAGTATCTAGATTAGTAAGAAAGATTCGTGAGAATGAGAAGGCAATTGCAGAATGGGAGGAGTATTATACTGATGATGCTGATATACTTTTAGTTGCATATGGATGTACAGCAAGATCTGCGAAAGAAGTTGTGAAGAAGCTTAGAAGAGAGAATATTAGAATAGGATTGTTCAGACCTAAGACCGCGTGGCCATTCCCATGGTGGAGAATGAACGAGCTGTCTAAAAGAGTGTCTAAGATCGTTGTTGCAGAAATTAACATGGGTCAGATGCTTCATCTGGTGAGAGAATATTCTGCCAGAGACGTAGAGATCGTACATGTACCTTATGCGCCTGGCTATATGCCTCCTCCTAGTTATATTGAGAATATTGTACGAGGTGTCTATGGGGCATGAGCTCAAGCGATAGATTCAGATTGAGAGAGTTTGCAGTAACATCATTAACAAAATATTATGAAGGTCTTGAACAGGTTATCAGAACAGATAGAATGCCACATATATTCTGCCCAGGCTGTGGTCTTGGAATAATTTTAAAAGGTCTTGCAGAAGCTATTCTGAAATCAGGCATACCAATAAACAGACATGTAGGGGTCTCAGGGATCGGATGTACAGGTCGTCTCCCAGGCTATCTAAGAATTGATGCTTATCATGTCACACATGGAAGAGCTGTGGCGTTTGCAGTAGGTCTTAAACTGGCTAATCCAGAGCTTGAAGTCACTGTAGTAGGTGGAGACGGCGACATTGTGACTATAGGAGGAAATCATTTTATACATGCTGCCAGAAGAAATCATGATATCAATGTTATAATAGTCAACAACTTTATCTATGGAATGACTGGAGGACAATATGGAGCCACGACGCCCACAGGATCTTATACAACAACTTCTCCATATGGTCATGTTGAGTATCCTTTCAACATTCCTCTGTTGGCATATGCTTCTGGAGCAACTTTTATAGCTAGATGGACGCCTATTCATTATGCTCAGATGGTTGATGCGTTTCTACAGATGTTTGAACACAAAGGATTCGCAGTTGTAGAGATAATAGCTCCATGTGTATTATATGGTGAGAGAAATAGATTCCCTTCATACACTGATATGGTGAAATATTTCAGAGATAGATGTGTTATTGATCATGAGGCTGATCTTAGGAAGATAGGGATATCACTAGATCCTAAGGAGCCTCTTGTGATAGGAAACTTCTATAAAGTGAGGAGAAAGACATATGAAGAACTTTATAAAGAATTGATCGAGAGAGTTTCTAAAGAAGGTGCGAAAGAATGATCCTGAGGATCAGAATAGGAGGATTAGGAGGTCATGGAATACTTCTTGCGGGAAGAGTGTTAGGAACCGCAGCAATATATGCTGGTTATGATGCTATAATGACTGTGGCATACAGTCCTGAGCAACGTGGCGGATGGTCTAAGGCTGATCTAGTGATATCAGATAGCGAGATAGATTATCCATATATTGATGAGGCTGATATTCTCATAGTAACTACACAAGAGATGTTTGAGAGAGAGTTTAAGTCTCTAGTCAACAACGGATATCTGATATACGAGTCATCGTTAGTGAAGCCTTCTCAGACGAGTCTTAATGTGAGAAGCATAGGGATCCCGGCGATAAGTCTTGCAGAAAAGACTGTTAAAAGAAGAATTGCTATGAACATGGTTCTTGTAGGAGGTGTCACAGCATTATCAAAAATAATAGATCCTAAGCATGTTGAGGAGGCCATAAGATCTACTGTCAGAAAAGGTACTGAAGAGATGAATGTGAAAGCCATGTACGCTGGATATGATTATGTGAGACAGTTATTGTACTGATCAGGTGATAAAAATGAGTGAATCTGTTCTTGTTATTGGCGGAGGCATTGCAGGAATACAAGCGACTCTTGATCTTGCTAACTCAGGAGTTAAAGTGATCTTGGTGGATAGATCTCCTACGATAGGAGGTAAGATGGCTCTTTTAGACAAGACTTTTCCAACACTTGATTGTAGTATATGTATAGAAGGCCCCTTGATCTCTGACGCAAGCAGACATCCAAATGTAGAGCTTTACGCACCTGCTGAAGTAATAGAGGTGCAGGGTGATAAGCCTCCTTATAAAGTTAAGATCCTTGTTCATCCAAGATATGTGACTGATGCATGTACTAAATGTGGCAAATGTGCTGAGGAATGTCCTGTTGTTGTCCCCTCAGAATTTGATGGCGAAATTGGTGCCAGAAAAGCAATATTTCTACCATTTCCACAGGCTGAGCCCGGCAGATACATGATTGATATATACAACTGTCTTAACAAGCCTCCTAATTATCTGCCTTGCGACAGATGTGTCAAGGCATGTGATATTAAAGCAATAGATTTTCTGATGAAGCCTCAGATCATTGAGAGAGAGGTTTCTTCAATAATTATCGCCACAGGATATGAGCTTATTGATCCTTCGAAGATCCCGTGGACAGGTTATCAGAAGTATCCTGATGTTATAACGTCATTTCAATGGGAGAGAATGATAAATGCTGCAGGACCTTCTATGGGCCACATCGTCAGACCCAGCGATCATAAGGAGCCCGAGAAGATCTTGTTCATATCTTGTGTAGGCTCTAGAGATCGTAGATATGTTCCTATATGCTCAGCATTCTGTTGTACATATCTTCTTAAACAAGCTATACAAGCAAAAATGCATAAGATCAAACATGTGTCAATACTTTATATGAATGATATAAGAACATATGGAAAAGGTTTCGAACATTTCTATAGAAGAGCCAAAGAAGAGGGCGTAGAGATATTATTTGGAAAACCTATTGGAATCTTAGAGAGAGACGGAAGAATCATTGTTAGATTTGAGAATACAGAGACTGGAGATATTGAGGAAAGAGAATATGATCTTGTGATTTTAGCTCCAGCTGTGAAGCCTCCTAAAGAGATTGATAAACTTGCGAAAGTCTTAGGTGTAGAATTAGACGAGTATGGATATATAAAGACCTCACCATATAACCCGGTGGCAACATTAAAACCTGGGATATATGTCGCTGGCTCAGCATCTCATCCAAAAGATATATGTGACAGCGTGATAGAAGGTGGAGCGGCTGCTGCAATGGCTCAGAGAAGTATTAGAATAAGAAAATGGCCTTACAAAGAGTTTAAGCCTGATCCAGAGATCAGATTTGAAGAGCCTAGAATAGGAGTGTTCATATGTCATTGTGGAACTAACATAGCCGGTGTAGCAGATGTTCCAAAACTTGTTGAGTTAAGCTCTAAACTTCCAGGGGTAGTTCATGCAGAAGATCTTATGTTTGCATGCGCAAGATCTGGTTTAGACAGAATTAGTCAGGTAGTACGTGAGAAGAAATTAAATAGAGTGATCGTGGCGGCATGTAGTCCAGCTACTCATCTTAGGTTCTTCAGAGATGCCGCAGCAAATGGAGGTCTTAATCCTTATATGGTTGATATGGCTAATATAAGAAATTTATGTACATGGGTTCATCCTGATACTGAGACTGCGACAAGAAAATCTTTTGACATGATCAAGATGGCTGTTGCAAAAGCTCATTTCTTAACTCCATTAGAGAAGATTCGTGTGCCAGTTATTAAGAGAGTTTTAGTCATAGGCGGAGGACCTTCAGGTCTTTCAGCAGCTATATCAACTGCTCGAGCAGGTTTAGAGACTATACTTGTCGAGAAAGAGCCTGAGGTAGGAGGCTTCTTGAGAAGAATTAAAAAGATAGCGCCGTCAGGCGTTGATGCTAAAGAGATGTTGGAAGAGCTTGTTAAAGAAGCTAAAGAAGCAGGCGTCAAGATAATGACTAATACAAAAGTTGTCGAAGTCTCAGGCTTTATCGGACAGTTTAGAGTTAAACTGAGCAACGGCTTAGAACTTGATGTCGGAGGAATAATAGTTGCTGTAGGCGGAGAGCCTTATACGCCTACAGAATTTGATTATGGCGTAAGAAAGAATGTTCTCACAACTCTCGATCTAGAGGAGATGGGCATAGAGTCACTTGGCAAAAGAGTTGCGATCATAAATTGTGTAGGCTCTAGAGCTGGAAACAGAGGATGCTCGAGATTCTGTTGTCAGCTGGCTGTATATAAGGCTCTCGAGATTAAGAGAAGTGGTAGAGAGGTCGCGGTAATATATAAAGATCTTATGTTATACACTCCTGAGGCTGAGAGACTTTATAAAGAGGCTGCAGGCGAAGGAGTTCTCTTTATAAGGATCCCGAGAGATGCTGATTTAAAAGAAGTCATCAAGATAGGAGATGATCATGTGAAAGTTTTTGATAGAGAGCTTAGAGAAGAGATTGAGATACCTGTGGACAATATAATTCTTAACATAGGTTTGATGCCTAGCAAAAGTATTGATGAGATAGCTAATACTCTTAGAATATCTAAGGATAGAGAAGGATTCTTGTTAGAAGCTCATCCAAAGCTTGGCCCAGCTGAGAGTCTTACAGCAGGAATATTCTTGGCAGGAGTCGCGCAAGGTCCTAAGACTATATCAGAGAGTATTGCACAAGGCATGGCTGCAGCCTCGAGAGCTATATCGGTTCTGAGTATAGGCTATGTAGAGAAGGATCCGTTTATACCACAGCTGGATAGAAGCAAATGTAGATTATGTATGTTGTGTGCAAAAGTATGTCCATATGGTGCTTGGAAGGGCGAGGTCGGCAAATGGATCGAGTTTTCACCAGCGGCATGTATGGGATGTGGAAACTGCGCATCTGAATGTCCTCAGGGAGCTATCAAGATACCTGCATTTACAGATGAAGACATATTTGCTCAGATAGATGCCGCGTTAGAGGAAGAGCCTGAGAAAAAAGCTATAGTATTCACATGTGCATGGTGTTCATATGCAGCATCAGACAATGCTGGAATATTGAAACTCGAGTATCCAGCCGTAGGAAGACCTATCAGACTAATGTGTTCATCAAGAGTATCATGGAAACATATTGAAAGAGCATTTGCTAAAGGAGCTGCCGCAGTAGCTGTGACAGGATGTAGAATAGGAGACTGCCACTATATAACTGCCAACTATCAGACTGTAAAAAGATTCGAGCTTTGGAGAAAGAGACTTCAGAGCCTCGGCATAAGACCTGAGAGACTTCAGATGAGACTTTTCGGAGCACCTGATGTCACTGATGTTGTGGATCTTATGAGAGAGCTTGAGAAGATAATATCAACAGTGACTCCTGAGGAGATTAAAGATACTATGAGAAAGCTTTCTAAATCTATTGTCAAATGAGGTGAGCCTTATGAGAATCAGCTATGAAATCAGAGATAGACTGATGAGAAAATCCTCAAACACTTTAGGACTATGTTTTCAATGTGGCTCATGTACTGCCACATGTCCTCTCTCAGTAACATCGTCTGCTTATATAAGAAAAATAATTAAATATGCACAATATGGTGTGATCCCTGAGGACGAGAAAATTATAGAGATCCTTTGGAGATGTACTACATGCGGTATGTGTGTATCCTCATGTCCTAGAGGAGTTGATATTCCAAGTATAATAAGAGGTTTCAGAGAGATATTATCTGAGAGAAGAATACAGGATCATAGGATTACAGAGACTTTATGGAGATTATATGAGGCTGGAAATCCATGGGGATACGGCTCTGGCGAGATTAAGAAGTTCAGATTGAGTATGAAAGATTTGTTTGAAGAAAAAACTTCTCATAAACCTGATTACATCATATACTCATGTTGCTCAACTGTTATAGATCCTGTGTCGCAAAAGATGACAAGATCTGTTGCTACTCTGCTTAAGAGACTAGGCTTCAATATAAAGATCCTGGATCCTATGTGTTGTGGAGACGTGATATATGAGGCTGGCGAAATAGCTTTTCTAGAAGAATATGCTCAAAAAATTTTTGATGTAATAAGCAGATTAGATAGCACATTAATAACAGTGTCGCCTCATACACATTATATGCTTAAAAGAGTATATCCAGAGCTAGGCGTCAAAACAAACGTAGAGATCATACATTACACACAGATTCTTAAGGAGTTGATTGATAAAAACAAGATAAAACTCAGATCTTCTGACAGAGAGACTGTCGTAACATATCACGACCCGTGTTATCTAGCTAGATATCTAAATATCGTTGAAGAGCCTAGAAGTGTTATAGAGAATATTCCAGGAGTAAAATTTGTTGAGATGGAACATTCACGTGAAAACACTTTATGTTGTGGAGCTGGCGGAGGAAGAATATTCTCTGAAGAAACTGGCGTAAGACTTGCTAGATATAGACTTAAAGAGGCTGATGATACAGGTGCAAACATGATGACTACTGCGTGTCAATTCTGTGTCAGAATGTTTGTTGATGAGATGAAGATATTCTCATCAAAATATATTAATAATATAACAGATCTTTCTGAGCTTATATTATCTAGATTAGAGTGATCCTTATGTCAAGAGAGGAGTGGAGAGGTTTTGGAGTATTTATAGAACAAGATGAAGGAGTTGTGGAAGAAACTTCTCTAGAGATTCTTGGGAGAATTAGAGAGCTTGCTGACAAATATAATATCAAGATCACATCATTTGTTCTTACAGATGATATCAATAGAATCATTGATAAGATCAGGTATTACGGTTCTGACGAGATAGTTTATGCTGAGAACAGTCTCTTCAAAACATATCTGTCTGACGTCTTTTCAACAGCGTTATACAGACTGGTCTCTAAATACAGGCCTAGATATCTTCTTCTTCCGGCAACTAGAAATTCTAGAGATCTTGCTGGTAGACTTGCTATAATGTTAAGAACATGTCTACTTGCTCATGTGATAAGTATAGATATAGACCCTGAGACTATGAGAATGAATGCAGCTGTCCCAGGTTTTGGAGGTAATATAGCTGCTGTATGTGAATGCGTCACTATGCCTGAGATGGCTACAGTCTCTCCAGGAGTATTTACTCCAAAGATTAGAAAAGATATAGAGCCTAAACTTATTAATGAGAGTGATCTGACTAAAGATCTTAAGACATCAATGAGAAAGATCAGCAGAACCTCTGTGGCCAGACCAGACATATCTAGATCAGAGAAGATAGTTGTTGCAGGAGCAGGTTGTATTAAAGATCTTGAGTTGATAAAAAGATTCGCAAAAATCATTGGAGCTGAGTACGCTGTCACTAGGCCGGTGGCTGACGCTGGACTTGCACCGAGAGATCTTCAGGTGGGGTCTACAGGCATATCGCTAAAATCTAAGCTAGTGATAGTGTTAGGAGCAAGTGGTGCTCCACATTTCGTGTCTGGAATAAGAGACTGCGGAACAGTCGTATCTGTAAACATAGATCCTGATGCTCCTATAAAAGATTTTTCAGACTTGTTTGTGGTAGGAGATCTATATGATATTGTCAAAAAATTGATCGATAGATTAGGAGGTTAAGAAGATGTCTCCAGAGCCTGTTTACATAGTCACTATGAAGGTTGTCCCAAAAACTGAGGAGATAAGATTTGATCCTGTGACAAAGACTGTAGACAGGTCTAAAGCTACTAATGAGATTAATCCAGCGGATAAGAACGCTCTTGAGGAGGCTTTAAAATTGAAAGATAAATACGGTGGAAAAGTTATTGTGCTCTCAATGGGGCCGCCATTTTTCGAGCCTTTCTTAAGAACAGCACTTGCGATGGGAGCTGATGACGCTATCTTGATAAGTGACAAGGCTCTCGCCGGTAGTGATGCTTATGTGACCTCGATGGTGTTAGCAAAAGGTATACAAAAGATCGGTGGAGCAACATTAGTTTTATGTGGTGAGGAAAGCTCCGACGGATCTACCGGTCAGGTTCCTCCAGGGATTGCCACATGGCTGGGATATTCATTAGCAACATTTGTATCAAAAATCATAAGTCTAGATCTTGAGAATAAAAAAGTTGTTGTAAGAAGAACTATCAAAGGAGGATATGAAGATATTGATCTTCCTCTTCCAGCAGTTTTAGCAATAGAGCTTGGCATCAACACTCCTAGATTTCCAGATTTTCGTAGAAAAAGATGGGCTGAGAAAGAATATAAGATGACCATATGGAACATACATGATCTTGGCTTAAAACCTGAAGAGGTTGGGCTGACAGGATCGCCTTCTAGAGTAAAGACTCTTATAGAGCTTAAGCCTCCTGAGAGAATGAGAAAAATAATAACAGACCCTGATCAAGCGGTTGAAGAGATTATAAAAATTATTAAAAGTATTAAATAAATAAAGATGTGTAAAAAATGAATAATTCACATATTTCTATTGCAATGAAAATATTAATCTTCTAAGAAAGATAATATATTGGTGATATTTATGACATTAGATGTTTTTAAAATGAAAGTCTGTGGAAATTGTATTAATTGGAGACCTCTTCAATCATATTCATCATTAGGCAAATGTGTGGCATGCAACAAGATGACTGGCAGATATGATAATGGCGGCTGTGGAAATTATGCGAGGAAGAATCTCTCGTATTTTGATTTTATGTGGTGTATGACATGTGGAACTATGGTTCATAAAAGTGATTATGATCTTCATATTGGGCATGAGCTTGTGCCAGAGCCATATATAGATCCTGATCTTCACGAAGAGACTTATGCCGTAGACTAAATCTTTCTTTTTCTAACTCTTTTTCTATAAGACCTATTCTTAATATAAGCTGGCA
>WYEN01000047.1 GCA_009903825.1 Desulfurococcales archaeon
AGCAGATATAGAACTGCGAAAAGGAAGAAATGTCTATGAAAACATTTATGAGGCAACTTATGCAGAATATGACTACTCCTCATACTGGTATCTCCCCAAAGGATCTAGGATCATAGAAGTGATCATTGATGGAACATGGGAGATTGAAGGAGAGAATCTCATAATATATGTAAAAAAGAACACAAGGATCAGAGGATATGAAAAGATAACCTTCATAATATAATCTTTTTATTTTCTGGCCAAACCTGGCTAACAATAGATCTTTGATTCAAAGCTTTCAAAACATCTTTTTAATTAGTCTTAATAGAGATAATTTATATAAGGAGAGATATAGTGGCTACTTCAGAGAATATTAAGAGATATTGTGAAAATAGTTCTCATAGAGATCTTTAGAGAAGAGGCTGAGTTTATAATAGAGATCCTTGTTAAAAATCCTGTCATACTTCAGGAGGCATTATTAAAAGTGGCTCCATGGACGTCTCTCATAAGATCTCTCGAAGATTTGAGCACGATAGCTAAAAAGGATCTTGGTGAAGTGAAAAGTGAGATCGGCAGGATCAGAGGTGAGATCGGTGAGATAAAAAATGTCATGGTCACTAAGAGAGATCTCGATGAAGTCAAAAAATTGATTGAGATGAGACTTATGTCCATAGGAAGTAGGTGGGGCTTGATCAATGAGGAGGCTGTCAGAGAAGGTATAAGAGATTTATTAAGATCTGTGGGATATTCTGTTGAGAAATGGATCTGGTTTGATAGTACTGGATACGTATATGGTCATCCCTCTACCATAGATCTTGATATTGTTATTAAAGATTCGTTGGTAATTGCCATTGAGATAACATCTAGTATAAAGAGAGGAGAGCCTTTATATCTTAAGAAGAAAGTAGAATTATATGAGAAGGTCTGTGGAAGAAAAGCATCGAAGATCATGATGATAGCACCATACATAGCTGATAGAAACCCTGACGAGATAAGTACAAGCCTCGCCCTTTAGAGCGGGGAGGGGTCATGAAATAATAATTGCGGCTCAAAAAGATGGGATAACCATAGTTGCTCCTGAAGACATTAGAACCATTTAGCATGTTAAGACTTCTCTCAGCTGTTTTGAATATAGGTTTTATATCATATTTTAAATAGGATATGTATAAAGTGTATCAAGAGATATTTGCTAAATATGATGATCTTGTGTCTGTTTTAAGAGATTTTGTTGATAATGTTGAGGAGATGTATATCGCTTTAGAAGATCTTAGGATGAGCGGAGGCAACACATTATATATTTTATTATCATCGGCCTCCAAGGATCTTTTTACGCCTATTATAATGTTTCTTGTTCTAAATCCTTATACTGAAGATGTCTATGGACTTGGACTTATGATTCCTGTCAATTTCTGTAGAAAAGATCTTGACATGTCTCTTGATGAGATTAATAAGATAGCTGAGAAAATAGGAGGCATGATAATGAGTTTTCATGAGTGTAGTATTATTATTAAAGAGCCTGAGCCTGGTAAAGATCTTAGGCAATTATTTTATGAGATTATTGATAAAATATATAATGTGAAGTATGAGGGCATGTTAAGAATAATTGATTATTCTAATGATCTTGTGTCAGAGATCGAGGATATATATTCTCAGGTGTGACTTATGGGAGTATATTTCAGAATAAACAGATGGCTTGAGAAAGATGATTTTCAAGAGCTTCTTAAGATCAGTGATTATGTTGGTAGAGATAGAGGTCGTACAATATTCATATTTAATCCTTCAAAAGCTGTTAAAAATGGTTTTGACACAGAGTCTATAATAGATCTTCTTATGAGTTATGGTGCCGAGATTAATGAGAAAGATCTTGAGGAGATTAAATCTTTAGTTGAGAAAGAGTTAGAGAGAAAAAGTGTTAAAATAGAGATCTTATATAAAGACGGAGAGATCATAATTAAGCCAGAGAATTTTTTAGGAGAAGTATTAAATGATGTTAGAGATGTGCTTCATTATGATCGTAATGAGAAGATTTTCAAGACATATCCTATATATTATCGTAAGATAATTAGCCACTTCAATAGATATAATGTGAAAATTATTGATAAAACTGGTTTCATCGAGAGAAGTCTTCCTATAAAACCTGTTCTAAATATTCAGCTGAGAGATTATCAGAAAGAGGCTTTGAATAAATGGATTGAGAATTCTTATAGAGGAATAATTGCTCTGCCAACAGGATCTGGGAAAACTATTGTAGGAGTAGCTGCCGTGGCTGAACTTAGCAAATGGACTCTTATAGTTGCTTTCACAAGAGAACAGGTCAAACAATGGAAAGAACAATTGATCAGAGGTTTAAAATTGTCTCAGTCAGAGGTCGGAGTTTTTCATGGAGAGGAGAAGAGAATTGCCCCAATAACTGTCTCCACTTATCAGACAGCTTTTAGATATATAGAGACTTTATCACCATATTTCTCTTTTATAATAATAGATGAGTGTCATCATCTCCCAGCTGATAAATTTAGAAAAATAGCTTTACACAGCTTCGCATATTATAGATTAGGATTGTCAGCAACACCTTATCGTGAAGATGGTAGACATGAAGAGCTTTTCCCAATGCTCGGAGGAATTGTCTATACAAAAAGTGCTAAAGAACTTGCTGAAGAAGGTTATCTGGCTCCATTCATGATCAAAGTTGTTAAGGTGGATTTGACTCCTGAGGAGATGAAGATATATAAAGATCTTAAGGATAAATATAGTAAGCTTTCACGTGGATATACTTTTGAAGAGCTTGTCTCAAGAGCTAAAAAAGGTGATGAAGAAGCAGCTGAGGCACTTAGGATCCGTACTCAGATGAGAATGCTTGTTCATATGGCCAAAGAGAAGATTGAGGCTCTTAAAAAGATCTTTTATGAGGAGCTTAAGAAAGGATCTAAGATCTTGATATTTACTCAATACATAGATCAGGCTGAGGAGATCGGCAAGCTACTGGGAATACCTGTTATAACAGGTGAGACAGATCCTTCTACAAGAAAAAAGAATTTTGAGTTATTCAGATCAGGTTATTATAAAGCTCTTGTAGTCACTTCAGTAGGAGATGAAGGGATTGATATACCAGATGCTAACGTAGGAATTTTAGTTGCTGGAACAGGCTCTAGAAGACAATTTATACAGAGACTAGGAAGATTGTTAAGACCTAAAGAGAGAGAAGCTGTTCTTTATGAGATAATAGTCAGAAACACTTTTGAAGAAGCAGAGTCTAGAAGAAGAAGAAGCGCATTAAAAGATCTTGAGTCATAAAGATTCTTTGAGATAAAACAGCTAGTAATATATATAAGGATTAATTTATCAATCTTTTTGTAGAGGAATACATAATGCCGAGACCTGCGTTAAGATCAAGATCTTTAAAAAGAATCAAGGTGAGAACCCCCTCCGGAGAGACAGTGATTCATTATGAGAGAAGAAAACATTTTATACCAAGATGTGCGAGATGTGGCTCAATATTATCAGGAGTTCCTAGAGATCCTGTTGATCTTAGGAGACTTCCTAAGTCTATGAAAAGACCTGAAAGAATCTTTGGAGGAGTATTATGTCACAAGTGTGTAGAAGAGATCCTTAAGAGCTACATTAGATCTATGGTTTCTCAATAGATTTTAAAGGGTTTTTAGATGAACACATCATCTTCTGACAAAGATGATAGAAGAAAGATCGTGATTATAATAGGAGGTCCTCCAGGCTCTGGAAAATCTACTCTTGCTAAAAAAATTGCTGAATTATTTAATTTAAGATATTATTCCACAGGCCATTTTTATAGAAAAATAGCTTCTGAGAGAGGCATTGATCCTTTGGAGCTTGATAAAATCGCTGAGAAAGATCCTTCGATAGATCATGAGGTTGATGCTTTGGCAAGATCAGAGGCTGAGAAAGGCGATGTGGTATTAGATACTCATGTGGGAGGATGGCTTTTGAAAGATCTTAGTGATCTATCTATTTATGTCACAGCGTCTTTAGAGACTAGAGCTCGAAGAGTTGCTGAGAGAGATAAAAAAAGTTTTGAAGAAGCTTTGAAAGAGATCATCTCTAGAGAACAGTCTATGAAAAAAAGATTCTGGGAGTATTATAAGGTTGATATTAATGATCTTAGCGTGTTTGATCTTGTTATCAACACTGAGAGAATAGACATAGATCTTATGATAGAGATCTCGGCTATAGCCGTTAAAAATATTTTGTTGCGAAGATGATATTTAGTAAAAACATCTGGAGCATTTTATGATATATACTGGAAATAAAGATCTTGATCATATATTTGAGAGAGATAAAATAAGATTTATATTATTATACGGTGAGCCTGGCTCTGGAAAAACTAATCTCATATTTAAAATATTGAAAGAGAGTGTGTCAAAAGGATATTCTGTAGCATATGTCTCTACGGAGGGCACTGTCCATCTTAATAGACTTTTCAGCATAATAGATGATAAGTTTTTAGACAAGATATTTATAGCTACTCCAAGTAGTTTAAGTGAGCTTTTAAAGATCATCATAAAACTTTTTGGGTATGATATAGATGTTATTGCTATTGACTCTATAAATTATCTCTATAGAATAGAGGCTTTGACTAGTTTTAGAGCTAATGAAATGTTTCTCTCTATAAATGCTTTAACATTTCTTCTCTCTGAGAATATGAAAAGATATGTGATATTTTCTGCGCAAGTCAGAGAGAGCGATGAAGGCGTAGAGCCTTCAGGAATTGATCTTATACAATTCTATGATCCTTACATGATCAGAGTTAAAAAAGTCTATGAAGATGTTCGCGAGATCTTTTTAGAGAGAGAGAAAAAAAGTTTTAGATTTAAAATTTCTCATGATGATATCATATGGATCTGATTAAAGAGATCTTATCAAAGATCTTGGAGACATTGATCATATATTTTCCATCAATGGCTGCAAATGGAGCGCCTGTGTTAATTAAGAAAGGAACTCCTATTGATATGAATAAAAGATTTATAGATGGAAGAAGAATATTTGGAGATGGAAAAACATTTGAAGGATTAGGTCTCTTCATAATATTTGGAACAGCCATAGGATCTATATACACAGTATATGTCAACAACATATATTTCATCTTATATGGTTTGATCTCAGGTATCGGAGCATGCGTAGGAGATTTGGTAGGAGCATTTATAAAACGAAGACTTGGGATAGAAAGAGGAGCCCCAGCACCTCTGCTAGATCAAACGAATTTTCTGGTTCTCGCAACTATTGTGATAAGACTGAGTGGCATAGAGAAATACGTGAATCTTCATATAAACATCGAGAACTATATTATAGGAGTACTATTGATACCCTTGATACATCTAGCAACTAACTACGGAGCATTCAGACTAAAGCTGAAAAAAGTACCATACTGAACAAAAAACAGAACAATAAAACTTGATAAAACCTATCCTATAAAAGCTGAGAACATAGAACATGATAAAGCTGATCGGCGGCTCCACGACACACATGCTACACAGACACAGGACGCCCCCAGACCTCGGCTCCGCCCGCTCCCCCATGAACGCCGGGCGTCATGGGTTAGGTTGCTGCCTTCCGGCCCTGGCCAGGTTCCCCATGTAAAGGCGGTAGGATCTCTCCTCCGAGAGATCCTCCGCCACCGCCGGCCCCATGGGACGGACTTCATTGCTGTGTCTAGGGATCCTGTGTCTGTGTAGCATGTGCGTCGTGGTTACTGGCCCCCGCATTACGCCCTACTCGGGCGTGGGAGGTGGGCGAGGCTCCGGGCCCTACCCGCCGTTTCATATTATATGTTGAAAGATTTTATTTTTAACATCATGACGTCTTAGAATGCTTATATTCTAGAAAACTTATATAATGAAGGCAGTGAGCTGGTGTAAAGATTGTCTTCTCAAAATGAGATCGAGATTTTGTTAGGAGGTCCTCAAGGCGGAGGTATCGAGACTGCTGCTCAGATATTTATAAGAGCATTAGGCGAATACGGTCTATATGTATATGGTAAGAGAGAGTATTACTCTAATATTACAGGGAGACATAGCTATTTCCAAGTGAGAGCCAGAGATTCTCCGGTAAGATCTGTAAAAAGTAAGGTTGATATTGTTGCGGCAATGGATGCTGAGTCTGTTGCCACACATTTTGATGATATAGTTTTTGGAGGAGCAATAATATATGATCCTTCTTTTGAAAATATTAAGATAGATTCTTTGCCTATGATGTTTGAGGAGACTAAAGAAAGGATCTCAAGATTCTTAGAGGAAAATGGTTATGCACCTACTATAAAAGATGCTCTGAGATACTCCGCAGAAAAGTTGAGCGCCAAATTATACAAAATATCTTATCAAGATATTCTAAAGATAGCAGCTGAGAGACTTGGCGCAGGATCATTATCTGCTGTTCAGAGATTTCTTAACACAGTGGTTCTGGCATCAATCACCACATTAATAGATCTTCCGCATGAATATTTTAAAAAAGCTTTAGAATCATACTTCGGCCTGAGAAGACCACAAGTCATTAAACAAAATGAGATTGTTGCAGAGGTCGTATATGAATATATGAGAAAGAATCTCATGAGCTCTTACAAAAAGATCTCTAAGCCTGTTAATGGTAGAGATAAGATGATTCTTCTAAATGGAAACGAGGCAGTGGCCGTTGGAAAGATACTTGGAGGATTGACAGTACAGACTTATTATCCTATAACGCCGGCAGCTGACGAGTCTTTCTTTCTAGAGAGTTATGAGCTGCTTGAGATAGATCCTGACTTTAAAGAGGAGGCAGAGCTTTTAAAAGGTGCCGGAATATTAGTGTTTCAGACAGAAGATGAGCTGGCAGCTATAAACATGGCGATAGGAGCTGCTCTCACAGGCGCACGTGCAGCCACAGCAACAAGTGGACCAGGATTCTCATTAATGGTTGAAGGCATAGGTTTTGCAGGAATGAATGAGGTACCTGTAGTGATCACATATTATATGAGAGGAGGTCCTAGCACTGGATTGCCTACAAGAGATAGTCAATCAGATCTTTTGTTCTCAATATTTGCTGGCCACGGGGAATTCCCAAGAATAGTTATTGCATCAGGAGATCATGAGGAGCTGATTTATGATGCTATTAAAGCTCTTAACTGGGCTGAGAAATATCAGCTGCCTGTTATACATCTTGTTGATAAGAATCTTGCAAACTCATGGTCTCTAGTGAATATACCTAAGAGAGATAAGATAAAAATTGAGAGAGGAAAGATCGTTGAGAGAGGAGGATGGGATTACGAGAGATTTGCTTTCACAGAAGACGGCATATCACCGAGAGCATTCATAGGATCTTCTGAAACAGTTATGTGGTACACAGGTGATGAACATGAGACTAAAGGACATATAACAGAGGATCCAGAGATTAGATATAGAATGTATATGAAGAGAATGAAAAAACTTGAGACAGCTGATAAAGAGATCCCTGTGGAGGAGAGAGCAGTATTATATGGAGAAGAAGGATCTGACATATTAATAATTGCATGGGGGAGCGTTAAAGGAGCTGTGTTAGATGCGTTAGACATATTAAGATCAGAGGGTTTAGATGTGAGTTTCCTACAGATTAAGGTTTTCGCACCTTTACCAAAAGATTATATCAAAAAAATTCTTAAGAAAAGCAGAATTTTAATTTCTATCGAGAACAACTATCTTGGTCAGGCCAGCAGATTCATTAAGATGGAGACGGGAATAGAGATACCTCATCAAGCACTTAAATGGACTGGAAGACCTGTGACAGAGACCGAGGTGGTTAATGCTGTAAAAACGTTTGTTAAGACTGGCGAGAGAATTATACATCTGAAAGACGGTAAATAAGTTATTCAGATCTCTTCTTCATCTGATTCAACAGATCATATGCTTTATAAATTTTTACAGTAGCAAATGGCGAAAAAATCAGTGATGTTCCTGACAAAAATATTGTTAGATAAACAGGATCTGACAGTCTATCTCTTATAACGTTTACATTAAGATGAGAATCACCGAATCTTTCTATTGTTACAAAATATTCTCTGAACATGTTCTCCATACATGATCTTGTTTTATCAAAAGATCTTCTGGAACTCATTAGATAAGTGAAATATACTAGGCTCGCAAGATCCCATGTAACATTGTTTATCCCAATACACTCAGAGGTCTGCTCCAGATCTATGAAATATATTTTATATATATCGGAGACGTCAGTTTTTTCTTTATTATTTCCACTTGCTATTCTTTTGATCAGGAAGTTTCTAGGATTAGAGTCTCCTAGACATATCTTTTTGATATGAAGAAGAGCTAGTGTTCTGCCAAATAAAGAACAGATGTTCTCAAGATCTTTTTCTTTATCTATTATAATCTCAAGAAGATTTTTAGCATCAATATATTCTTTAGCAATAATATAGCTCCAAGGATCTATCCAAAGAATCTTTGGAGTATTAAAATATTCTTTTCTCAGCTTAAGCGTATATATATATTCATTCCATAACCTATCCAAAGGATCTGTGCTAAGCTTCACACCATATCTTTTGAGCATCTCAATCACAGGAGACGTGAAAAACCATTTAACAGAAGTTATGTCAAGAAATCTTTTCTCTACAAATAAAACGTTTTCTTTAAAAGATCTTATTTTAGCAGATGACAACGAGGTGACAATCCCAGGTCCTCTCTCTCTAACTTCTCTTTTGATAGTCTTAGCTTTCGCCATAGATCTTTTCAAGACAACTCCCTCTGGAACATATATAAGGCTCTCGGGAGGGGGGGCCTCTACATGTTCTGTCAAAGGGATCTTTATATCTTTATATAGCTGAATAAAAGGGTTCATATAAAGATCAATTAGAGATCCAAAGTTTTCTAAAGCATCAGAAATTTTTTTAAACTCAATTTTAAGTCTAGCTAAAAGATCTCCGTATCTACCTGAATATCTTTTGATAAGAAACTCTAAAATATCTTTTTCAATAAATTTTTTCTCAGGATCTATTTCTAAGATCTTTAATAAGATCTTGTCTATAAATCTGATCCTCTCATTTGGGTCGTAAAAATATTTTATTCTAAGATCTTTAAATAAAGATATATCTCTATACTTCTTTGAGAGGTCATAGATCCTTTTATATAAAATATATTTATAATGAATTTTGATATAGTCATATATTCTTTTGAAGACGGCTATGTCATCTGCGAAATATGGTAGAAAATTATATTCAAAAGATCTTTTTAAAATTTCTTCATCAAGATCTTTATCATCTGAATAATACATATATGGTACACATATGATCCCGTGAAAAATATTGTAAAGACAGTCAGCTTCAACAAATGTTTTAGCAAATGTTATCTCTGTAACATCTTTATCTCTCTCTAATCTATAGAAAGGATATGTAAAGCCTGAGATTTTTATTGATATTCTCATCTATCTACTCTCTTTATTATTAATTATCTTTTCAATATTATATATCCTCTCGAGAGATATCTCCTTATATTCTTTCTAATATTTTCAGATATGATCTTCGAGATTTTATATGCTGGAAGAATATCTTTATCTATCTTAATTTTATATCTTCTAACAATGTCATCTAATATTTTATTACATGACTCGTATATGATACATTCTCCACATAATGGAATAAGATCTTTACCTATAGTTATGAAGAATATGCCATATATTTCATCAATATAAGCAATTTTATCGCTAGACATTTTAATAATGATCTCATTATTTCTCTCATATAATCTGTATCCTATATATACATTTGATACCACACGATATAGATCATTAATTTTTTCTATAAAACCTTTCTCCTCAAGTTCTCTCAAATATTTATACACAAGACTTCTACTAATTTTTAATGATCTAGCGATCTCTGAAGCTTTTAAGGGACCTCTAGATAGAAGATTAAGTATCATCATCTTATTGCTACTTGATAATGTTGATATAAAAACCTCTTCAGGTATCAAAACAATCTTATTAATATTTAATAGAGACTCGATTCTTTTTAAGATGCTGG
>WYEN01000054.1 GCA_009903825.1 Desulfurococcales archaeon
CCAAGATCTTTGTCGTCGCATATGTTCTCTGTACATCTAGATACGATCCATGTCTCATCATCTTTATCAGCTACAACTATCGCCAGATCACATCCTGCATATATTAACAAGCTTGATGCTAACGCTTCGTGAGATCCTACTGTTGTCACACATATTATTCTTCTGTCATATGTTCTGAAGCTTCTAGTTCTCATCATAGCTTTTATTCTGGCAATTTTTTCATCATAACGTAGGTCTCTCCTAAGAATCTTGACTGTCTCCGAAAGATCTGCTCCACGACTTATTAATATTCTAATGATATTATCAGTATCTCTAGACACATTTGTTGCAAAACCTGTGTCATATAATATTCCTGCCAAAAGTATATTCAAGATCTCTTTAGAATCTGGGAGAGCATTCTCATGCAAAAGTATTTTTGTTATGATCTCTGTAGATGAGCTAGAGTCTTCATCGACATAATATATAAACCTCTGATCTTTAGAAGCGTCATTTTTAAGCTCAAGAATATGATGATCTATGAAGATTATTTTCTTAAATATGCTACAATCTACATCTCCAATTCTCTCACAACTATTAGTATCAACAACAAACAAGATTCCTTCAACAACGTCTTTACAAAGATCTATGATCCCGATCTTTTTTATCATCTCAAAAATCTTTCTTCCAGACTCATCAACTCCATCTCTTATCAAAAGACACAAATTTGACAGATCCTTTTTATGTAGGAGATATGCTAATCCTAATGCAGAAGCCAGAGAGTCTGGGTCTGGAGAAACATGTGATGTTATTAAGATCCTTTTGTCTCTATATATCTCAGATATTGTTCTGATCTCTTTTATTAATTCTTCGAATAAGATCTTCGACATGTCTAAAACCCTTTTCAATAGCTTCATCAATAATTTTTTCAGCTTCTTTCCTCGGAAGATCTTTTCTAAGATAAAGTTCTACATAAGCTTTTATAACTAAAGAATCTCTTTTCTCAACGCTTGTCTCTATAACAAAAGAGTTTAAAAGAGGCGAATATACATGTTCTTTAATACTTCTTCTTATCACGTCTTCAAACTCTGTGATCAATTTCTCTAGAAAAGATTCATCAAAAACCTCTAGATTAATGCCTATCTCAACTTGTTCTGTAAAGACTTTATCCTCCACCTCTCTTGAGTGATGTTCCATAATATCTACCTAATATCTCATTTATCTTGCTCTCTAAGCTTTTTATCTCACTGGTCAAAGCCGCCTCTTGTCTCTCAAGACTTTTCAGACGTAGCTCCAAAAGATCTTTTTTATCACTAAGATCTTTCTCAGCATCTTCTTTAGATACTCTCACAAGTAGATGTCCAGCAGCTCTATACACAGGCTTGTCAGACGATATGTTTTTAAGTATCTCCAGAGCCTTCTCAGCTTCTCTCAACTGAGCTTGTACAAGACTCTTCTCAGCCACAATCTGATTCAGTTTGTTTCTAAGTTGTTGTAGTTTAACTACGTATTGTTGAAGCTCAGGAGGGATCGTCTCAGCCATATATGACCCTCATAGATATATGAGGTTCCATGTTAATATAGTTAACAGTTTTTTAAGATATAATAGAGACGACATATAGATCTTATGATCTATCGGATCAGTTTAATCATGTTCTCATTAAACTCCACGAAATCATCTATATAGCCTATACGAGCTATCGCCGCATAGGCATTATAATAAGGGTCTCCTGTTCTTGAGAAGAGAGTCAAAACTTTATTCTCATGATCAAACATATAACCACTCCAAGCAGGCTCGTGACCTCTTACAACGCCTTTCACATCTGTTTTTCTGAGAAACTCTTTAGTCACTTTAATCCCCCATAAAAATCCCGCTCCTCTAGGGCTAGGCTCATACTCAATCTCAGGATCATGTCTAAGAGGATCGTTCCATAAGATCTCTTCTAAAACTCTGCTATAAGGATCGTCTGCATCTAAAATACACTTTAGATCCTTCTCTTCACAAGATAATGTTGAGAAAACAGGCACTCCTCCGTGAAGAAAGATCAGAGACTTCTCTCTATAAGCGGCATAAGGCATAAGATCAAATATTTCTCTAGATATCTTATAAAGATCATCTCCTTTCACACCATATCTAAATCTAAGTACATAAGGATAATCATGTGGATATGGAAGAAGATGTTGAGGCCCTTCATGATTTCCTCTTAATATTATCACACGGTCTTTATAATAGATTTTTAGAAGAGCTATTGTTATGAAAACTTCTATCTGTCTATACCCACGATCAATATAGTCACCTAGAAAAATTATGTGGCCTCCTTTATTAACA
Source organism: Desulfurococcales archaeon (assembly GCA_009903825.1). GTDB lineage: Archaea > Thermoproteota > Thermoprotei_A > Sulfolobales > AG1 > WYEN01. The sequence continues at coordinate 2,306 of WYEN01000054.1, forward strand.
TGATCTATGAGTCCCTCTTCCATCAAGATCTTTGATAGAGTATTGAAATCTCCATGGATGTCGCCGACAGCATAATAAGATCCTTTTGATAATCTGATTAGACCTTTAGGAATCTCTCTAGAAGCCTGTTCTTTCTCAAGAATCTTTTTAAACTCTATTAAGATCTCTTCGACATCTTTAATATTTCTCACACGAGTAATAGTCTCATCAATAATCTCTGGCATTCTATTCAAAAAATTTCGTTATCAAAAATTTATATATCTAAATAAAGATTTATCCACGGTGAATATAATTCTCTGGAAGAGAGAAAGAGCTGAAAGAGCTGGCGAAATGGCTCAATGATATAGCCTTTAAATGGCAGAGAGAATGGGATTTAAACAATATTTATAATGCCGATCCTCGTGATAATAATATGAAATTTTTTGTCACAGCAGCTTTTCCATATCCAAACTCGCCTACACATATCGGAAATGCAAGATCATTTTTATTAGCTGATGTGATTGCTAGACATAGAAGAGGACTTGGATACAATACTTTATATCCCATGGGGTTTCATTATACAGGAACTCCTATTCTTACAATGGCTGAGTCAATAGCTAGAGAAGATAAAGAACTTATTGATCTATTTGTTGATCTATATAAAGTGCCTAGAGATATGATTCCTAAAATGAAAGATCCTCTTGAACTTGCGAGATATTTTCATCAAGTATCGAAGGAGAGTATGAGAAGACTTGGTCTAGGAATTGATTGGAGAAGAGAATTTACTACTATAGACCCGATCTTTCAAAGTTTCATAAGATGGCAGTTCAGAAGATTATATGAGAAAGGCTATGTGACTAGAGGAACATATCCAGTAGGTTGGTGTCCGGTTCATAATATGCCTGTGGGAGGTCATGACACTAAAGATGATAAAGATCCTGAGATTGAGGAGTTCACTTTAATATTTTTCAAAGATGATAAAGGAAGGATCTTTCCCGCGGCAACTTTAAGACCTGAGACTATATTTGCGGTAACAAATATATGGGTGAATCCTAATGAGAAATATGTAGAGGCTCTGGTGGAGGATAAAATATGGATTGTTTCAATGAAAGGATTCAATAAGCTTGTGTATCAGAAAGATCATGTGAAGAAACTGAGAGAATTCTATGGAAGAGAATTAGAAAACGTCTGGACTTTGAATCCTATCACTGGTGAAAAAATTGTTGTTATATCAGCTGATTTTGTAGATCCAGGTTTTGGGACAGGAGTTGTCATGAGTGTTCCTTCACATTCGCCAGATGATTATGTAGCTTATACAGAGGCTTTGAAAAGAGAAGATCAGAAGGATCTTTTGAAAAGATCTCCTATGCCTAGAAGAATTATTGAGATCTCTGATACAGATGATATGCCGGCTAAATGGATTGTAGAGAGATATAAGATCATGTCTTCTAAAGATAGAGCGGGACTTGAGAAAGCTACTCGAGAGATATATTCTATAGAGTATTCAAGAGGGAGAATGTCTAAAGATCTTTATAAATATGTTGATGATGAGAAGATAAAGACTTTCGTTGTTGAAGAGATCATTGATAAACCAGTGTCAGAGGCCAGAGAGAAGATCAAAAGCTTCATGAGATCAATAGGTGTTGCAGACGTATTTTATGAGCTTATGAATGCTCCTATATACTGTAGATGTGGGAATGAGATTGTCGTCAGACTTTTGAAAGATCAGTGGTTTTTGAAATATTCAGATCCTGAATGGAAAGAGCTCGGTATTAAAGCATTAGATAAAATGTATATCCAGCCTGAGGAGATGAGAGATTACATGCGTAATCTTATAAAGAATCTTAGAGAGAAGCCTTGTGCAAGAACTAGAGGTCTGGGCACGCCGCTTCCATGGGATAACTCTTGGATAATTGAGAGTCTCAGCGACTCAACTATTTATATGAGCTTCTACACGATAATACATAAGCTGAGAGCTCTCAATATTCCTCCAGAGGAGATTAATGATGATCTTTGGGATTATATATTATTAGGTAGAGAGGATCCTAAGAAGATATCGTTGAAGTATAATATAGATCTTGAGAAGATTATAGAGTTAAGAAAAGAGTTCTTATATTGGTATCCATTAGATCTTAGGGTTGCTGGTAAAGATCTTGCGAATAATCATCTATTATTTTTCATAATGAATCATGTGGCATTATTCTCAGAAGAGCTATGGCCAAAGGCCATGCTGATCCATGGATGGGTTCTGAGAGAAGGAGAGAAGATGAGCAAAAGCAAGAAGAATATCACGCCATTATTTGTTGAAATAAATGAGAGAGGAGCAGATGCTGTAAGACTGGTGTTAGCATTATCTTCAGAGATTGATCAAGATCTTGATTATAGAACGTCATTCGCAGAGGAAGCTATGTATCATCTGAAGAAACTATATGATCATATGAAGATTTTATCAGAAAAAACTGTGCGAGAACATCCTGAGAGACGAGATGAAGTGATAGCCTCGAGGATCTCTAGAAAACTTTTGAGAGCAAATGATCTTCTTATGAAGTTAAAAGTTAGAGAGGCTGGCATTATAATAGTCTATGAAGTTTTTGAGAACATTCAGAAAATAATTAGTGGAGAGAGTGTGTGGAGAGGTTTTCTAGAATTGGTTTATGAATGGATCAAGTTTTTGTCAATATTTACACCACATATAGCTGAAGAGATTTGGAGAGAGATTTTTAGAAATAGAACATTTGTAGTGGCCGAGAAAATTGATCTTAATAAGATAAAGAGTTATATCAAGCCTAGGAAAGAGCTGGAGAATGAGTATATAAACATGGTGTCAGAAGATCTTAGAGAGATCATTAGTCTTATAAGAAAAAGACCAGAGAAAATAATATTTTATGTATCATCATCATCTGAATATAGATTATTAAGAGAAGCTCTCAACTATATACAGACTAGAGAGGGCCTGAGTGATTTTATAACTAGACATCTGAGAGATGTCCCGGCTGAGATGAGAAAGATTTATGCTGAAAGATTAAGAAAGATATATGAATATTCTTTGAAATTATCTTCAGAAGTTAAAGAATTAATATCTGATGTTGAAGATTTTGATGAGAAAGATGTTCTGGAGAGAAACAGAGATGTATTAAAAGAGTTATCTGAGACATCAGAGATCATAATATATAAAGCTGATGACCCTTACGCTCCTGATATCATGGGTAAGAAGAAGACTGCTATTCCTCTTAAGCCTGCCATATATATAGAGACATGATCTTTTTTAATTATCATATCTTAATTTTCTATTATGAAATGTTTTTATGTGTATAAAATGGTTAAAATAGATCTTGTGAAAATACCTCTTCCAGGTCTAGGCATTGATAAGGTCAATCTATATGTTGTAGAGAATAAATATCTTATTGACGCGGGATTCTATAACATCGTCTCTTTTCACGAGCTCATAAGAAAATTAAGATCTATTAATATAAGATTATGTGATATAGAGGCTGTTCTTATCACACATTTTCATGTTGATCATCTCAGTCTGGCGCCTGTTTTAAAAGATTTTTGTGAGCCTGATTTTTATATAGGAGATATTGAGCTGAAACTCTTGAGAGACGGCGCTGATTTATTTGTGAAAAATATTTTAGAAGAATTTATTAGACAAGGTGTTCCAGAGACAGAGATCAAAAGAATTGTTGACTCGCATCCTGTGATGAGATTAGCAGAGATTTATAAGAGAGATATTAAAGAGATCAGTTTTAAAAATGTGAGTGATGGAGATGAAATAGATAATTTCATAGAGGTAGTCTCCACGCCTGGACATACTCCTGGAAGTGTATCATATAAGATAGAGGATTTCATATTCTCAGGAGACTCTGTCTTGCCCACTATAACTCCAAGCGTCATATATAATAGATATTCTGAGAATCCTTTGAAAGATCATTTAAATACTCTTCGTAAGATCATCAGTATAAATCCTAAGGCTATATACCCAGGTCACGGAGATGTTATAAATGATCCTGTCTCAAGAGCTGAAGAGCTGATAAAATTTCATAAGAATAGACTTGAGGAGATATTAAAGTTTTTAAATAGAAATGATTATTCTCTCTACGAGATCACTAAATTAATCAAATGGAGAGTCAGATATAACATATGGGAGGAGTTTCCATATCCAGAGAGATTCTTTGCTCTGGGAGAGGCATTGGCTCATCTAATATATCTAAGATCAGAAGGCTTAGTAGATTATTATGAGAAGAATGGAATGATCTATTGGTATTCTAAGGCTAGATGAGATATTAAATAATAATTTGATAATTTAAATTGATTTGATGAAAAATGTTGTCAGAAGCCAGATCTAAGATAGGTGTTGTGAGAAAAGGTGTTATATATCTTGATAACGCTGGGGCAGGTCCTCTGCCTGAAGATACGATTAATGCAGTAAAAAATTTTGTTGAAGAATGGTTTTTAAATGGCGAGCCTTGGATAAAAGGTTTAGAAAATGTTATTAACTCAAAAAAATTATTTGCACAGCTGATAGGTTCTGATGTTGAAGAGATCGCGGCTACTCCAGGTCTCACTTATGGATTAAATATTGTCCTCACATCTCTTAGGATCAAGAGAGATAGCAACATTGTTGTCACAGACATCAATTTCCCCACGTCTGTTTATACTGCTCATGCTATGAAAAGATCTGGTCTTATATCTGAAGTTAGAATAGCCAGATTATATAATAAACATGAGGATATAGAGGATCATATCGAGAAGCTTATTGATGACAAGACGAGCATTGTTCTAATAGATCATGTCTCATGGATAACTGGATATAAAATTGATCTTAGAAGGATCTCTGAGAAAGCTAGGGAGAAAGGCTCTTATCTGATCGTTGATGGTTTTCATGCAGCAGGAGTTCTGCCTGTCAACATCAGAGATCTGAATGTAGATATTTATCTCACTGGAACATATAAATGGCTTATGAGTCTTCATGGAGGAGGATTCATATATGTTAGAAAAGATCTTTTGAAAGAATTAGAGATAAGATACTCAGGATGGTTTGGAGTCAGAGACTCTCCTATAAACAGGCTGAAGATATTTGGTGAAGAGATGTTTAAAGAGCCTTTCAATCTCGAGAATATAGATCTTCCTGATGACGCCTCTAAGCTTGAGTGGGGCACTCATCCTTTGATCGTGTTTACAGGGGTGAAGGCCTCATTAAAATATTTGATCGATTATAAAGCTCCTGAGTCTTATGTCTATCACACCAAGAGACTTGTTGAGATGATTAGAACAGGACTAGAGGAGATGAGATGTGAGATTGTTACTCCAGAGAATAGCGAGTCATCAATTATAGTGTTCAAAACCAAAGATCCTTATAAAGTTGCGAGAGAACTTGAGAAAAATAATATAATTGTTTCTGCAAGACCTGGAGTGATAAGAATTTCTCCTCATTTCTATAATACTGAGGAGGAGATTGAGACTACACTAAAAATTCTCAAAAGAATTGATCCTTGTGAATAAAACTTCATGAATCCTGGAGATCTAAAATGATTAAATTAAAAGATCTTGGTGAGAAAGGTTTCATTAAAAATATTATTGAAGAAAATAAAGGAATATGGATCTGGGGTCCTCTGAAGCCTGGTGATGATGCTTCTGCAGTGCCTTATCTAGGAGGCTATATAATTCTTAAGATAGATGGATTTGCTTCTCATGACAGCAAATACCCTTGGAACACATGGAGAGATTTTGGTTGGAAAGCTGTGACAGCCTGTGTAAGTGATATATTATCAAAAGGTGGAAAACCTTTTGCATATCTAATATCTCTCGGAATGCCGGGCGACATGAGCGTAGAAGATGGGCTAGAGATCATGAGAGGAGTGGCCGAGGCGATAGATTACTACGGAGGATATTTGGCTGGTGGAGACACAAATTCTTCTAAAGATGATGTATGGATTGACGTGGCATGTGTAGGTCATTCTCCTAATGATCCTATTGGTAGAAATGCTCAGCCGGGCGATCATATAATAATTACTGGAGACTATGGTTTGACAGGATTAGCATATCTGTTATATCTAAAGTATCTTGATAAAAAAATTGATATAAAAGATGTTCCTCACGAGGTTGTTTCAACAACTTCAAGACCTAGAGCGCCTATAGAAACATATGATCTGTTGAATAAATATAGAAAATGTATTAGAGGAAGCGTTGATATATCTGATTCGCTTGCAGAATCTCTTTATCTACTCTCAGAGTATTCGGGATACTCTATAAAACTACATGATATACCTATAAATAGTTTTGTGAGAGAATTCTCATCTAAAGAAAATATTGATCCTGTGGAGCTGGCTTTATATGGCGGAGAAGAGTTTCAATTGATCTTATCAATAGATCCTTCTTGTACCAATGATTTTCTGAAAGATCTTAAGAGGAGAAATATTAATGCAGATGTGTATGGAGTGGTGACTGAGGAGAGAAGAGTAGCTGTATATCTTAAAGAGAGAGAGATCTATAGAAAAGGTTTTCAACATTTTTAAAATATAATATCTTCATTTTTATAAGGGGTTTTTGATGAGAAGAATCGTTGTTATAGGTGGAGGAGCTGCTGGAGCTTCTGCAGCTGCCAGAGCTAGAAGACTTGATCCGGAGGCCGAGGTGTTGTTGATAGAGAAGACTGATATGATAACTCACGCTCCCTGTGGCATTCCATATGCCGTAGAAGGTCTTGTCAAAAGTAGAGAAGATCTTGTCACGTATACGGCTGAGGAGTTTGAGAGAGAAAGAAAGATCCGTGTTTTAATAAATACGGAGGTTGTAGATATTGATCCAGATAAAAAGAAAGTAAGTGTCAAAAAAGGTGATTCAATCGAGGAGATTTCATGGGATAAACTTGTTTTAGCAACTGGCGCGATACCAGCAACACCTAAGGTTCCAGGGATTGATTTGAGAGATGTGATAACGATTAGACATCCTGCTGAAACAGATTTTATAAAAAGATCTTTGGAAGATAAAAAGATCATAGGAATCATAGGCGGCGGATATATAGGTATTGAGATGGCTGAGGCACTTCTTAGACTAGGAAAGAAGGTGATAATGATTGAGATGACAGATCAGGTTTTGCCGACGACTATAGACAGAGATCTTGCGGAGATCATAAGTAAATATATGATTGAGAAAGGAATTGATCTGAGGCTTTCAGAAAGATTAATAGAGATCAGAGGGAAGGAGAGAGTTGAGAAGATTGTGACTGATAAAAACGAATATAAAGTTGATGCAGTGATCATTGCCACAGGAGTTAGGCCAAACACATATTTGACAGAGAAGATCGGGATCAAAAGAGGTGCCACAGGAGCTGTAGAGGTCAATGAGTTTATGGAGACTAATATAGAGGACATATATGCTGCAGGAGATCTTGTTGAGAAATATCATAAGATACTTAAGAAGAAAGTATGGATCCCACTAGCTCCTGCAGCAAATAAGGAGGGTCAAGTTGCTGGAGCTAACGCAGCGAAAGGAAGGATCCTTAGATTCCCAGGGGTAGTTGGGACTGCAGCAACAAAATTTGAAGATCTATATATAGCTAGAACAGGAGTCTCTGAGAAAGAAGCTGTAGAAAATAATGTAAAATATGAGGCTAAGACTATTAGAGCAAGAACTAAAGCTCATTATTATCCTGGAGGTGTTGAAGTATATATTAAAATGCTTATCGAGGAGAATAGCAAAAGAATAATTGGAGCACAGGCTGTTGGAAGAGATCCTGTGGTGATCTCATATATAGATATCATGTCAATAGTGATTGAAAGAGAGATGAATATTGAAGATCTTTTCTTCTCAGACTTAAGTTATATGCCTGCAACAGCTCCTGTGTGGCATCCTTTGATCGTCGCTGCCAGAGTGTTATCGAAAGGTGTCTTATAATTTTTAATCAAATAATCTTTTTAATAACTCTGCCATTATAATGATAGTAGAGTTTTAAAAGCCTTATTAAATAAGATTTATGTGATAAGGTGAATAAGCCATATATACGTCAGCCGATGTTAAAAAGACTTTAACAAAAGAATTATCTATGACATCCAGGATCCTGCCGGCACCAGGGAAGTATGATCCTCATGAGAAAATTGTTCGTATAGCAGATAGAGAGATAAAAATCGGAGGTCCTCTTCCTAAGATTGATCTTGAGAAAGAAAAGCTTGTTAGAGTCACTCAAAGCATATGTCCGTATTGTCAGAGACTCTTGCCAGCCGTCATCATAGAGAGAGGAGAAAAGATCTATATAAGAAGAACTTGTCCAGAGCATGGAACTATAGAGGAACTTTATTTTGGTGATGCGAAGCTGTATCATAGATTTCAGTCGATGGCTTATGAGGGAAGAGGATCCAGAGCTGTTTATGTAGATCTTCAGGCTCCTTGTCCTTTCAACTGTGGATTATGTCCTATGCATAAGAGTCACACTGCGTTAACAAATTTAGTTGTCACTAACAGATGTGATCTTGAATGTTGGTATTGTTTCTATTATGCTGAGAGAGCAGGATATGTCTATGAGCCCACTCTTGATCAGATAAAATATATGGTCGAACAGTTGAAGAAACAAGGGGTCACGTTAGTTATTCAGCTGACAGGTGGAGAACCTACTATAAGAGAAGATCTTCCGGAGATTGTGAAGCTTCTTAAAGAGCTTGGAGTAAGACATATACAGCTTAATACTAACGGAATAAAATTTGCTAGATTATATTTCGAGGATCCTAATAAAGCGATTTCATATGCAAAGACTTTACGAGAAAACGGGGTTAACACTGTTTATTTAAGTTTTGACGGAGTGTCTCCTCAGACTAATCCAAAGAATCATTTTGAGATTCCATTTATCTTCGAGGTATTCAGAAAAGCTGGCATGACCAGTGTCGTTCTAGTGCCTACAGTAATTAGAGGGGTTAATGATCATGAGTTAGGAGATATAATAAGATTTGCCGCAGCCAATATGGATATTGTCAGAGCTGTGAATTATCAGCCTGTGAGTCTCACCGGGCTTATGAAAAGATTTGAACGAGAGAAATATAGAATAACTATAGCAGATGCTATAATAAAAATTGAAGAGCAGACTAATGGAGAGATTGATAGAAATCAATGGTATCCTGTGCCTTCATGTGTGCCTGTCTCAGAAATGGCTGAGGCTTTATCAAAAGCGTTTAAATTTGAGCTGACAACTCATCCACATTGTGGAGCTGCCACATATGTATATGTAGATAGAAAAGGATCTGATAACCCATATGAGTTTAAATATATTCCTATTGGCAAGATGATTGATATAGAAGGCTTTTTCGAATATCTTCACGATAAAAGTGAGGAGATTAAGAGTGGTGCTAGCAAGACTTTGACAGGGATCAAAACTCTTTGGGATATGGTAACAAAATTTATAGAATGGAGGAATGTTCCTGGAGAAATCAAAAGACTTCTTCCAAAGATGTTGATCGATATATTTGTTAAGCAGAGTTATGATGCTTTAGGAGAGTTTCATTATAGATTCCTCTTCTTAGGAATGATGCATTTCATGGATCAATATAATTATGATGTTCAGAGAGTGATGAGATGTGATATTCATTATGTAATGCCTGATGGAAGAGTGATCCCATTTTGCGCGTTTAACGTTCTTCCTGATCTTTATAGAGACTATATTCAGAAGAAATATGCTATAAGTTTTGAAGAATACTCAAAAATACATGGTCCAGACAAGTTAGGAGACGCGATCAAATACAGAAGAAGCCTTGATCTTATTAGACAGATTAAGTCACATCCTATATATCAGAGACATTATAAATATTTCTTAGACAATACAAAGAATAGATTTATGTAAATACACTCTCTTTTTTCCTCTCCTCCGGATAAACAGAATATATACCTTTTATATAAAGTTGAGATCCGCATTTAGGACATTTTCTGTCCTGAAGAATTTTTCCTACATAATCTCCAGGCACATATTCTCTGGTCTCGCTATAATCATTATTTACACAAGAGATCTCTGTGAAAATCTTTGGTCTCACATTTTTCTCTTTCTCTTCGCCGCTCAAAAGATTCGGTATTACTGTTGCGATCAACATTATTATTAGGAGAATTATAAGTAGTGTTCCAACATCTATTTGTAAAAGAATCATTATTTCACCCCTATGGTGTTGCCTACACCAACTACTATGACATTACTGCCTGGAGAGACTTTTGTTCTAATAATCTCTTTAACTCTCTCTGCAGCTTTTAAAACTCCTTCATAAATCTCTTTAGTCATCTCAGTAATAGCTTCTCTAGAGCTCATTTTAATGATCACTGCGTCAAGAGGAATATTATATTTGGCTGCCACTCTCTCCATAGCAATCTTTTCTGGACCTGGATCTCCTATAGCAGCGCCAACTCCTTCAGCTACAGAGCCTGATCTTTCCCCCTCAAGTTTTAATGCAGCATCAACAGTTATGATCCTAGCAACCTTCCCTTGCAACTCTTCAACTAGTTTAGCCAGAGCCTCGCCAGGTCTACCAACAGTTCCTCCAGGCCCTTCGGCTTTTATAAGATAAAGATTTCTTCCTTCAAAATCTATTTTACTATATACAGTCTCCTCCTCAATAAGGATCCTTTCAGACGTAGGCGCTAATAAAGAGACCACCATCGGTCCTGCGGAGTCTCCGACTGGAACTCCTTTTGAGAAAGGCTCCACAGCTTTTCTTACAGCTTCTAATTCTTTTATAACCACTGGCAGAACCATAGATAACTGGATCAAATATAACCACAGCTTGTATTTTCTACTGTAAAGATATAGATGTCTAATGTATCTATAGTAGAAATCAAGGATCCAGTTTATCTCTAAGAGAACCATGAAATTAGTCTTCTTCACATTATCAATATTGTCAGGCATGATAGAATTCACATAAGCTTTGATCTTTGAATCTCTAGTTCTCAGAAGATGAGACATTCTCTTTATAATATCTACAGGCTCTATAGACACAGGCTCAATAACAAAATTATTTCCTATGAAGCCATCTATGACGTTCTTAGGATCTTTCACACCTAATTCTTTTAAAAATCTCTCAGAATCCTCTCTAGCCTCTTTAATAAGCTTCTCTATATACATAAGCTTTACTCTCACAAATCTATCATATCTAATAATCCTAGATCTATCTAATATGTCAGTGAATAATAACAAGATCCAGAATAAAGAGATTATTATCCATGCTATGGTGGCCCAGTCTGATGTCGCAGTAGGACCAGGCATTTGAAATATCATCATTATATCACATCATCATTTATATAAAATACTGATTTATATATAAATAAATGATCTATCTTCGAGTTGTGACAAACACCTGATTCTCATATATTACTATAGTATCCTCAGCCTGAGAAACTTGTGAGCCCGGCAGATCAGATAACAATGGATATCCATATAAAACACCTTCTTTATATAATGATCTTAACATGTTCTCAATGTCTAAATCGACATCAAGATCTTTAAGCCATCTTCCGCAGAATGGTAGCCCTTTAAATCTTTCTTCAATAATCTTTATGATGCTCCCGATCTTTTTATCACCTGTCTTAAATTTAGTTTTTTTCAGACTATATATCGAGACTATATTCTTATCTTCTGAGACAATGCCTGAGCCTGTGGTGAGAAAAGGTTCTATGGCATATGCATTATTATTCTTTAATCTCCATATAGCCAGAGGATCTGGGTAATTAGGGATGTTATAACCTGCGTGCAGAACATATCTATCTAACATGTGGCCGCTTAAATTTCTCACAGTCTTAAACCCGTATCTTCTAGCGTACGTCTCAGCGATCCTGCCGATCTCCTTCGCTGAAATGCCTGGCTTAACATTTATAAGAATTTTATTAAGAACATCATCGACGGCGTCAACAAGTGTTCTATATCTACCGTCAAGATCAATGCTTCTAGCCATGTCAGCTATGTAGCCGTCCACGTGTACTCCAAGATCAATTTTTACCACGCCAGACTCAGGAATCTTCTTAAGATCATTTATTAAAGGCGTGTAATGAGCCGCCTCATTTCCTATAGATATATTAATCGGAAAAGCTGGTTCACCGCCTAACTCACGTATCATATTCTCAGCCTTCTCAGCGATCTCTATGAGCAACATGCCCGGCCTAACGATCCTTATGATCTCTTTCATAACTTTTGACGCGATCTCGCCTGCTCTTAAATATTTTTTAAACTCCTCTTCATTCAATACGATCACATCAGCGTTCTGTTTAGAATATATTTTCCATAAAATAAATATCATGTTGGTGATTAAGATCTATAGAATAATAGATCTTCATGAGGATGTGGCCTACTTCTTTCAGTCAGCATCTTCAGAACATGTGAAAGATTTTGATAAAGATCTTCCTGATAGACATGCAGACATACAACCGAAAGCCTCGCCTTCTAGGGCAAAGTGGCATCTATATTTTTAAGCTTTTCAAGAAAATATCTTTTGATGTGATGAGATGTATAATGTTTTGAGGGCTCGGGGGCTAATGTCTCGGCTGGGCATCCATGCCTCCAGCCTGATGATCATGAGAACATTAATCCCTCTCCAGAGGGCTAATACCCGAGACACCAACATAGAAAATATAGAAAAAATGATCTACTATAGAATTGAAAGAGAGGTTTAGAAGACGTTACAAAAATCCCTGATCTTTTGCGAAAACTTTCTGAGAAAGGCTTTTCAGACAATGAGATCAGAGGGATATCATATGAAAATGTTTTGAGAGTATTGAGAGAGTATTCTAAAAAATGAATTTGAAGCTACATAAATGCAAGATCTATTCCAAAAACTTTTTTAAGAAGCATTCTAATGGTTGTCAGCCTCTGTATCTCTCCAGTGCCTTCATATATCTCTGTGACTAATGCGTCTCGTAGATATCTTGTGACTCCATATTCCTCGTCAAGTCCTACTCCCCCGTGAATTTTTATAGACATTAACGCTATTTCTTCAGCAACTTCTGTGGCATACATCTTAGCTATAGAAGATGCGAATATGAATTCTTCACCACCTTTTGTAGCTCTTGATGCAGCCCAGTAAGTTAGTAGTCTGGCTGCAACTAGTTTTGAAAGCATCTCAGCGAGTTTAAAACTTATTCCTTGGAAACTTATTATAGGTCTCTCGAAAGCCTGTCTCTGAAGCGAATAGTTCAAAGCTTTTTCAAAAGCTGCCTGTGCAAGACCCACTGCCTGAGCAGCTACAGAAATTCTTGCGTAATCATATGTTGTGACAAGTATTTTAAATCCTTCATCTACTTGACCAACCACGTTCTCCTCAGGAACAAACACATTATCTAAAATCACTTCGTAAGGCTGTTCACCTCTTAGACCTATCACATTGAATCTCTGGCCTATTCTAAGGCCTTGAAATCCTCTCTCAATTATAAAAATAGTTATACCTTTCCACCTTTCTCTTCTACTCGGAGGAGGACTTGTTCTTGTAGACACTATAAAATAGTCAGCTTTTCCAGCGCCTGTTATAAAAATTTTTCTGCCATTAAGTACATAGCCTCCATCAACCTTCTTAGCTGTAGACTGAATACCTGCAACATCGCTTCCAGCCCCAGGCTCTGTATTTGCATGTGCAGCAAATTTTTCTCCAGAGGCTATATGTGGCAAATATCTCCTCTTCTGCTCTTCGGTTCCAAACAACAAGACAGGTATAGTAAACAAGCCTGATACTCCTATAGATGCTGCAAAAGCTAGAGAAGCTCTTGAAAGCTCCTCTTGAAGCACGACCATCTCAAGAAAAGATCCTCCTTGACCACCATATTCTGGAGGTATCCCTATTCCTGTGAACCCTGCCTTGGCGGCTTCTTTCAAAAGATCCTCTGGAATGTCCCCTGTCTTCTCAATCTCAGATAATCTTGGCACAAGTTTTGTCTCAACAAATTCTCTCACAGTTTTTCTAAGGATCTCAACTTCCTCAGGAATATCTATTTTAAAATCATCTAGAGAAGTAAATGGAAACATAAAGCTCTCCACAAAAATTTAAGTTATAAAATATTTAATTATTATGCTTTTAATAACCTTGTTTATCTAAGTCATAAAATATTTATTACAAAAGATCTTTTTATCTGATAGATTTTTACTGTTGTTTCTGAGTCTCGCTCTCTAATTTCTTTAATTCTTCCTCAATCTCTTTCTCAATCTCTTCAATAGGCTTTGGAGGTGGTGTAGTAGCTAGAGTATATCCTATCCATGCTAATATTCCGAAAACACCTGCCACAGCTATAAAAGCAGTTAGTTTAAGCAATAACATTGCTACGCCTTCTGAGTAGAAAAACATTAGATAACCATATACAATTATGATCAGAATAGAGACTAGTAGAAGTATTATTCCGAGCATCTGATCCCTGTTCATACAACACTACCTTAAATAAATAGTTTAAAAAGATATTTATATAAAAACTATTAAAAATCAAATGATAGATGGACCGGCCGGGATTTGAACCCGGGACCTCTCGGGTGCAAACCGAGCGCTCTTCCACCTGAGCTACCGGCCCACCATCTTTATTATCATAATTTTCTAGAATAAAAATTTTTCTCAGGATTATTATATACTTGATTTCTGACCTAGAACATCTCAGATGAGTTGCGACAGAAAGCTTATTAGCCTACTTATATTTAGCTCATATCATTGGTGAAAATGCTAGATATATTATCTAATGGATTACTGAAACAGTTTATTGCTGTGGCGATCCTTCTCTCTATGTTCATCTCGTTGCTGCTTAGATATAAAAATCCTAAAAACCCTGTGTGGGCTTATATGGCTTTCTTCTCTTTTATTGCTGTGGCTTTCGACTTAATATCCATAGATCAGATATCTTCAGCTGTTGATATTGAGGTGATATTATTTCTGGTGGGGATGTTCAGCATAGTATCTATTGCAGAATCTTCGGGTCTTCTAGATCTTGTTGCGTGGAGGATCATGATAACTTCTAAAAGCATCTATACACTGCTCATAATATATTCTATGACAATAGGTCTTCTATCAGCTGTGGCTGTAAACGACACTATGGCGGTCATGGGTCCTCCGATAGCATATTCTTTATCAAGAATAACCGGTATAGATCTTAGGATATTAACTCTTCTTCTGGCATATTCTATAACGATAGGTTCTGTGATGACTCCTATAGGAAATCCTCAGAACATGTTGATCGCTACAGAGTCAGCTATAAAAGCTCCTTTAATAACATTTATTAAATATTTATTGATACCTACAATAATAAATCTTCTGATAACGCCTCTTCTAATGATCAAATTGTTTAAGATAGAAAATAGAAGAATTGAGGTAGGCTTAGTACCTCAGGAGCTTATCAGAGATAGAAGAGATGCTTATGTAGGCGCTTTAGCACTGATAATAGTTATACTACTTCTGTTTATAAACGATCTTATGAGTCTATTAGGTCTTTATCATATAAGATACATAGGCTTCATACCATTTATAGTTGCGGCTGGAGCATATCTTTTTACTGAGAGACCTAGAGAGATAATTAAAAACGTTGATTGGGGAACAATAATCTTTTTCATAACAATGTTTATAACAATGAAAGCTGTCTGGGACACAGGAGTATTATATAAACCTCTTAATGTTCTGGCGCCTCTGGATAGTGACAATATTTTTGTCAGAGTTTTTCAGATAACAATTGTATCTATAGTCTTTAGTCAGTTTCTGAGCAATGTTCCTTTTACAAAGATCTTTATAGAATATCTTAAGACTTTTAAAGATGAAAACTTTTTGACAGCTAAAGACTGGATAGCTCTTGCCATGAGCTCTACTATCGCAGGCAACTTAACGTTGTTCGGCGCAGCCTCTAACATAATTATTTTAGAGGCTCTTGAAAGTAGATATGGAAGAACTATTTCATCTATAGATTTTGTCAAGTTAGGAATTCTTATTACAGCGGTAAATATCTTAGTCTATACTCCTTTTATAGTGATAATAAGATGAGAGGTTCAAATTCTTATCTTATTCAAAAGATCTTTTATCTCTCCAAGTTTTTCTAAGTCGAATCTTATTATTGCCAGAGATGGATGTCCTCCTATACTTATCAAGAGACCTCTCTCTTCTATATATCTTGCTATTTTATATGCTTTGCCTGGATATTTTATTATTAAAAGAGCTTTGTCAGGCTCGTGAGGATCTGAGACTATGACCGCCACTGGAGCTCTAAAGATCCTGTATAATACTGAGGCCAATGATGATGCTCCTTTTCTCCGCCATTTTTTTCTGGCATCAATAAATCTAAATACTCCTATTCTCTGAGCTGATACTGCTATCTCATTTGCAAAGCTTTTCATCTCCTGGTCAATTTTTTCGACGTAGCCACGGATCTTTGTTAAGACATTATGATCCAGATATGAATGGACGATTCTTGGAGCCATCCAATTGACTATTTTTATCCATGTCTCCTCATCTTTTTTATAAGCCATGTATTTTGACACATCTGCTAAAAGCCTCATGATCCTCCTAAGATCCTCAGGAACTTTCAAGCCCTGATCCATGTAATATATTGTTGATACAAATTTCTCAAGACGTTGATTTGTTCTAGCTCCTGCCATAAGGATCCTGTCATAAGCGATTTTTGATGTAGGCACATACCCCACGAGTGCTTCATCTACTATCTTCATGAGTTTATCAAGCTCTCTATGCGTTGACAAGTGATGATCTATATATATGATCTTTGTATCTTTACATCGATCTCTGTATATCACAATCTGATCTATAGATATCTTTATTACAGGTATATCTAGAAAAACAAGAGATTCATAACAATATAATGTGTCAAGTCTTTTAAAAGCTCCATAAGGCTCTGAAGGATAAAGATCTATGTCTAACGACTTTTTCACAGGATATATTCCTTCATATTTCTGTGAATAGACTATTACAGCGGCTGAGACTGCTCCATCAGCATCCCAGTCAGCTATTATAGCAACATTATTTCTTTTTAAACTACTCAATTTCTATACACCATCATTTTGTGTAGACCTCCTCTCCCTCTAAAAACACTTTTGATATTCCAAGATCTTTATTCATCAGAATTATGTCGGCTACACACCCAGGTCTTAGACAGCCTAGACTTTTTATCTCGAGAGATCTTGCGGGAGCCTCTGTGAGATGATATAACGCCTCTGACACATCTAACCCTATATGAATCAAATTATATAAAGCTTTGATCATTGTTAAAGTGCTTCCAGCCAATGTTCCATCTTCTAATCTGGCAACACTGTCTTTAACCACCACTTTTAATCCTCCGAGCATATATACTCCGTCTCCAAGTCCTGTCGCACTTATTGAATCAGTTATCACGACGGCTCTTGATCTGGCAACTTTTGTTATCATTTTAACCACAGGAGAAGCTAAATGAACAAGATCAGCTATGAATTCTATGAATACTCTCTCATCTTCTAAACCTGCGAGAGCTGGACCAGGATCTCTATGATGAAATCTTCTCATTCCATTGAATATATGTGTGATCCTTCTAGCACCTCTCTCGATAGCTTTTTTAGTCTCCTCATAGGAGGCGTTGGTATGTCCAATGCTTACAATAACTCCTCTATTGACTATCTCAGGGATCTTTTCTAAAACATTATCTATCTCTGGTGCCAACGTTATTATTCTTATGTTCCTCTCTGAAGCTTTTATATATTCATCTATCTCACTCATGTCAAGTTTTCTAATAGCCTCAGGATTTTGTGCTCCTCTCATTTCAACATTTATATAGGGCCCCTCAAGATGTAGTCCTAACACCCTAGACCTATTATGATCCATAGGATCTTCTGATAAGAGGTCTCCGATAGCCTCCGCCACCTTAACAAGATCTTCATGTTTTAAAGAGACTGTTGTTGGGACAAAACTTGTCACACCTATTTTAATAAGTTCCTCTGATAATCTTTTGATTTCATTTATGCTCCCAGAGCTCACATCAAAACCTGCATAGCCATGTATATGTGTATCTATGAAGCCTGGCGCAGCGATCATCTCTTTAGTTTCTTGTGAATGGTCTGAAGACCTCCAATAAGGCTTTAGATCTTTGATCACACCATTTTCAATTTTTATAGATCCTCTTATAATTCTTCTTTTGGGAGTATAGATCTCTGCCAGGTTAAGTATCATACCAATAGCCATTATTTTTTTGCTATAATATATAAAAGAGACTTGTACAGATCATGATATTATAAATGTTTAAAATATTAATAAATTAATTAAAGTCCTCTCAGTAACTAATTATATCGGAGGTTTCTATGGCCTCTAATTATATTTGGAGACCTACAAAAGATATTGTTGACGAAGCTAATGTTCAAAATCTTATTCAGATGTTTAAGACTAAAGATTATAAAGATTTTATAAGATTTAGTATAAGAAGTCTTAGAAGCTTTTGGGGTAGAGCCCCAGAGATCTTGGATATTGAATGGTTTAGAGAATTTGATGAGGTTCTTGATGTTTCTCAAGGTATTGAGTGGAGCAGATGGTATGTCGGTGGAAAGATCAATGCGTCATATAATGTTGTAGATAGGGTCGTTAAGAAAGGTTTTGGAGAGAAGAAGGCTTTTATATGGGTTGGTGAAGACGGGCTTGAGAAGATCATGTCATATAGTGAGTTAGAAGATCATGTCAAGAGATTCTCAAATTATCTTCTCAGCATGGGAGTTAAGAGTGGCGATGTAGTATCTATTTACATGCCTATGATGCCTGAATCTATTGTGGCGATGTTGGCAGCCGTAAGGATCGGTGCTATAGCCTCTCCAATATTCTCAGGCTTCAGTCCTCCTGCCGTTGCAGATAGACTTAGACTTGCAGAGTCTAAAGTTTTGGTGACTATAGACGGCTATTATAGACGAGGAAAAGAGATCATTCTAAAGCCTCAGGCTGATGAAGCTATAAGATTGTCAGGCACAGATCCTAAGGTTGTCGTGGTTAAGAGACTCGGTGTCGAGATACCATGGGATGATAAACGTGACATATGGTATGATCATGTTATAAAAGAATATTCGAAGACAGACTATGTTTATGAGGCTGATCCTAATGATCCTGCTCTTCTTTTATTCACCTCTGGAACCACAGGCAGGCCTAAAGGTGCTGTGATCAGTCACATAGGCTCTATCATAAAACCTGGTCTGGAACATTATATAAATCTAGATATCAAAAGAAAAGATCTTTTGTGGTGGATCACTGATATAGGATGGATGATGGGTCCTTGGCAGGTGTTCGGTTCACAGCTTTTAGAGGCATCACATCTAATGATCGAAGGAGCAATAGATTATCCTCCTGACAGAGTATGGTCTATAATAGAGAGATATAAAGTATCTCATCTAGGTTTTGCCGCGACTGCAGCCAGGATCTTGAAATCATATGGTTTATCATATGTAGAGTCTCACGACATATCTAGTCTTAGAGTCTTTGGAAACACTGGCGAGCCTATAGATCCTGACACGTGGCTATGGATCGTGAGAGACGTAGGTCAAGACATGAGGCCTATGATAAATCTCTCAGGAGGTACAGAAGTCTTCGGATGTATTCTTCTACCGAGCGTAGTTGTAGAGCTTAAGCCATCAACATTATGGGGCCCTGCTCCAGGGGTTGATGCTGACGTTTTTAATGAGGAGGGGGTCTCTGTACGTGGAGAGACAGGTTATCTTGTTGTTAAAAAGCCTTTTCCATCGATGACCAGAGGCTTGTGGAAAGATCCTGATAGATACATAGAGACTTATTGGAGCAGATTCAGAGGAGTATGGTATCACGGCGACTGGGCTTATATAGATCATGACGGGTTCTGGTATCTATTTGGGAGGGCTGATGATGTTCTAAAAGTTGCTGGAATGAGAATTGGGGCTGCAGAAATAGAAGGAGTTCTCAACGAACATCCATATATCGCTGAGAGCGCATGTATAGGAGTGCCTCATAAGATCAGGGGTGAAGTAGTCTATTGTTTTGTTAAATCAAAATATGGTTTAGAAGTTGATGAGAATAGACTAGAGATAGAGTTGAAAGAACTTGTTGCTAAAAGAATCAGCAGAGTATTTATACCGGAAAGAATAATTGTTGTGCCGGATCTTCCTAGAACTAGAAGTGGAAAAATTATGAGAAGAATTTTAAGAGCTATATTGCTTGATCAAGATCTTGGGGATGTCTCATCTCTAGAGAATCCTGAGACTATAGAATCTCTGAAGAGAAAAATCAAAATATAAAGTTAAAAACTAAATCTTATGGTGCTGATCTGATGCTGATCATTAGAGAAGAAGATGTTAAAGACTTGATAGATTTTAAAGAAGCTGTGGATATTATAGAGAGAGCGTTAAAGTATCAGGCTGAGGGAGAGGCTCAGCTCATCCCAAGATCCAGGATATTTATGAGAGAAAAAGTTTATCACGTGATGGCGGCGTCGATAGAGCCTTTAGATGTGGTCGGTTTAAAAACCTATCTATCAATACCAGGCAGAACTTCTTTTGCTGTGATAATATTTTCAATAAGATCTGGCGAGATCTTAAGTTTGATAGAGGCAGATCTATTGGGAAGAATTAGAACTGGTGCTGCAAGCGCGATTGCCACTAAATATCTTGCTAGAAAAGATGCTAGAGCTCTTGGTATAATAGGATCTGGTAGACAATCATATACACAGGCTCTTGCAATACTCAGCATAAGATACTTTGATCATGTTTTTGTAAATTCTTTAAATAGAGAGAACTCAGAGATTTTTGTTAAAAGACTTAGAGAGAAAGGATATAACGCTTTCGTAGCCGACTCTCTACATGATCTTTTCATAAAAAGTGATGTCATATCTTCAGCAACAAACTCCAGACAGCCGTTTATAAAAGCTGAATATATAAAAGATGGTTTACATATAAATCTCGTTGGATCTAATCATCCTAATAGAGCGGAGGCTTATCCAGAGGTGTTTCTTAAGACTAGACTTGTTGTGACAGATAACATTGAACAAGCTAAGAGAGAGTCTGGAGATCTTATAGAAGCTGTGAGAAAAGGATATATCTATTGGGAGAAGATACATGAGCTCTGGGAGTTGGTCGTAGGAAGAGTCTCTAGATCATCAGAAGACGAGGTTACTTTATTTAAGTCTCACGGCGTCGCGTTATGGGATGTTGCTTTAGCAAAATTAATATATGAGAAAGCTAGATCAAAAGGAGTGGGTCAAGAGATCTCTTTCTCAGGCTTTTGGAGAGACAGATATTTTTAATTTAAAAATTAAAATTTATTAATCTCTCATCAGATTTATTATGAAGGTGGCACTCTCTCATGTATTAATGAGGTGATTTTCATGAGTTCAATGACTGCCCAAATAGATCAGAAGAAGAAATGGGTTGATAAGATGATTAGAAGCGCTAAAAAATATCATAAGATATGTCCTTATTATGATAAAAAAACTAATTCATGTTTCTTAAGATTAGGAGGTAAATGTGATAGAGATGGAAAATTTGACACTTGTCCAGTATTTATAGAGTTTCTAGAGAAGAAATATGACTCTTTCGTAAGATCAGGAAGACCTCTTCCAGTAGATTTTATGGATCCCGCAATGATATCTCCATAAATCATATTATACTTAAATGATTCTATGTCTAAAATTTTTTCAACATATCAAACCCTCCTTCTATATCTATTGCTCAAAGGAGTTATGATTTGAAGACTATCGCACAAGACTTTATAATAAAGATCTTGCTTTTTAAGATGAGAGGAAAAAATATCGCATAAGTCGTTAAAAAATTAATTGGTCTATATAAGATATTAAATTGCTTTCTATGGCTGTCTGCCTTGTTTTCTCAGATATTCTCGAAGCTCGTTTATACGTTTTTCAATACTTTGGATCTCTTCTTGGATCTCTTTTAAATCTTCTTCAAGAACTTTCTTATAATCTTCTAACATAGCAAGCTCCTCTTCTGGTGTTAAAGGAGGTGGATATAACGGTGGAGGCGGGTAATAAGGATATGGAGGATATGTAGGCTGTTGCGTCTGCTGTTGTTGCGAGTGGTAGAGCGGTGGAGATGGCGGATAGATCATATATGGATACCATCTTCTCCAAAATCTATGCCACCAATGCCACATTATAATCTCCTCAAATCATTTTGATTACGTCTCACCACCAGGGATATGTGATTATATACGGCGTATACCACCATATGTTATACCAGTACCATGGATAGTAGTAATATGGATGATAGTATGGCCATCTATGTAGGAGATATCCATACCAATACCATGGAAGCCAGCCTCCTCTAAATATCCATCCAGGTCTTAACCATGGAGGCAGATGACTGAAAGGTCCTCTTCCAGGCCATATATTTGTTAAGCCCCATACAGGTCTCCACCACATACGTTATTCACCATTTTTGAATAACTACACAAAAATATATAAATTTAACTCTTCAGGATCTTTCTATAAGGTCTAACATATTTATTGAATTGATCAAATCATTAAAATAAAAATAAAATCTTAACGTTGATCAATACATTCTTCCTTACGATAAGTAATGATTATAGGTCTACGCTCTATTAATGCTTGAACAATTTTTCTTCTGCCATTATCAAGAGATCTCCATAAAGTCCCTTGCGATATGCCCATTTTTTCTGCAGCCTCTCTCTGGCCGAGTCTCTCTACATATACAAGCTTCAGAGCCTCGAGCTCGTCAGGAAATACATATATAGGGTCGTTGGTGAGAGGATGACCTGTGTTGTCCATAGGCATAAATATTATCTCATTATAATTGCTCCAGAGGATTCTTGGTCTAGGAGGTCTTCCTCTTCCACGTCTTCTCCAACACCAGCTCCATGGAGATCCTCCTATATTGTTAAACATTTTTATGTTCAGCCTCTCTAATTAAATATCTATTGTCTACTAATTAACTATTTAACACAAAAGATCTTAGGACAAAGTTCTAGAATAATAACTCATCTTTTGAGAAAAAGATCTGAGAATATATTCTTAAGATCTTCTGAGAATGAGGTGTTCTCACTTTTTTTATCTAATACATAGATTGTGAGCTTCTTAAGTCTCTCTATAGTATCTTTATGAAGATAATGTTCCATAGAACAAGCATCTTTCTCAGCTATCTCTTCTGGAAGCATAAGGATCTCAGAGAGAAACTTTTTTAATATGATATGTCTCTCAAATATCTGTCTGGCAAGTCTTGATCCTTTTCTAGTTAATCTGATCTCTTCACCTTTTTTATATATTATCAGTTTTTTATCAGAGAGTTTTCTCAATTGTTCTACAACTGAAGAAGGCTTCACATTAAGTATTTTCGCCAGATTTGTCACAGAGACTTTTTTACCTTCAAAACTTAGTTTATAAATTGCTTCGAGATAATCTTCATAACTTTTACCATATGATGCAGATCTTCTCATTATTATCTACCTTAGAAAATCCTCTCCTTATATATATTTTTAACAAATATTTTTATGATGTATCTAATTAATAATCAGATCAAAAATATCTATAATCAAGATCATGGTCTCTCTGGATGAGGAGGATGAGGAATGTGCGGTATAATAGGAGTAGTACAGAAAAATGAGAAGGCTTTAGGAGAGAAGATGGGGATCATCATTCGAGATTCTCTTAAGAGACTTGAGTATAGAGGCTATGACTCTGTGGGATATGCTATAATAGATCGTAATGGCAGACTCGTTATTAGAAAGGCTAAAGGTAAGATAGATGATCTTTTGAAAAGACTTGAGTTTGAGAGATTTGATGGGTTAGTGGGTGTCGGCCACACTAGATGGGCTACTCACGGTCCTCCCTCTGATCTTAATGCTCATCCACATACAGACTGTAGTAGATGTATAGCGATTGTTCATAATGGAGTGATAAGAAATTATCAAGAGCTGAGAGATGAGCTGGCATCTAGAGGTCATATGATCTCTAGCGATACAGATACAGAGCTGATCGCTCATTTGATCGAGGATTATTTGAGAGAAGGTTTTGAGATGATAGATGCTCTCAGAATGATCATGAGAAAAATAGATGGATCATACGCTTTTCTAGTGATCAGCTGTAGAGAGACTGATAAGATATATTTTGCAAAAAAGATATCACCATTAATAATAGGATTAGGAGAAGGTTTTAATCTCATCTCCAGCGACATCCCAGGTCTCATAAAATATTCTAGAAAAATAATTGCTATAGAAGATGGAGAGCTGGGCTACATTTCTCCAGAAAAGATCTATATAGAGAACATATATGGCGAGAGAATAGATCCTTTGTCTAGAGTAAAGATCATTGATTGGACGATCGAGCAGATCGAGAGAGGAGGATATCCTCATTATATGCTTAAAGAGATATATGAGCAATCAATAGCTGTACGAAATACTTTAGCCAGCGTGGCAGAACAGATTAGAGATGTGATCAATATTTTGCTTAGTGATAGAGATATATTTATAACAGGAGCGGGTACGTCATATCATGCAGCATTAGTCATGGACTACGCGTTAAAATATTATCTAGGCGCAAGATCAACTGCATTCATATCTAGCGAAATCTCTTTATATAAAAAGATTTTTGATAAAAAAAGTGTTTTGATAGCTATTAGTCAAAGCGGAGAAACTATTGATACTCTTAACGCTCTTAGAACAGCTAAAGAGAGAGGCGCCTTAATCATTTCATTAACAAACTCTGTTGATAGTGCGATCTCTAGAGAGTCTCATTACAAGCTTTATATAAGAGCAGGCCCGGAGATAGGTGTTGCAGCAACAAAAACATTTACTTCACAAGTAACATTTCTTTTATATCTCGTATCAGAGTTATTAAGAGAACAGGATCCTGACACAGGATCTCTTATTAAAAAAGAGTTAGAAGAGTCTCCAGAGCTTATAAACAGATATATTAAGAAAATTGATAAAGAGAGCGAGTCTCTGGCATCAATACTCAAAGACTCAAGAAACATATATGTTCTCGGGAGAGACATCTCACTGCCAGTCTCTATGGAGGGTGCATTAAAAATTAAAGAGATATCATATATTCATGCAGAGGCTTACCCTGCTGGAGAGAGTAAACACGGCCCTATAGCTCTTGTCGAGAAAGATTTTCCAGTAGCATTTACGTCTCTAGGTTTTGAACATAATCATGTTATGGTCAGCAACATCGAGGAGATGAAGGCTAGAGGAGCTTTTATAATAGCTGTTGCTCCATATAGTGATGAGAGGATCCATAGATTAGCAGATTATAGTTTTCTGATGCCTTCTATGAAGACTATGGCTGCCTCAATATTATATGTAATACCTTATCAATTGCTTGCTTATCATCTTGCAGTTAAGAGAGGATTTGATCCGGATAAGCCTAGGAATCTTGCTAAGACTGTGACTGTGGAATAAAAGATCTTATTTGCTAGCAATCGATGTCCTCATGAAACTCTTTTTATAATAAAAGATCTTGTTGATAAAATCTTTATCACGACCATTGATCTTGCATAAGAAACATATTTTTATGCCAACGCGTGTATCTATCAGACAAGAATGACATACAAGTCTTCCACATGAGGGGCATGTTGTTATGCTAAGATTTTTTCTACATACTCTACATAAAGTCTCTTTACATACGCTGCAGATATTCTCATTTATATCATAATGATCTTCACATACAAATCTTCTACATATTCTACATCTATAAGAAGCCTTCTTCAGACCACATATCTCACACAGATCCTCTCTATTTATATGAGTCATCACAACATCATATATAATAACGGTTTTATGTCACTATTAAATTTGGGGGATGAAGAGAAGGACTTCTCTGATAGATGATTGAGGTGGAGCGACCATGACCCCTGAATATTTCAGCATAGATCCTGTCCTGTTAGAGATGTTTTCTAGACAGATTCTTATGAGAGAGATAGGTCTCGAGGGTTTAGAGAAACTTAGAAAAAGCAGAGTTTTTGTCGCCGGCGGAGGGGCTTTGGGTTCTGCATCAGCAATCTTTATGAGCAGACTTGGAGTAGGCTTTATAAGAATCGTAGATCCTGATGTAGTTGAGCTCTCGAATCTGCCTAGGACATTGGCTTATAAATATGAAGATGTTCTTCGAAATACTCCTAAAGCTTATGCAGTTGCTAGAAGCATAAAAGAGATCAGTCCTTTCACAGAAGTTGATTATAAAATTGATGTTATTGAGACAGACAACGTCTTAGACTTTATAAAAGATGTTGATCTTGTCTTAGACGGACTTGATAATCTCAGGTCGAGATTTATACTTAATGAAGCGGCTGTTCAACTGAGAAAGCCGTATATATATGGAGGGGTGGAAGAATCATATGGAGTTGTAATGCCTATAATTCCTGGAGAGACGGCTTGTCTACGTTGTCTATACAGCTCTGTAGATATTGAGAAAATAGATGAAGAGAGGAGAGTTATACCTGTCTCAGTGTTGACGCCTGTGGCTGTCGCCTTTGTAATGACTTCTCTAGCTTTGAGAATATTGTTAGGAAGAAAAATTGAGAAAAAGATCTATTATATAGACGTGTCGAGACCTGAGATAAAAACATTTGATATAGAGAGGAACCCGCAGTGTCCCGTCTGTGTGAAGGGCCTGAGAGAGTTTATCGGTGTCAGATCTGTCAGTAGGATCAGAGCTGTCTCAGGAGCAAAAGATCTTTATATGATAATTCTTTCTAAAAAATTTGATGATAAAGATCTTGATAAGATAAGATCTTTAGGTTCTGTTGAGAAAACAGAGTTTGAATACAAGATCGAGACAGAGAAGGTTTTCATAAGACTTCTCAGAGGCTCTAGAATAGGATTCGTAAGATCAAGAGACATAGATTCTGTAAGAAATATATATGAGAAAATAACAAGATATCTAGAGGATGATAAAGATACATCAGGAGGAATACGAGATCAACAGAAATAATTATAGAGAAATTATAAAAAGAATCTCCTCACAGCTGAGACCGGAGGAGAGAGCAGTAATAAAAATTGATATCAAAGATCATGTCATGCTCAACATGTTATTAAAGACGTGTAGAGAGAATGATCTAAGCGTCATCTATGGATATAATGATGATAAGACTATAAATCTGATTATTACAAAAAGAAGATAGCCGGGCGGGGATTCGAACCCCGGTCACGGGGGCTCTCTCCGCCACCGTCTCTATCTAATATTAATTTTCTGAAGCCTATTAAATTTTTTTAAATAATGATTATAGGCGAAACATTTTATCATCTGATGCTCATAAGAATGATCAGAGAGATCGTCACTAGAAGTAGCCATATGATCAGATTCCATCTAATTATTTTATGGCCATCAAGAGGAGGTATAGGTATTAGATTAAATAATGCAAGTATTATATTCACTTCTGATATGATCTTTAGAAATAAGCTGTATTCAGGAAAAATTTTCATCATTATAAATGTTGCTATAGATATCATAATATTGACAGAAGGTCCTGCAGATGATATTGCTCCCTCAAAGCTCAGCGTCGAGAATGAGCATATACTTAAGACGTATCCAGGTAGCGCGAATATAAGAGGAAGAGATGTTGCGTGCAGAAGTAGATAAAGATTCTGTATGACACCTATGAATCCTGTGACTATAACTGAGAAAAGATCTATTGTGAATCTTGCGCTACAACCTAATTTCCGAGAAACCATTCTATGTCCAAGCTCATGAAAAATAAAACCTATCAAGACGGCTATGACATATATTAGTCCTATCAAAAGATCTTTTTTAATATAATAAAATCCTCCAAAAACGTTTATAAGCATGAAAACTGCTATCAGCCAAGAGAGATGTTCAGGAAGATCTTTGAATAAGTCTCTTATTCTTATCGAGTATCTATACACTCTCTATAGACACCATATAAATATTTTAAGAAGATATATTATTCTTTATAGAAATCTTGATATGAAGATCCTCTTCTCAAGACTTGAGAATATGATATTATAATATAGATTAATTGAGTAATTATGTTTTTTAAAATACTTAGGATATAATACATGATGAGGCTGAGAGAATGAAAATTGGTGAGGCTCCTAATGAGCTTATGAAAATTGTTGAGATAACAGGTAGACATAATAAGTGGAGAACTACAGAGACTCTTAATCTCATTCCTAGCGAGAATGTTATGAGCCCATTGGCTGAGGCAGTATATTTCACTGATATGATGCATAGATATGCTGAGGGTAAGCCTAGAAAAAGATATTATCAGGGGCTTCCATATGTTGATGAGATAGAAGAGCTTGCGATGGATCTTATGTCAAGACTTTTTAAAGTGAAATTTGTAGATCTCAGGCCTGTAAGCGGAACGGTGGCGAATGCAGCTACATTCAGAGTACTGGCTCCGCCAGGTGGGAAAGCTGTCGTAGCTCCCGTGCAGGCAGGTGCTCATGTTAGCCACACAAAGTTTGGCACTTTAGGAGCGTTAGGTATCAAACATATAGAGATGCCTTTTGACAGGGAGAATATGAATGTAGATGTTGACAAAGCTTCTAAACTTATTGAGGAGGTCAAGCCAGATTTTATCGTAATGGGAGGATCATTATATTTATTTCCACATCCATTGAAAGAGCTTGCTGAAGTAGCACACTCTGTTGGGGCAAAAGTTGTTTATGATGCGGCACACGTCTTAGGACTTATCGCAGGAAAAAGATGGAGAGATCCTTTTGATGCAGGGGCGGACGTCGTCACATCATCTACACACAAAACTTTCCCAGGTCCACAGGGAGGAGTCATATTATCTAATAACGAGGAGGTTTTTAAAGAGATCTCGAGAACAGTATTTCCATGGTTTGTCAGTAATCATCATCTTCATAGACTTCCGGCCACAGCTGTTACAGCGCTTGAGATGATATACTTCGGTGAACAATATGCCGACCAGATCATTAGAAACGCCAGAGCCTTCGCAGAAGCTCTTCACGAGGAGGGGTTAGACGTTGTCGGAGAACATCTGGGCTTCACAAGATCTCATCAAGTAGTTCTTAATGTAAGGAAATATGGTGGAGGAGCTAAAATAGCACAGTTATTAGAAGAGGCTAACATAATTGTTAACAAAAACTTGTTGCCAGAAGATCCTCCGGAGGCCGTTAAAGATCCTAGTGGAATAAGAACAGGCGTTCAAGAGATGACTAGATATGGTATGAAAGAAGATGATTTCAGAGAAATAGCTAGATTCTTCAGAAAAGTCATTGTCGATAAAAAAGATCCTAAGGAGGTAGCTAAAGAAGTCTCAGAGTTTAGAAAAGAATTTATGAAGATTCATTATACATTTGATGTTGATGTTGACAAGATACCTTCTCTCTATAAGATACCTTATATAGTTTTATAAAAATTCTCAAGTGATCTATAGTATGAAGGCTGTGGTTATATCTATAGGCTACGAGATCTTACAAGGAAGAGTGATCAACTCAAACGCTGCATTCATATCAAGAAGATTAATGCTTCTAGGAATAGATGTAGTTGCACATATATCAGTTGGAGACAGTTTTGAAGATATATCTAAGGCATTTGATATAGCTATAAAAGAGTTCAACGCAGATCTTATAGTGACAACAGGAGGATTAGGCCCTACATATGATGACATAACTTCAGAGGCTTTATCAAGATATTTTGGAGAAGAACATGTTTTAAATGAAGATGCTTTCAGAGAGATCAGAGAGAAATATGAGAGTAGAGGCATGATGCTCACCCCAGAGAGAATTAAAATGGCTTATATGCCTAAGTCTGCAAAATCATTAAGTAATCCGGTAGGTATTGCTCCAGGGATCTTGTTAATGAAAAATAATAAAATAATAATATCACTGCCAGGAGTCCCGGCGGAGATGGAGGGAATATGGGAGGCTCATGTAGAGAGTTTCTTAAGAAGATATGGAACTAAAAATATTGCTGAGACAAGTCTGACACTTATAGGAGTTCCTGAATCAACTTTAGCAAAAGATCTTAATAAATATGCCAGAGATAACCCCGATGTATATATAAAAACTCATCCGAAGGGACACGAGACTAGAGGACCTGTCAACGAGCTTTATATTATGACATCAACATCAAAAGATCAGGATCCTGAGATTATATGCATCAGAAAATGTAGAGAACTTATAGAGATTCTTAGAAATAATAATCCTAATCTCATCATAGAAGGAGATTGTGTCTGTAAAAACAAGTAAAAAATAAAATATGAAAAAGTTTTTATCTTCTTAATTTGATAGTCTCAAGTTCTTCAATAGCCTCACGTATTCTCGCAATTCCCTCTTTGATCCTTTCTTCAGATATTGAATAACTGAGTCTAACGAAATCTTCTCCAGAGACCTCAGAAAACGCTGTCCCCGGCAGTATTATGACTCTCTGTTTATCAATTAGATAATCAACAAACTCCTCAACACTCATATTTAATTTGTTGAGAAGCTCTCTCACTCTAGGATATATATAGAAGGCTCCCTGAGGCTTCCACGTCTCAAAACCTTTCACTTTGCTCAGCTCTTCATATATAACATCTCTTCTCCTCTGGAAAAGCTGGATCATTCTTTTAGAAGGTGTCCAATCACCTCTCAAAGCTTCCACAGCAGCCTCTTGAGCAAAACTTGTTGCACAGCTATACACGTTCACAGCTACTCTAATCATTCTCTCGATCGCTTCTTTATGAGCAACTATGTATCCAAGTCTCCAGCCAGTCATTGAGAAAGTCTTGCTGAAACCATTTATTAATATAGCTCTCTTCTTCCAATCAGGATACTCAGACACGCTTTTGAAAGGCGCGTTATCATAAATAAAGTTGTCATATATCTCGTCTGAGAGAAGTATTACATTATGTCTCTCAGCGATCCTCATAAGCTCATCTACAATTTTAGGCGGGAAGACGGCTCCAGTAGGATTATGAGGATTGTTTAGAACAATTATTTTTGTTCTGCTACTTATCATTTTCTCAAGCTTATCAAGATCTATTGTAAACCCCTCTTTCTTATCAAATTTGAGAGGTAGAAACTTAGGTATGCCACCCAAAAGTTTTGTAGCCTCAGAGTATGCTGGATAGGCAGGGTCTATCACAATGACTTCATCGCCAGGAGTTATATAGCTTGCTATAACCACAAATATGGCTGTTTTAGCACCTGTTGTCACAATGATCTCATCTGGATCTACTGACGCATGATATCTATTATTCAGATATTCTGCAATAGCCTCTCTAAGCTTATATATACCTGCTGTCTCAGTATATCCAGTAAATCTTCTGTCAAGAGATCTTTTCGCAGCCTCAATAATATGATCCGGAGTAGGAATGTCCGGCTGTCCCGCTCCAAAACTTATTACGTCATAACCTTTCTCCATAAGCTGTCTTGCGATAGCTATATATTTAAAAGCAAGCTCTCCTCTTATCTCATCAAGAAGAGGTCTTAGATAACTGACCACAGGCTCTTTTTTTGATGACAATAAATTGCCACCGCCGAATAAATATTCTATTAACAAAATTAAATAATTTTCAATAGATCTTTGATCAATACTACAATGATCATATGTTTATAAACATTATTTATTTCTCTAAACAAAGATTATTATGATGATGAGTATCCGGCAAGACAGATTGATGAAGAAGGGTCAGAGTTTCTGAGCAAGATCAGATGAACATATAACATTATATATCTTCTAAGCATTATTATATAAGCTGGATATGAGAAAAGCTGTTTTATATAGGAAATTAGACAAAGAGAGAGTAGAATGTGTCGCATGTGCTCGTAGATGTAAACTTTCACCAGGTCAAGTAGGCTTCTGCGGGATCAGAGGAAATTATAATGGAGATCTATATCTTTTGTCATATGGCATTCTTATAGCTATAAACGTGGATCCTATTGAGAAAAAGCCTCTCACACATTTTCACCCAGGCTCTAAAGTTCTTTCAATAGCCACCACAGGATGCAACTGGGCGTGTGCGTATTGTCAAAACTATGATATCTCTCAGAGAAGACATATAGAAGGTTTTGAATTGGAGCCTGAGGAGGTTGTTAAGATAGCTCTTGAGACAGGCTCTGACGGAATAACATATACTTATAATGAGCCTACAATATTCATGGAATATGCTCATGACGTAGGAGTTATCGCTCGAAAAGAAGGTCTCTTCAACACTTTTGTCACCAACGGTTATATGACTGATGAAGCTGTTGATTATCTCTCTGAATTTCTTGATGCTGCCACAGTAGATATAAAAGGTAATGCTGATAATAATTTTGCTAGAAAATTTATTCAGATAATCAATTATGAGCCTGTCTTCGAGACTTTAAAAGAGCTTAAGAGAAAAAAGATCTTTATAGAAATAACAGATCTTGTGATACCTAAGGTGGGTGATGATCTTGATAAGGCTAGAAAGCTGGCCAGATGGATCGTGGAGAACCTCGGTCCAGAGACTCCTGTTCATTTTCTGAGATTCCACCCAGATTATAAAATGCTAGACTACCCACCTACACCTGTGAAAACATTAGAACAACATGTTAAAATAGCCAGAGAAGAAGGTCTGAAATACGTATATGTAGGCAATGTGCCCGGTCATCCTCTGGAGAACACTTACTGTCCTAACTGTGGCAAACCTGTCATTGTGAGATATGGATTCGAGATTTTAGAATGGCATCTTGATCAAGAGAATCGCTGTAGATACTGTGGCTATAAAATAAATATTGTAGGCACTTTAAAGAGAAATTATAATCCGTATAGAAGCAGATTTATATTCGTCCCAGTACGAGACAAAAAATACGTCTCCATAGATCCTTCTGAGCTAGTGAGAGAAGGCCTGAGAAGCAAGATATCTTTGGAAAACATTGATAAAGGAGTAATCTAAATCTATATCTTTTTTAAAAGAGAGTATAAATAAAGAAGAGATACGTTTAGAAACAATATGACAGCTGATATATAGCTTGAGAAGACAAGATCAAGGCCTACAGCATGTGATATTAATCTGTTTATAACAGCTGCTCTCAGATTTTCTTGAGTATTAAGAAACATAGGCAATGTACAATTTAAAAACTGATTCTCGAAGACGCTCATTTCTTGAAACGCACATGAGTAAGGACTTGTCACAACAACTATGCTGTTCTCCATCATAGAATATATTGTTATTATGAAAAGTAGGATCCTTGTTTTATAAGAGGATCTATTGAGAATAATATAGATCGAGTATATCAATAATATTGTGATCGGCGTGAGAAATCTAGGGCCGTAAGAAAGACCTCCGTGATAATCATGCCACATAGAATATATCATTAGAGGAACAAAAATCATGATCAGATAGATTAGGAAAGCATCTTTTGAATAAAAATCTTTATAGAAATATATTGATAAGATCAGTGATATGAAAGATATTGGGTAGAGAGACAAAAGACTTTTTCTAGGATCTATAAGTTGAGCCACAAGCCCTATGAAAACTGGTGTGTCAAAACCTGTTCCAAAACCTCTCTCTGACGAATATATGATCTCAGGGAAAATAAAGGGGTTTCCTGTTGTAGAGAGATTATAATAGAATTGAAATGATAATGCAATCGAGAATATAGAGATCCATATGATGATTATTGAGAAAAGTTTTTTATAAGTAGTTATTTTTATTCTGAAATTATTGATTAATTTGATCAGTATGAAAATAGATATCGAAAAGATCATGATTATTGTAGAAGGATCTGTTAGCAGAGCAATTCCGGAAAACAGGCTATGCATGATCACATCTTTAAGCTCAGGATCTTTTTTATACAACATGTTTGATGAGTGATATAACAGTGCTGAGTAGCACATCATTAATAAAGCCTGTGGAAATATATGTGAGGAATATATCCAGGGCATTGATGCAAATACTCCGCTTATTAATGAGGCCATTATATATTCTTTGTATGGTCCGAATCTTTTTATAAATAGATACATATATATCATAGAGATCATTGTTGAGATACTCATCACAAGACCTCCTATAAAAAGACCTGTCTCATAGTTGTTTGCTAGACATTCTAAAGGAGATATTATCAGAGGAACTCCTACAGGTCCTGCAAATATGTATCTATCTTTTATCTTGATCACGTCAGTATAATACCACTCCATCTTCTCTAGAAAGAAAGATCCTTTGCATATCTGTTTCGATAGATCTATTATAATTGCAGTATAACTTGTTAAGATCCCTATGTTTATGCTAAGGATCATTATTATCAATGATATCATTATTATGATTATAAGAGGCTTCTCTTTCAAAATTTTATACCAGAAATAAATTTAATATTATCAAAAAAATCTGATGTGAAACAACATGAGAGGAGATAAAAAGATCTATTTGGTCACTGCCTCAGTAAATTCTCTGGATAATCTATTGACAATATTTGAGGAGGAGAAGGAGAGACCTGAAAAGATCATAATAGTTGATGAGGGAGATGAGAGACTTAGAGAATATAATAAAAAGATTCTTAGAAGACTGAATGTCGAGATATCATTCTACGGCCCTGAGGAGAGGATTGAGTGGTTTAAAAAGACTTATGGGTCTTCTTCAGAGAAATATATCAAGCTGATCCCTGAGAGAAGTCATGCCGAGACCAGCTTCGGCTTCTTAGTATCATATGCAGAAGAAGCTGATTATATCATAGAGCTTGATGATGATGTGTATGGTGAGAAGGGTTATAAACTTATAAATGATCATTTGAGTAATCTAGAGAGTAGTAGAGGAGTTTTAGTATCATCGTCATCTGGCTGGGTCAACACTATAGATTTTCTAGATCTGAATCTAGATAAAAATGAGAGGATCTTCCCCAGAGGACATCCTTATGATCCTTCTATAAGAAGATATGAGTATAAATTTGATAATATAGAGAGCGACTGTGTTTTAAACATGGGTCTATGGACAGGATCTCCAGATCTTGATGCAGTAACAATATTATATCACGGCGGTGTTGACGGAGTCTCAGAGATAAGATCTGTCAGGCCATTGTATGATAAGATAGTTGTTGATAAAAATAATTTTTACGCAGTATGTTCAATGAACACTTCATTCAGAAGAAGACTTGTGCCAGCATTTTATCAGCTGTATATGAGATACATGGGTATAGACAGATTTGATGATATATGGTCTGGATTATTTGCTAAGAAAATTGCAGATGCTGTTGGAGACAGATTTTGTCTGGGCAAACCTGCTATGAGACATCTGAAGAGACCTAGAAGTGTTTGGAAAGATCTTAGGGCTGAGCTGGAGGGCATGATCATAAATGAGATCTTGTGGAGAATAGTTGCTGAGACAGAGATAAAAAGCAGAAATTATCTTGATGGATATAGAGAGCTTGCAGAATATCTTGAGAAGAGACTAGAAGTGTTTAAAGATGATCTTCATAAAAAATTTATGAAAACACAGATTGAGAAAATGTTTCTATGGACGGAAGCTGTCGACAAGATCAGTTGATAATTTAAAATAGATCTAGATCTTTTCATCGAGAGAGTCTTCGTTTTCACATCGAATCTCTATGTCGCCATCTCTTAAAATCATAATTTGGATCGGACGAACCACTCTTCTTCTTTTTATACATTTATCAGCTTTAATATGTAGAAGCGCCTGAATATATGGAAGATTTATTTTTAATTTGATCCCTAGCTCATCTGCTTTCTCAAAAATGATTCTTGGAATATCTAAAGTATGTGTGGAGGGTTTAATGATCATTTTTTCTATAGAAAACATCTCTTTATATACATCAAGTGTTTTTAAAGCTATTCTGATGTTTTTCCAGGCGTTCTTCTCTATAATACTTATATTGCTTCTAGAAGTGTTCATGATTTTGGCAATCTCTTCTTGAGTATATCCCATTATTCTCATCTTAAGAACTTTATATTGTCTCTCACTTAAAAGACCGTATTTATGTTCTCTACTCATCTTTAGATCCTCTTCAGACCTCTCAATTATAATCTTTTATTTAGTCTCGATAAGACGTTTTAGATACATTGCTTGATCTATTTTTCTCATATCTGGAGGTTTATACGTGTATGTTATGGCGAGATATATGTTCTTCTCTGTGAGCGAAGTCTTAAGTATCTGAGTGGCGTATACGATGAAATCTGTCTTATCTGATATTATATTCATGATCTCTATTATCATATGATCGATTACTTGAAACATCAGCGTGACCTCATCTATCATAAGATCTCTACATAATGACTCACGATCTTTCTCTTTATATATGTTCATAAGCCACATCTCAAAGCTCATAGCCCATTTACTTTTTGTTCTACAAGGGATTCTACGCTCTATCTCTCTCACAACATATTTATACATAAACTCTGCAATGATATCTGGATGAATGACGTAATAGATCTTTTCTTTTTTATCTGGCTGAGGTATTCTCAGAGGATTTATATAGAAATATTCTACTATAATTGGATGAATAATCTCTTCACTCACATCTAACGCTATAAGAAACTTTTTTCTATGTCTTGTTTGAAGAACCTCTGGGTATATAAGAATATCTCTGTCTCTAAATTGTGGAAGAAGATTCGGGAAAGATCTTATGACATCGATCATCTCATCAAAATATATGTACTCAAGATCTTTTAATTCAGCCCTAGAATATTTCTCGTCAGTTGCCGAGATTCTTATGTTCTCAGAGAGCATCTAAAACCCTTAAAAAATTTTCTTTGTAATTTTATAAGCGATTTAATAATATTTCTGAGAAAAGCTTGATCTAGCTTTTCACAAGGTCAAGCATGATCTTCTCTAATTTATCAACGACATTATCCCAGCTACATCTCTCTCTAACATATTCAAGCGATTTAGATGCTTTTGCCAAAGCCTCTTCTTTATGATCTATGACGTATTTAACAAGATCTATGAATTTATCAAGATCATTAGTTTTAAATATGTAGGCTCTGTCCTCATCTACTACGCCAGTCTCATGAAAGATCTCGCTCGCGATCACTGGTTTTCCATATCCCATACATTCTACAATACTTAATCCATAGCCTTCTTCTGCTATAGAAGGTGCTATACATAGATCAGCTATTTTATAATATTGTGAAACGTCTTCTGCATCTATTATTATCTCAACTATTTTTCTATTGAACATCTTATTTATCTCCTCCGCCTCTCTAACGATCTGCATCATGTATTCTATCTCACTTCTACTCACGCCTGATCCTCCCACTAGCCATAATCTTACATTTTTTCTCTCTTCTGCTAATCTTCTGATCATTTTTAGAGAAAGATGTTGAGCTTTATTAGGTGAGAATCTTGCTATCTGCACTATATCAAAGAACTCATTATCAATATGTTCATATCTTAATGGAGCATCCGCTCCTTCACTACCTAAAACATATATCTTATCAGGATCAGCGCTAAGAAAACGCTCAAGATCTTTTTTAACAATTTCTGTAGGCACAACAATTTTATCAGCTCTTTCGACAACTTTTCTAAGAACATGTTTTCTCAAATAATATCTAATAAGATCTTTTCTTGCTATAGGAGATCTGAAGAGGCCAACATCATGTATTATAGAGATCACAGGTATATCTCTTTTTATATATAGAGAGGACGACTCTCCCCAGTAGCTGTTTATGATCGTAACATCAGGTCTCATAGAATTTGTATATGAGGCCGCTTTTCTAGAGAACATATAGCTGGATATTATAGGCATAGATATTCTTGATCTTATCACATGTATTCTATCATCATTTTTAACATCAGATCTTGTGATCACGTGAACATCATAGCCTTTTCTTAAAAGTCTCTCATATACTCTATATATAAATTTCTCTGACCCGCCTTTTACTATTGGCCACCAAGCTCTTGATATAATAAAGATCTTCATATTAATCAACTAAATTATTTTTTATTTATAAAGATATAATAGGTTTCATTTTCATTTTAAAAGCTTTGTTAACAGTCTCTCCTCAATATCTATTAATTCATATGAATCTCTTATTTTTAGTAGATGAGTTTTGTTAACATGATCATCTGAAGATCCGAATCCAGGGATCTCTTCAAATAATTCTTTATCTTCGCTTAACAATTTTGTCAGCATGATCTCATCTATATCCGGTATGATCATTATTTTTTTAAGTGAACATCTCTCAAGCAGATAATCAATATGCCAGAACAGTCTCTTCTTTCTTCTCAAACCTATGTGTCTAAGGATCCTTGAACAATTTATGCCACATGACCCTATGTAGATGTAGAAGCCCTTGTCAAGTGTAAAGATCTTTGCTCTAGTCTTTATATTAACATGATCATGACAATAGATCAATAGTATGTATGATGATTTTATCTTCATCTCACTTATATGTAGAGACCTCCAAAAACTCTTAGTATAAGAAAGATAAATATAACAACCACAGAAATTTTTAAGAATATGTGGCGGGCCCGCGGGGATTTGAACCCCGGACCATCGGCTCTCACCGCGCAGGAGCCATAGAGCTTAGAAGGCCGACGCCCTAT
>WYEN01000061.1 GCA_009903825.1 Desulfurococcales archaeon
TTCTCGAGGTCGGGAGTCGAGTTTTTCTTATAAGGTTTTGCAAATGATATATTTATATTCCCAAGATCATGATACACAGCTCCTCCACCAGTGAATCTTCTTATAAGAGGTATATTCATTGAAAAAATGTTCTCACAATATACTTCTTCACACCATTCTAAAGATCTTCCTATTACAACCGATCTTGGGTTGAGCCATATTCTCACAACAGGCTTCATATAAATGTTTCTCACATGTTCAAACAAAGCCTCTTCATAAACTATGTTAATCAAAGGATCATGACTATAATCAATAACAAGATCTATCTCATCATACTTCTCCATAGAGATCCTCGCCATAAAAGATCCATTTCTCAGAAGAATATTTTATATCAAAAAGTTTTTTAGCTAAAACAATCTCATCAAGATCAAAACCTCCTATAAAAACATGATCATATTTTAAAACTTTTTGAAAAGATCTTATTAAATTATCAATAAGATCCTGTAGAGAAAGATCTTTGATAAAATCTGATAGACCAGCGATCTTCTCAAAAACATCTCTCTTATCATCATCAGAGACCCTCAACACGCTGAGAAAATCCTCAGGATCATACTTTAACAATATAGTCCCATGCTGTAGAAGAGAGCCCCAATCTCTTCTCTGAGCACTCCCAGATATTTTTCTTCCTCTAATCATCACATCACTAGAGCCAGGATTGATATAACAGAAGCCTGCTGAAGAAATATTAGAGATCTCGGGCAGGCCTCTTACAGAGGCTGAGTATATCTCATCATATGAAGAGCCTCTTTCACTCTTTAGAAGAATATTGATCGTGTGGGCAATAGCTTCAGCAATTTTTGCAGCAGAAGATGAGACATCCAACTTATACAATGGATCGTCTTTTGATAAAACAATGCTATAAGTCAACTCTTTATCCTGTGGATGAAGAAGTGCTGCGCCGCCAGTAGGTCTTCTAACAAGAACATAACCTCTTCTACGTATCTCATCTAGATAGACTGTATCTTCAACTCTCTGTCTTCTACCAATAGACACTCCACTGGGGAGCCACATATATATTCTAAGAGTATCAAAATTTTTTCTCTCTCTAGCTCTGGCCAAAGCCTCGTCTAAAGCCATGTTCATCCTAGGATCTCTAGCTCCATCAATTATAACTCTCAAAACTCTTCTACTCTCTGACACGCCTCACAGCCTCATAAGCTTCTTTAGCTTTATAACTTGTTCTTGCAAGAGGATGAGATATGACATAGGAGAAGCCAAGCTCATAACCGATCCTCTCAAGAGCCTTAAACTCTTCAATAGAATAATATTTGACAACAGGGATCTGCTGAGAGCTAGGTCTCATATACTGTGAGATCACCAGAATATCCACGCCAACTCTCCTAAGATCTTTCATAGCCTCAATGATCTCATCAAACTCTTCGCCGAAGCCTATTAGAATAGATGACTTTGTAATAATATTATTATTAAATCTTTTCACAGTCTCAAGAACTTTAAGACTTTGTTCATAACCAGCTCTTCGATCTCTAACTAAAGGAGTTAATCTTCTGACAGTCTCAATATTATGTGCAATAACATCTGGAGATGCATCAACAATCATTTTCAAAAGATCTTCTCTGCCCATAAAGTCAGGGATCAAAACTTCA
This sequence comes from Desulfurococcales archaeon, assembly GCA_009903825.1. Classification (GTDB taxonomy): domain Archaea; phylum Thermoproteota; class Thermoprotei_A; order Sulfolobales; family AG1; genus WYEN01. The sequence goes on from WYEN01000061.1 coordinate 1,644, forward strand.
ACTTTTATAGAAGGATCATAGCTTTTTAAAAGTCTAATAGTCTTGACATATTGTGATGCTCCTCCATCAGAAAGATCATCTCTATCAACTGATGTTATAGTCACATAATCAAGTCCTAATCTTTTCACAGCCTCAAGAATTTTATAAGGCTCATAAGGATCTGGCGGAAGAGGAGATCCTTTCTTAACATAACAGAACCTGCATCCTCTAGTACATATATCCCCAAGGATCATGAAGGTGGCAGTCTTAGAACTCCAACAATCATGAATATTAGGACATAAAGCGTCTTCACATACAGTTGCTATCTCAAGACTTCTCACAACTTCTGAAACAGTCTTATAATAATCTCCTAATCTAACTCTGATTCTTATCTTGCCACTCATATCAATCATCTGATGTCTCAATGATCATGACAGGGTCTCCTGGTCTCACATCGTCTCCAGGCTTGACAAGAATCTTTTTTATCACTCCATTATGCTCAGACTCTATGACTAGAACAGCTTTCTCAATCTCAATCTCAAAAAGCTGGTCGCCGCTGGACACTTTATCTCCTTCAGAAACATATATATTAATGATCTTTCCTCTCCAATCTCCTCTTCTAGGCCACAGATCTTTTGGCACAACAATTTCTCTAATCATGATCTCTTCCTCACAAATTTTTCAATATAAATTAGATGATAAACTAATATAATTCATGATGATTAATATGAGACACAGTCTTAAGCCTAGGAAGCCAGGTTCTAAACCAAAGATCCTTTTGATCGCTCCCTCAAGTTATCCTATCTATCCAGAGATGAGCATTATGAGAGGAGTAGAATATTTGAGAAACCTAGGATTCGAGATAGTATATGGAGAAAGCATCAAATACGCAATGAGAAGATGGTATCTCTCAGCACCAGATGATGTTAGAGCAAAAGATATCAACCAGGGGTTTTCCAGAGATGATATTGATGTGATATGGTGCGTCAGAGGAGGTGCTGGAGCAATGAGAATAATAGATCAGCTGGATTACGATCTGATCAAAGAGAATCCAAAGCCTATAATAGGCTACAGCGATATAACAGTGATTCAAAACGCTATATACTCTAAAACAGGTCTCGCATCAATACATGGAGGAATGATAGCTGTTACACCAAAAACTGGAGACGAGATCGGGTTAAAAAGATATAGAAACAACATAGATCTTGTGATAAAACTTTTGAAAGGAGAAACCCTCGAGCTCAGACCTACAGAAGAGACTCCATTCCCAAAAACTATAAACCCTGGGAAGGCTTCGGGAGAAGTTGTCGGCGGAAACCTTATATTATTCACACTACTTCAGGCTACTCCATATAAAGTTGATACAACAGACAAAATAATATTTCTAGAAGATATAAGAGAAGACGCGTGGAGAATAGATAATTATCTAACTACATTAGGATTAGCAGGACATCTCACAAAAGCATCAGGAGTGTTATTAGGAGAGTTTCCAGAGCCGGAGGCCAGATATCCGGTCCCAAGTATCGAGGAGGTTATAATAGATAGAATAAAGAAGTTCAGCAACAAACCATCATTTATAAACTTCCCATGTTGTCATGGAGGAGATGAACATGGTCATCATGTTTATCCGCTTCCAATAGGATCTCATGTCACAATAGATGCAGATGAAGGCGTGGTCTATATAGATGAGCCTGTTGTAGAATGAGGGCCTTATAATGAGTTTAATAAAAAAGTTTTTCAGCGACAAAAAGAACATCAATATATTAGCATATATGATTTTAATAGTCTCATCAATAACATTTCTAGCCCTATCAGTCTCATACATGTTGATCGATAAGCCTATAGTGTCTCTATTATCATTTGTTATAGGAATAATACTTCTAAGTAGCGCATTAGGTATACAAAGATCTTTTTCATGTGAATGATGACAATAAATATTTTTCAAAAGAAACTTTCTTAGGAGAACAATGATTATTCTAGGAATAGAGTCTACTGCACACACATTCGGCGTAGGAATAGTGTCAGATGATGAGAAGAGATTTATATTAGCTGATAAAAGAGCTGTATACACACCAACCTCTGGAGGAATACATCCCAGAGAATCCTCTAGATATCTAGCTTCAAAAGCCTCTGAGGTTATTAAAGAAGCTTTTGAAGAAGCCTCTGTAACAATGAGAGATATTGATGCAATAGCATTCTCAATGGGCCCCGGCCTGGGTCCTGTGTTGAGAGTTGGAGCATCAATTGCTCGCGCATTATCAGTATATTATGATAAGCCTCTCGTCCCAGTGAATCATGCTGTGGCTCATATTGAGATAGGTCTTAAAACGACCGGAGCAAAAGATCCTGTCGTGATATACCTGTCTGGAGGAAACTCAGCCGTCTTAGCCTTTGTAGAGGGCAGATACAGAGTCTTTGGAGAGACAATTGATATTGCATTAGGAAACCTGTTAGACACTTTTGCCAGAGAGGTTGGTCTGGGACCTCCATATGTTGTAGAAAGGCTACATGTGGTTGATAGATGCGCCTCACAAGGTAGAGAGATTATTGATGAGATCCCTTATGTAGTCAAAGGACAAGACCTTACGTTCTCAGGAATATTGACAGCGGCGATCAGAGCATTTAAAAAAGGTTATCCACTGCCAGACATATGTTATACCTTGAGAGAGATAGCTTATTCAATGGTTGTTGAAGTTGGAGAGAGATGTATAGCTCATACAAGAAAGAAAGAGATCATGATTGTTGGGGGAGTCGCTGCAAGTCCTGTGTTGAGAGAGAAGATTGATAAAATAGCTGAGAGACAAAATGTGAAGACTTTCATAGTCCCTCCTAAATATGCTGTAGATAATGGCGTCATGATTGCTTGGACAGGTCTTTTGGCGTACTCCTCAGGAGTAACTATAGATGTTGAGAAAAGTATTGTGAGACCTAGATGGAGAGTTGATGAGGTTGACATATCGTGGAGAAGATGATTCTTGAGGAGATCTATAGAGGTGCTGAAAGCATTATCTATAAGACAGTTTTTCTAGGAATTGATGTGGTGATCAAGTATAGAGAGCCTAAGACTTATATGGATCCTAGGCTTGACAAAAATATTAGAACCAGAAGAACATTGATAGAAGCGAGAATACTTAAAGAACTTAGAGAGAAAAATATTGAGGTTCCAGCATTATTATATGTTGATCCTGAGGAGCATATTCTTGTGATAGAATATATTGATGGGATTTCTCTTCGAGATTATATGCTCAGCAATAGAGATGTTAATATTCTTGAGAGAGCTGGAGAGATCCTTGGGAAGATACATTTAGAAAACATTTATCACGGAGATCCTACGTTAGGAAACTATATAGTTGATAAAGATAGAAGACTATGGATCATTGATTTCGGGCTTGCAGGCTATAGCGAAGAGATCGAGGAGAAGGCAGTAGATCTTCATTTGACATTCAGATCTATAGAGACTCTGCCGTTAGAAAACATTGATTATCTCAAAAAAATTTTTTATAAAGGATACGAGAAGACTTATCCACAGGCTGAGAAAGTTCTTGAGAGAGCTGAAGAGATTAGAAGAATGGGCAGATACGTCTCTGAGAGAAAATTAAAAGGAGTATATAGATTTTAAAAGATCCTTATCTTCTCACTCTAGTCTCTGGAGTCGTTAGAATAGCTAGACTACCAAAGATCCATACCGCTCCGAATATTAATAATGATACGACGAAAGATCCTGAGATACCAGGGATCATGGGTCCTATTATCATTCCGATCCTAGCCATGGAGCCTGAGGATCCTGTTGCAGTAGCTCTATACTCAGCTCCGAAGAGCTCTGGAGTATAAGCATATATAACTCCCCACGCTCCTAAGTTGAAGAAGTTCAGCAATGCCCCGTACAACAAGACATGTTCAGGAGCTTGTGAATATGCGAATAAAACTCCTGAAACAGCCGATCCGATCATATATGTCAGAAAGACAGGTCTTCTACCGATTCTCTCAACAAGATAAGCTGCACTGAAATAGCCAGGTATCTGAGCAAGACTCATATAAAGAACATATTCAAATGATTTTATTATTGTGAAACCCTTCATAGAATACACGACGTCTGGTAGCCACATGACTACTCCGTAATATCCAAATGCTATTGAGAACCACATGATCCATGAGGCGAATATTTTTCTTCTCTCCTCCCTGAAGAGAGTTTTCACAGAGATCTTTTCATCAACTCTATTTATTGTCTCGAGAGGCTCTGGAACTCCTCTTCTCATAATTAACACGTATAATGCTGTTAATGCTAAGATAAGCATTGTGTTTGTAAAGCCTATGAATGGTATTAAAAATCTTGCTACAGAGGCTGCTAGAATAGATCCGTATGCCCAGAAGCTTTCTAATATAACAACATTCTCACCACGTTTCTCAGGCTCAGACAGCTCAGATACTAATGTGGCGACAACTGGAAGCTCTCCACCAAGTCCCAGACCTATGAAGAATCTTAACAAGGCAAGCTCATAAGGATCTTTCACAAATCCTTGTAGACCAGTTAATATGCTGTATATCGCCAGAGTAGTCATAAAAATTTTTCTTCTGCCATAGACGTCTGCTAGATAGCCGAATAAAAATGCTCCTGTTAACATTCCGATGTTATTAGCTAAAATAATGATTGTCTTGATGATAGGATCCCATTTAAATAATGAGCCTAAGAAAGCAATTATATATGAGAGAAGAATAACATCCATAGCATCAAACATCCATCCAAATCCTGAGGCTGTCAAAAGTCTTAGTCTCGAAATATTTCTCATGGTGTTTCTCATTCGAAATCTCCATTGTAAGAACTTAAGTTCTGAAGATTATAAATTTTTCGTATAAAAACATGATCATTAGAGATCAGTTTTAAATATCTGTGAAAAACTATTGGCTGAACACTTCATCAAAAACTTTAGAGAAGATCTGATAAGCCTCGTCTCCATATAGATATAGATATACCTTTCTGATCTTTCTATAATCATAGTTTTTAAACACCTCAGCCATTATTCTGGCAGCTCTCTCATATGGATATCCAAAGACTCCTGTAGATATTGCTGGGAAAGATATTGATTCTAAGCCTAGCTCCTCAGCTTTTTGAAGAGAAGATCTTACTGCGGATGCAAGCTTAAGATCTCCCTCAGGATCACCATATACAGGTCCTACAGCATGAATCACATATTTAGCTTTAAGCCTTCTAGCTGAGGTCACCGCCACACCACCAACTGGGACAGGACCGTATCTCCTCACATATTCTCTACTTTCAATTTGAATAATCTCTCCACCTTTTCTCACAATAGCTTTTGCAACACCTCCTCCATGCTCAAGATAAGAATTTGCTGCATTCACAATAGCATCTGTCTCAGCATCAGTGATATCTCCCTTGATGAGAAAAAGCTCTACACCTTCCCTGATCATGTATTTCTTCAAATAGCCACCATCATAATTATCTTATACAAAATAATATCGGTTTATCACCAGAGGATCAATGGATTGATAAGATGTCTTAAAGACCGTCAAACTTAAATACTTTTCTACAAAAAACAATTGCGAGGTGCATTTGATGAGCCAATGGATCTGAATTTAAATAAAGTTCTCGTATACAAAATAAGAGCTTCACAAAAAGAAGATCTTGTGCCCGAATATTGGTATAATATAGTTCCAGACCTTCCAGAGAAACTTGATCCTCCACGTGCGCCAGACGGTTCTGTTGTTCCTAAAGAAATGTTCTACAGGTTGTTTGCTAAAGAACTTGTTGAACAAGAGTTTAGTCAAAATAGATATATAAAGATCCCTGAGGATGTAAGAGAGACTCTTATAAGACTCGGAAGACCTACGCCACTTCTCAGAGCAAGAAATCTAGAGAGATATTTAGACACGCCTGCAGAGATCTATTATAAGTATGAGGGCGTGCTACCTGCTGGAAGTCATAAGATTAATACAGCATTAACACAGATATATTACAACAAGATCGAGGGTATAGAAAGGGTCTCTACAGAGACTGGGGCTGGGCAATGGGGGTCTGCGCTGGCGCTCTCAGGAGCATTATTTGGTGTAAAAATAAGAGTTTTTATGGTTAAAGCTAGCTATCTTCAGAAGCCTTACAGAAGAATCTTAATGGAGCTGTACGGCGCAGAGGTATATCCAAGCCCCTCGAATATTACAAAATTTGGGAGAAGTATTCTCGAGAAGGAACCTGATCATCCTGGTAGCCTGGGGATAGCAATATCAGAAGCGATTGAAGACGTCTTATCATATGAGAAAGCTAGATATAGTCTTGGGAGTGTGTTGAATCATGTTCTTCTTCATCAGACTATAATAGGTCTTGAGGCTCAGAAACAGCTTGAGGAACTAGGTAAATACCCAGATTATGTTGTGGGAGCTGTAGGCGGAGGATCCAATTATGCTGGACTTGCATATCCGTTTCTAAGAGACAGATTGTCTGGAAAGACTGAGACAAGATTCATAGCTGTAGAGCCTAGAGCGTGTCCCTCAATGACTAGAGGAGAGTATAGATATGATTTTGGAGACACAGCAATGTTGACACCTCTAATTAAGATGTATACAGTAGGACATAGATATAAAGTTCCGCCTATACATGCAGGAGGATTAAGATATCACGGCGCAGCCCTCACTCTCTCACTACTTGTGCACAAAGGATTTGTAGAGCCAGTGGCATATCATCAGACAGAGGTTTTTGAGGCCGGTAGGATATTCTCAAGAACAGAAGGTTTTGTCCCAGCCCCTGAGAGTGCTCATGCTGTTAAAGCAGTCATAGACTTAGCTCTCGAAGCTAAGAAAAGAAATGAGAAGATGGTCATATTATTCAATTTAAGTGGTCACGGACTTCTAGATCTAGCTGGATATCAAGAGTATCTTGAGAATAAATTAGTTGACTACGAACCTGATAAAATAGATCTTAGCTATCTACCGAGAATATGAAGAGGCGTTAGAAATGAGTATTCAAATAGATCTTGTTGATATAGATCTGTTGAGACCTCATGAAGAAACAGATCAAGAGTATGTGAAGATTCTCACTGAAAAGATTTCGAGAGATAAAATTCTGAGAAGACCTCTTTTAATAGATTCTGAAGAGATGATTATTTTAGATGGACATCATAGATATGAGGCTCTTAAAAGACTTGGCATGAGAAAAGTTCCTGTAATAAAAATAAGATATAAAGATGATGAATATATAAAAATTGACAAATGGATCAGGATCTATATGATTAAAAACACTTTAGATCTTAGTTATATAAAAGATCTATTGAGAAAATCTTTTGAAAAAAATATTTTTTCTACAGAAGTTTTCAACGATAATATAATACTTGTAAAAAACGTCAGTACTAAGGATCCTGTGTCTTTTTATATGTCGATTCATCTAATCGAGAACAAATTAAAAGATCATATGATCAGGTTTGAGTTTAGAAAAAGTATGCCTAGATTAAATAGATTATACAAGGAGAATAATAAGATCCTTATCATAGATCCTCCTAAACTAAATAAAGATCATGTGATTGACATCGCTGTCAAAGGCATAAGACTTCCCCAAAGATCTACTAGACACATAACTTTTCTCAAAAAAATTATTCTACCCACCTCTCTGAGACTGTTGATATAAAAATATTATTCATTCATCGACTTTATTCATGGAAACACATGTATATTGACAGAGGCTATTGGGAGGATCTTAAGAAGAAGTTTTATGAGAGGATGATCAGAGATCGATATATTGGCTATCTAGATCCTGGTATCGAAGAGGTTTTGATTAAAATATTTAGGCTGAAAGACGCTTTTCCAACAAGCTCTTGTAGTGGAAGGATCTATGCGGTAGACTCTGATTATCCATGGGCTAGAAAAGGATCATATGTTGTATTCAAGAAACATGATGTCATAACTTTAGAAGAGTTCAGATCTCTGATCAATATTGGCGCATTAAACACTATATGGCTTATAGTCTCAGGACCTATAATACATATAAACACATACACATCCAGAGAGGCTCTGAAGATCCTTAGAATAGCTAGAGAAGCAGGTTTTAAACACAGCGGAGTATTATCTAAAAGCAGAAGAGGATATATAGTAGAGATCATCTCAGGAGTTCATCTAGACATCCCATTAAAAATCAGAGACAAAATATTGATCAGAGAGGAGGAAGCCTCTACACTAATAGATAAAATAAACAGAGCATTTCTAACAGGCAGAGAAAGACTTATGAGACTATCAAAATTATTAGACGACATGCTACAAAACAAAGACCTTATCTAGACTC
>WYEN01000003.1 GCA_009903825.1 Desulfurococcales archaeon
TTGAAGTGAGAAGTCTTGAAGAAGCTGTTGAGGCAGTATATTCAGGAGCGTGCTACATACAGTTTGAAAAAGTCTCTCCAAAAGATCTTGAGAAAATAGTCAGAGAGATCAGAAAGATCAGTGATAAAATCATTGTCGGAGCAGGAGGAGGCATAACATTAGAAAACATTGAGAAGTACGCGGCCACAGGAGTAGATATGATAGTGACATCAGCACCATATAGAGCAAAACCTATAGATGTGACAACAATCATTGAAAAAGTCTGATCAAGACTGTCTAGAAGTATCTATAATATCAAATTCATTTTATTAAATTAGCAACAGATAAATCTTTCGCATTTTTTTCTTATGACAAAAAATATTTAGATGTTATTAGATATGACAAACTTTTCGTCAGAAAAGCTCAGAGAAAAGTTTCTTGGATCCTCATTCGTTACCGCAAGTTTTTCAGATCTTCAGCTGAAGACTTTCCACAGAGATCGTATATAAGATTTGTCTGATAAATCTGGCATGTATATTCTAAAATTAGTTTAACCTGTTAAATCAGATGATCCTGATGACTTTCTGAGAAACATCATAGTTGAAGCTAAATAAGATGAGATTAGAAATTTTCTTGAGATTAAACTGGAAAGGCTCGAGAAACTTAAATACTCTAATTGCCCAATTATCTGCATAAAATCTATTGAAGGGCCTAAAAGAGGATGCAAAGATCTTTCTGAAAAGAGACATACTGTAATCTCGTCAATACTTGATCTTCTGATATAAGGAGCCTTAATAGATTTTGTATTTAAAACGTTTTGAAAAGTGGAGGAAACCAGAAGATTCGAGAGAGATTTAAAAAGATCTTGTAAAGAGATCCTTGAAAGAAATCCTGTCTTAATAGCGAGGTGATATTATACACCATGAAGCTTTTAAGATAAATATCTATTAAACGATCTACCATCGTTTTTTATCACCTTTTTCTAAAGATCTTTATTATCAAAAAATCGTACAAAGCACTCTTTAATTATCGAGAGATAATATATCTCATATGCATCTAGATCAGAGAAAGACTATATAATGAATTCAATTCCAATAATTAGCAAGAAAAAGATAGATTAATACCACGATAGATTAGATTCTTGCTAAATCACTTTATCTAATTTATAAAATATTTTATAAAAGCGAAATATCAAATCATAGAAGATATTATTTTTATGCACATGAGATTAGTCAGGTCTTCAATATCTTTCAAGTCTCTTCATTAGATCTGATTCCAATCATATTAGATTCCTCAGAGAAGAACATCTCATCAACTACTTATTTTTATTAATGTAGTTATTAAGAAAGAGAGTTTTTCATAGCATTGATGCTCTACTTAGACTACCTCTGAAGGTTGTCTAAACATTATTTCGACTGGATCTTTATACGGCTAGAATGTGTCTTCTGAAGATGATCCTTGAGATCTGCTTATGCTTCTTATAAGATCTTTTTATTAAAAAGATCGATCCCATAAGATCAAAATCTTTTACTTTTTATAAAATCTCAGCTCTAATAAAAGTTCTATTATATGTGTCATTAGGCCTCTTTTTATAACTTTGCTCACTATCAATCTATATTATTTCTTAAAATTATTTTTTAGGAAGTCTACCTCTTATCTTATTAGTTTTATTAATGAATGTATTGGATAGATCATTTATTTTGTTTCTCGTCAAAAATCATTTGATCTTATTCATAGATCTAAACGCTCTTGCATTAACTACATGCTCTAAATAATAACTAGATCCTGAATCATTGAATAAAATCTATTCAGATCATAAACATAAAAATGAGATATGCAACAATGCCTAATTACATTAGATCAAAAATAAAAAAGATCCTTCGTTTAGCATTTGCTAAACAATTTGTTAATAAATCTCTCTTCAATAGAGCTAAGTTCAAGTATTAAATATGAAAATAAAAAACATAACTATATAAGAAAAAGATTAATAAATTCCTAACTAGAGAGAATTCAATTGACAAAGACTACATGAAAATTAATCCTGATTGAAAAATAGTAAAATAACAAAATTCAAATATTTAAACTTTTTAATTACATTATTAAGGGGTATAGTTTTTGAATTATTCTAATGAGGATCCTGTGGAAAAGTTTGCTGAGATAGCCCGATTAGTAGTTCATCTTGAGCAAGCATATGATATAACCGATGAGTTATCTAGATCGCCAGATAAATACGAAGATAGTCTGGCCAAATTATCTAGATTAGCTGTAAAGGTGTTGAAAGACATAGACGATAAGATTGACGAATTAAAAGAATCTCAAGAGAAAAGCAGTGAAAGTAGTAATATAGAATCTAAGTTAAACAAATTAAAAACTGCGAAAACTCTCATGATCAATTTCAATGAGCGTTTAGAAACATTATTTAGATATCTTAGAGAGCTTGAAAATAGCGACAGAAATAAAAGAAATAAGGAGATCAAAAGATTAGCAGCATTGATGATCGCACCTGATAAGTCTTCATTAATTGTAAAGGAAATTATGGAGGGGTGACAGCTTTATGTATCCTCCTTATGTTAGATTATCAGCCAGAGTCAATGTGGAAGTCTCAGTTTTAACCGGTTCAGGTACAATTGGTAATTATAATGCTCATGCCATGGCTACAGTGATATTCAAAAAAGATTCAGATCCTCCGAGAGTATACGAGATTCCAGTGATAACAGGTAACGCTCTCAAACATTGGCACTCGATATATCTTGCAGAAACCTATGAGGCATTGGGAGGTCGTTATCTAAATGATCTTTGCAAAAGAGGGATCGGTGCAAGAGGATATACCGTAGACTCTACTTTGGTTGATAACAAGCTTAAGGTTGCTGAAAGCGAAGCTGATGCTATAAAAGATCTTTGTAATGATATTCACGGATTTTTGAATCCTGATCAACAGATCAAACGTGATAGCTTAGTCAAAGTGTCTTTTGGAGTTCCAGTACTTGAAGAGGAGATATTAGAAGCTGCTTCAAAATATTCAGTTATTCATAATAGAGTGATACCGAAGGAGGTGTCAGGAAAAGTGGAAATGATGATATTTAAACAAGAATATTCATCAATACTTTATGGGCTTTCAATAAGTATGAATTTAGGAATGACTCTTAGACCAATGTATTCAGGCAGAGAAGTGTCAGGTATACAAAACTTAGATTATGAGCGCAAGTTAAGAATTAAAGCATCTATACTAGCTTTACTACCTTTGTTGTTAGGCTCAGCTTCTAAACAGGCGAGAGCACTACCTATTTCACGAGTCGAGGAGACGTTGCTCGTAGTATCTCAGCTGCCGGTACCAAATATAGTTCACGCAAGCTATCCTGATTACATAGAGAGATCTATAGAATTAGTAAGAGGCTATGTGTCAGGTGTCTCAGGTGAGTCAAAAGTCTCTAATTTAAATACATATATATATTGCTATAGTAGAGCTGAAGCTAGATGCCCTAAGGAGGGGATAATGGATAATGCCATACAGATAAAAAGATTTAATGATCTAGGCATGTTAATTAGAGAGGCTGCGGATATAGCGTCAAATATGATTAAATAGGTGGAATAGTGAGATCTGAGAGATCTAATATAGCGATATGTGCAGAGTTATATGCCCCGATAATATCTATAAGAGACCCAGAGGTATATCAGGTAGCAGTATCAATACCACTACCTCAGCCATCGACTCTGATAGGTGCTATAGGATATTCTTATTGGAAGATGAAGTTATGCAATGGAGAAGAACAATGTATTCAACGAGCTAGAGAAACGGTTGTTAAAGCTAGAGCTTCGACCACAATATCTTCAAAGTTTAGCGTGGTCTTATCAAGATACAGAGGGGTTTTAGAAGAGAAGAGGTTGCCTGAAAATATAGATGAGATATTAGGGTTTAGAGACGCTATGGTACGGGAGTATGTATTTCTCGACAGATTAAAAATATTGATCATTCCATCACACAGTAAATATATAGATGAGATTAAGAAGGCATTATTAATTACCGAGAGAGTTGGTGATAGCGAGTCTCTAGTCTCTATATTATCTGTTAAGGAGGAAGAGATCAAAGATTGTAATGGAGATTCTGTTAACGTCATAATAAGAAGCTCGCTGGCAGAGGGAGGAGCTTATACAATAGTCCGAGGACTATTAGAGAATGGAACAAAAGATCTGCTAGCTTTACCTCTTCTTCACGAGAAAAATTATTATAAGCCTTCCTATATCAGAGTTCGAAGAGATATTAAATGCGCGTGCGGTCTTAGATTTCCAGAAGGTGATGACTGGTGACCATCTCTCGATTAAGAGACGTTATATATGAAATGATCTTTTCATGGAATAAGAAGAGGGAAATAAAGATAGATAATGAACTTTTAAATTTGCAAGAGAATATAGCATCAAAAATTTACGATACAGCTCTATCGCTAGAGAGAAAAGGACTGCTGATTTTATTAAGAGCGCCTACTGGTGCTGGAAAAAGCGAAACTATTCTTTCACCATTTCTTTGGCAATGGTTTAGAAAGGATTTTTTCTCGCCGAGGGTATATGTTGTAGAACCTGTTCACGCTCTCCTGAGACAGTTCAGAGATAGAATACAGAGTTATGTAGACGGCTTAAAGCTTAAATTACCAGTAGGAGAGGATCATGGCGAGGTTATTAAGGACACTTTTCTTTATACATCTACTATTACTTTAACAACAATTGATGCGTATATATATGGGTATGTAGCTAAGAGAGCTAAAGTTTGGAGAACACGTGGTGATGCAGTCACGGGAAGATATACTATGCCGGCAGGTCTGATTACGTCTTCGCTATCGATCTTTGATGAGGCTCATTTAATACAAGATGAAATGTTTCTAGGACCAAGACTTTTAAGCAGAATATTATGCTATCTCGTCTCTTCAGGTGCTATCATTATCATTTCGTCTGCAACTTTACCAACATACTTAGAGAAATTATTGATTGATAAATGCTCTGGAGACTTTGAAAAATTAATTTTTAATTATAAAGGTATGAGGAGAAAAATTGATGTAAGCATCGATAGTGGCTCTATTTTAAAAAAGATCGAGCATGATATTTCATGCGAGGAGAATAATTTAATAATTGTAAACACTATAGGAAGAGCACAGAAGATCTATCAAGTTATTAAGAATAAATGTAGGAACAACCAAGTGTATCTTCTTCACTCATTGATGCGTAGAGAGGACAAAGAGAAGGTTATTGATGTCTTGAAACAATATAAAGATTCATGTAAAAAAGATGCTAAGATAACAGTCGTTGGTACACAGACTCTAGAGGTAGGATTAGATTATGATTTTGATACTGTTTATACAGAGCTGGCACCCGTAGACTCAATTCTACAAAGAATTGGGAGAGTTGGGAGAAGAGGGAGAGATGGTAAAGCAATTTTATACCTAGAATTAGAAAACAATGCACCTTATTATGAGAAGCTTATTGAAAAAACTAGAAATCTTATTAACCAGTTAGATACGTCATCGATAGATCTTAGCGATAATATTACTTTAACGTCTTTGGTTGATCAAGTTTATAATGAAATCATTATAAATGAATTATCAGATATAGGTAACAGACTTTATGCAAAATTTCTAGAGTATGTCAAAGAATTACATCTACTAGCATATCCTCCAGACAAGGATTTTACTTTTAGACCATCGTTTTATATAACGCTCTCATTGATAAAAAGTTCTGGCGCGAGAGCAGATAAAAATGAGTTAAGGGTAAGAGATGAAGATATGATTAATGGCTCAATCAAATATTCTATACCGTATATCTTTCAGACTTATTATTATGATAGGCTTATTGCGCTTCTGAAAATGGCTTTTAATAAAGATGCTATATATATAGTTAAAGAATATGATCCAAAGAAGAGAGAATTTATACTTACGAAAGTTGACACATCTCTGATAAAAGATGATGAGCTTGAAAGATATATAAAAGGTAATATTGAAGAGCGTAAAACATTTGTAATATTAATGGATCATATAAAGGATCTATATGATTCATCGCTTGGGATACGCATTGATGAGCTGGATAAGATAGAAAGAGTTAGTAAAAAAATTATTTCAAAAGAGAGAAAGAGTAAAAAAGGTAAATAAGATGAGTTGTTGTGCATTTTACTGTGAAGAGAAATGTGTTGAAACTTATATAGATCATATAAAAAACGTCTTAAAAGCTTGGAGTAGTGTTAAGAGTTATTATAAGAAACCTCTTAATCGAGTGATAGGCGCGTATAATTTTGATCCTATAGCAATAGCTCTTACATTACATGACATTGGAAAGATTCTGAAGATATATAAAATACCAAGATATAGATATATGTATAGACATGAGATTATAGGGGCGTATGTAGTCTATAAGATTTTGCATGATATATCTAACGACCTTGCCATTACATTAAGTCTAGCTGTAATGCTTCATCATGAGCCAGCAATTATTGGAGCCTACATGGGAGAGTTAGGCGAAAGATATCTAACGTTAACTACATTAAGATCTATTTTAGAGAATTATTCAGATATGCTTGTCATAGATGAAGAAACATGTAACATTGATACACTTGTGCAGGAATTAGCATCATTAAAAGAGGTTGCAGAGATGCGTGATAAAATCTTTGTGGTGAAAAAAACATTATACAATTTAAACAGCAATATTTTAGACATAATAGAGACCATGAGAGAACTGATTTTAGCTAGTAGTGTTGGATCACCATTTAAACTTAATGTTCTTAGAAATAAGGTTGCAACATTATTACATATGTTGGCTATATCTGATTCTATTGGTGCTTATATAGGCAGAAGATCTAAGTGTAAGAAAGATAATGATGAAGGTACGTGGATAATTGAAAGAATCAGAGAAGGTGCCGAGCCGATATCGATCGATAGTTTCATGGAGGTTATATTTTAATGTATAGATTGTACACGCCAGGGCATGGGTTAGTAACTGATTCATTGATTCTGCATGGGTTATTGAAAATTCTTTCGTGGTGCGAAGTTAATAAAGGCGAAGTAAGTAGACTAGGGGATAGGTTTATAATATTATTAGACCATGAGCCTAAATGCTCCTCAGAAATAATTGAGGATCTACTTGAAGAAGTCTTGATCTTAATAAAAGAATATAATAAAGGGTATCAGGACGCTATTTATGTATCAGACAGAATAAGCAAGATTAATTATGCAAACATCAACAGACCTGTATTAAAAAACTGGTTGAACGCGATTCTTGATGCTTTAAATAAGCCCTTTAATCTTGAAGTTTATAAAGACGCTGATCATATATCAAAATTCGAGAAAAAACGTAGAAGTAAGAATTTGTTAACACTTTATCTTCCCTTGTCTGGAGTATACGGAAAATATTCACAGGAGGCAAAAATAGTTAGTGAGGGCCCATATAAAGTTTGTGACACATGTTTTGTTGTTTCAAACATAGGATTGATATACGGTACATATATCATTAGAATAGCTAAGAAACAGAAGGTAAATGTTTATTATACCACTCTTATTCCCAAGGACTCTATTGATATAAGAGATCTTTATCTTCTTCAGAAGCTTACTGAGGGATATTATTTACCTGATAGAGTTGAGGAAAGCGTCGAAATATCTTTAATATCAGCACCTCTCGTAGCGTTTTCCCAAGGAGAGACAATAGCATCTATTGAGAAACCTCATAAAATACAAGTTTTAACATGGGCACTACAGTTGGCAAATAATTTCCAAAGATCTCTAGGACTACTAATGATCGATTATAAACCGCTATATGAATTTATAGCAAACATAAAGCTAAAGATCCCTTCTTGGCATTTATTCTTAACAAGATGTCTTGTTAATGTAGATGGAGGTGAAACTGTTTTAACAGCCATTTCAGAGGCCTTGTTATTCGGTGGCGATATTTATGGCGTCTCAAGAGTACTTACATCTCATATAATGAGTATTCTTAAAAACGATAAATTAAGTAAAGATCTTAAAGATCTATGTAAGATAGATGTAGACGAGATCGTTAATTCGCTTTATATGGTTCAAAGTAAAAATATTGTTGCAAAGGATGTGACTATTTAATGATGACATAAAATATATTAAGTCTAGGTATTTTAATGCTACACAGGTAATTACAAAAACTCTCTAGATCATATGCGATTTCAAATCCGTAGCTATTTCTTAAGCATTTAATATCATTTTCCATTATATATCTTATGTTAGTAGGATCTGAGATGCCTAACAATACTAATACTTCAGATAAACTTTTGCTACTTTTATCTATACATTCATTTTCACATATAATTTTATTGATTCTGCAGATCTGATTATCATTTATAATATGCTTCTTTAATCCCTCCACGCTTGTAAATTCAATGACTACTAGACGATCTTTACATAAAGCTATACAGTCCGCACATCTATCACCTGACACACCACAACTGTCTGAAATTTCGTCATCTATGACATAACCTTTATATTTAAGGACTTCGTTTCTATCATGAACGAATAATGTGCCTTTACAGGACAACCTTATATACTTATGACTGCATTTATATTTGTCTTTATCTCTGAAGAGAGCAAGTCTCACCACACAAGGACAATCACACTTATTCATGTCGCAAACACCTGAATTCTAATCACATTGTTTGAGGATGATCATTCATGTATAGATTTTTAATATTTCGTCTACATAGCTTTCAATATTTGATGAGGCAGGATCAATATTCTCTGCTTTAAATCTCTTACCAACCTTTCTCATCACCACAAGAGAGATCTCGGCTGGCTCAAGATCAAGATCGAATTCATCAAAAACCTTGTCTACATTTCTCAAGGTGTCAAGAAAGAACAAATTGTGAGTAGCAATTATCATAGGCATGTTCATTCTGGCTAATACGTGAAGAAAGAGCGCAAGCTGTTTTACTGCACTAGGATGTAAACCTATATCTGGTTCGTCTAACATTACTAAGGGTTCGTCTCTTACTATATATTAATAGATGAATGAGTAGTCCAACCCTTAAGAAGCTTGCAGCTGAGATAGACGCCGGTATCTCCTTGTCATCTATCATTTCGACAAATCTTTTAAATTTTGTTTTAAACCTGTTCGAATATAGTTTATCCCCCATTTTATATAATATCTCTTTTAACTCGCTAGGGATATTTCTTAATGGAAGCCCCTCACTCAACAATTTTGATGCTACTAATATGAACTTAATATCAGACCATTGAAATGGAAAGAAAAGGGTAAATCTTAATAGAGGGTCAAAATAGTGAGGAATCATATATGTCTGTCTCTTAAATTCGTGACTGCCTTCAGTATCGCACGCGGCCTCTTCAAATGATCTTCCACCTGCACACTTTAAGATCAATTTCTCTTCATGGTCTTCACTATTTATTTCAATCTCAATTCTCTCAAGAATATCTGCGAAATCTCTCAGCTCGCTATCAACATATGCCTCTAGATCTTTCTTATATAGAGACACTGCATCATGGATTACTCTCATCAATATAGTCTTGCCACTGCCAGGCGGCCCCATCAGTATAGTTAAATCTTTTGTATTGAATTCTCCCTCTGAGAAGTCTCCTAATACAAATCTCACATTATACATAAAACACCATCACACCATGCTTTCAATTTACTTAGAAAATTTAAATAAGAATATTATTGATCATGATTGCTGAAAAATCTGTCTCAAATCCTCGTGTGTCTGTGTCAAATTTTCAAGGCTTGGCTCGGAGACTTTCTATATATTTCCACAGAGGTGTTTGTAAAATTTATTTTGTTTTTATTATCTCTAT
>WYEN01000126.1 GCA_009903825.1 Desulfurococcales archaeon
AGACAGCTGAGAAAATAACAGATCTTATCAAAAAGATCAAAGGGTCTGAGGTTATAAACAGAGAAGAGATTCTGAAAGAAATTAAATCAGGAAATTATAAAAGACTTTCTAAAAAGATCCTTTCAATAATATTAGAGAACATCTCAATAGCATCACAAGAATTTGATGAGAAATCAAACTTATTTATACAGAGGATCTTATCTATCTAATAACAAAAATTGTTTATTCATCAAATATTGTTTGAATCGTATGTTTCAACGATCATTATTCTTATATTTTTAATTTTATGAGAGGAGATTATCATAACACTTTTTTATCTCTGCCTCAAGATTCTCTATTTTCGTAAGATCTTTCCTCAGATCTTCTTTCGCTAGCTCGATCATCTGAACAATATTTTTCTCAAAAGGCTTCTCTCTGATCATCTTATATACATCTTCTAATGAAAAGCCTAGCTCATTTAAAATCTCATTTATACACGAGAGATCTATTTTTTGACATTCTGAGAATTTCTTTGATAAATACATGTATATCTCTCGAACAGGTTTTTTATCTTTTAAAGCTATATACTCTATTAAATCGCTACTCCAACAAGGCTTGTCTTTTAAAAATTTTTCGGCCTCTTCTCTGTCGAAACTTGTTTTGATTAGAAAATCTATTATTATATCAAGTGATTCTCTCATAATGTTTATGGTCTCGATGAATAATCTATTGATCTCTTGAAGATCAAGATTATAGCCGTAGGGCACGTCTCTATAGATCTCTAGTGAAGATGTTGATAAGCTTATTATCTCACTCATTTTAGCTCTTAAAATCTCTATTGTCACAAGATTTCTTTTATGAGGCATTATACTGCTTGTTGCAACATGCTCTGGAGATATTTTGAGAGCATTAGACATGACATTATTATATAAGATCATGTCTTCTGATAATCTGCTTAGTTCTGCAGCTAATAATGTTAATATGGTCATAGGATATAATATGAATAGTCTTGATCCTGTGGCGTAATAAGACGGAAGATTTCTGTTGTCTAGACATAGATCTTTTGATGACAAAGATAGATCAAGCTCTACCATCGATCCTGCGGAAGCTCCTGAGCTCAGAGGATTTTCTCTAAGGATCTCTATAGAATTAAAAATCATCTTTGTTATATTCGAAAAAATGTGAGCATATGATAAGAAATATATTGAGGCGCTTCCACATTGTGCTATCTGTTGATGTGTGAAATATGGTATGATCACATCTTTATTTTCAAAAGATTTTTTAATTAATATATCCCTAAGATCAATAATTTTCTTTATTATATCAATCATGACATCTCTCACATATAATCTGAGAACTGTCGCAACATGATCATTTCTGCTCCTGCCCAGAGGAATATAGAGAGCTCCACGACTTTTATCATATAGATAAGACTCTAATGCTTCGAAAAGATCTTCGAATAAAACTTTTTTCTCATTAATCCATTTATAAAGATCTTTACAATTGTTTTTCAAAAGATCTTTTAATAAAAATATTATCTCCTCGCCATATTCTTTCGGAATAAGATTTTTGTTTAAAAGATTTTTTGTGTGAGATAACAAGACCATTACTATATATCTGGCGTATTCTCTATCAAATTCTGTGCTTGAAAAATATTTCTCAACACGATCTATTGTTTCGCCGATATATCTTCTATATCTTAACAAGATAACGCCCCATGATGTTAGTGAAAACGACTTCTAACTTTTTTTGCTGTCAATGCATAGTTCCCATGTATTGTTATGAATCCTCTGGCTTCTTCATCTGATGGATACCAGCCTGTGTTGTAATCAATGATCTCTTTGGAGTATAATGAGAATATGCTTTCTCTACCAACTATATTAAGAGATCCTTTGAAAATCTTTAGTTTCACAACGCCTGTCACATATTTATTCATAGAGTCTATAGTCTTCTCAATATGTTCTCTCAAAGGATCTATCCAGAGACCTTGATAAACAAGGTCGCTCCACATCTCATCTAATAATCTTTTAAATCTCATCTCTCTAGGTGTGAGAACCATTCTCTCAAGATCTTGATGAGATTTTATTAGAGAGAGTGCTGCAGGCGCCTCATAAACCTCTCTGCTTTTCAAACCGACTACTCTACTCTCAATCATATCAATTCTTCCATAGCCGTGTAGCCCTACGACATGATTAAGATACCTGATCATTTCAACAGGATCTTTCTTCTCACCATTAATCTTAACCGGAACCCCTTCTTCAAACTCTATATTTAGATAAAGAGGCTGGTCAGGAGCTTGTGTTGGAGAGACTGTCCATGCAAAAACTTCTTCAGGAGGCTCATGAAAAGGATCGTCTAATACGCCTCCTTCAATACTTCTAGACCATAGATTCTCATCAATACTATATTTCTTATGAGACGTAGGAATATTATATCCATATTCATTAAGTATTTTAAGACTTTTCTCTCGAGTAAGTCTGAGCTCTCTCACTGGAGCAATAATCTTAATATTCTCAGGAAGATAATGTTTAAGCGTTATATCAAATCTAACCTGATCATTACCTTTACCAGTACATCCATGAGCAACAGCATCAGCTTTCTCTTTCAACGCTATCTCAGCAACTTTCTCAGCAATCAATGGTCTTGCAAGTGCAGTTCCAAGCGGATATTCTCCCTCATATAACGCGTTGGCCTTGACAGCTTTGAAGATATATTTCTCAACAAATTCTCTCTTAGCATCTATAGTATAATGAAGTGATGATCCAAGCTCATAAGCTCTTTTCTCAACATTAATCATATCATCTTCTTGTCCAACATCAACTGTAACTGTGATCACATCAGCATTATACATCTTTTTTAACAAAACAAGTATTGTTGAAGTATCTAATCCCCCAGAGTATGCGAGCACTACTTTCATTATTTTTCACTACAATAATAAAGATTTTTAGAAGCTTATAAGCATAAATAAAAAATTTATATTGAACTATATGTGGATAATAAACGTTTTTTATGGTATGATTGCTGCTAGAACAGCCTTCTCAGTGTGTAATCTATTCTCCGCCTGATCAAATACTACACTCCATCTGCCCTCGATCACTTCTTCAGTCATCTCATTTCCTCTATAAGCAGGTAGACAGTGCATAAATATAGCATCTGGTTTTGCCAGAGACATTATCTCTGGAGTGACTGTGAAAGGTCTGAAATCTTTTGCTCTCTTCTCTTTCTCTGTCTCAGGTTTTCCCATGCTCCACCAAGTGTTTGCATATACTATGTCGGCTCCTTTAACAGCTTCTCTAAGATCATGAGTGATCTCTAGTCTAGTCCCTCTCTTCCTAGCCTCTTGCTCGCCCCATCTCCATATCTCTTCATTAGGCTCATAACCTTTTGGAACAGCTAAAACAAGATCCATCCCGAATCTAGGGGCTTCTATAATAAGTGAGTGAGCAACATTCCATACATCACCTGTATAAACCATTTTAAGACCCTCCCATCTTCCTTTCTTCTCTTTAATAGTCATAAGATCTGCAAGAACCTGACATGGATGCTCAAGATCTGTAAGAGCATTTATGACAGGATGATTCATGTATCTGGCGAATTCAACAACTTCTTCCTGTTCAAAAGTTCTTATCACAAAACCATGTACATATCTATCTAAGACCCTTGCGGTATCTTTAATAGGCTCTCCTCTTGCGAGTTGCATCTCTTCAGGTCTTAGATAAAATGATGTTCCTCCCAGCTCGTGTATGGCTACTTGAAAAGATACTCTGGTTCTCGTAGAAGGCTTTCTAAACAACATAGCAATACTTCTGCCCTTCAAAGGCTTATAACTTATTCCTAATGTTCTAAGCTTCTTCAACTCAAAAGCGTATTCTATTAAAAACTCTATCTCTTCTCTTGTGAAATCTCTCGTTGTTATAAAATCACGTCCTTTCAATCTGGATCTTATGTTCATATACATAGACATATTCAACACCAACTAAAGTTCTTTCTAAATATTTTAAGTTTTACTTTTGATCTAAGAAAAAGCTTAAATACCCAACTTATTATACTCAAAAAGGTGAAATGTGATGACTAGGATCATTAAAAAATTTTTAGGGATCTCAAAGACTTTCTTGATCATAACTATAATAGCCATAGTAATAATAGCTGGCGTAGGAGCATATCTATATCTTCTTCAGAAGCCTCCTGAAGAATCTGTGATAAAAATAGGTCTTTTAGCACCTTTGACAGGACCATTGTCGTATGGAGGCATGGATATGAAACAAGGTGCTATACTGGCTGTCGAAGAGATCAATTCTAAAGGTGGCGTAAATGTTGGTGGAAAGATCTATAAGTTTGAGCTTGTCATAGAGGATGACCAGGGGAATCCTACTCAAGCAACACAGGCAGTTCAGAAGCTTATTACACAAGATAATGTTTTTGCTATAGTAGGCTCTTACTCTTCAACAGTTACTCTGGCTGTACAGAAGATGATTATGGATGCTAAGAAACTGCTTATAGTTCCTGTGGCTGTCGCAACTAAGATTACTGATGCAGGTTATAAATATACTTTTCGTGTATGTGCTAATCAGAGAATGCAGACCACACAGATCGCTGAGTGGGTCTATGAGAATCTTCATCCAAAAACTTTTGCGACAATAGCTGAGAACACTGATTATGGGAAGGAGGGTGTACAGATATTTAGTAGCATAATGATTTCTAAAGGTGTTCAGAAAGTTGCTGAAGAATATTACACCTTAGGATCAACAGATTTCTACTCTCAGCTATCAAAGATAAAGGCTGCAGATCCTGACATAATATTTGCAGTCTCAAACACAAATGATGCCGCAAACATATTGAAACAGGCTAGAGAGATAGGATTAGTGAAACAGTTTATAATGTTAGGCGGTGTCGCACAAGACGAGTTTTTACAGCTCGCTGGTGAAAACGCTCTCGGACTTGTTCATGTGAGTTATTTCGAGGCGACAACCCCTAGGCCTAAGGCTGCTGAGTTTGTCAAGAGCTTCAAAGAACGCTGGGGCAGAGCTCCTGCTATGTATGCTGCGGGAACTTATGATGCTATATATGCTCTGAAATATGCTTTAGAAAAGGCTGGCAAATTAGATCCTGATGCTGTAGCTGATGCTATGAGAAAACTTGATTTTGAAGGTGTTCAAGGAAGAATATATTTTGATGACAAAGGTCAGGCACAGACTAAAGTATTAATTGTTCAAGTTCAGAGAGTTAAAGATGGAGTGAATGGTCTAGGCAGAGTCATATTATATCCACCTACAGATAAACAAGGAGATTATATACCTCTAAACAAGATTCTTCAAACAAGCTAATTTTTCAATTTTTTATATGGTGATGAAATCTGGTCTCCACAGAGCTTTTAATCGAACAGATTATATATGGTCTAGTCTTAGGCGGGATCTATGCAATGATCGCGGTAGGACTGACTATGATATTTGGTGTCATGAGATTCAGTAATTTTGCTCATGGAGAATTCTATATGTTAGGTGCTTATCTGACTTATACTTTATCAAATTATCTTAAAACAGATCCTTATATAACAATGTTTGTTGCAGCATTGATCGTAGGTTTATTAGGTGTGGCTCTCAACAAGATACTTATAAAACCTCTTTATGAGGCGGTTGCAAGAGCTAGAGGAACTGCAATGTTTTATTTTCAAGATCTTAACTTTATTCTCATGACGATAGGTCTCTCAATTCTTATAGTAGATCTTGTTTTAGTAATATGGAAGCCTATCCCTATCAGAGTTTATACAGTCATGAGTGATAGTGTTATTAAAATAGGTTTTTTAAGTATAGGAGCTCCAAGGATCTTGGCACTTCTTATAGCATTAATATCGCTTTCAACACTCTATATTTTTTTGAGAAAAAGTAGAATAGGAAAGGCTATAAGAGCTGTTTCTCAAGATCCTTCTGCAGCAATGCTTGTAGGAATCAATATATGGAAGATCTATGATATAACTATGTTCGTATCATTAACACTGGCAGGATTAGCCGGAGGAGTTGTGGGACCTATATTCAATTTATATCCTAACATGGGTCTTGACATGATTGCGAAGGCATTTGCAGTAGTGATATTAGGTGGCATGGGAAACGTCATGGGAGCTATATACGCAGGTTTTCTATTTGGAGTCATCGAGAATTTAGGAGGATTATTTATAGGGACTGCATATAGAGATGTCATAGGATTTTTAATAATGATCATAGTCCTCTGGATAAGACCACAGGGTATTTTAGGAAGGTGACTAATAATGAGAATGTCGTCTCTCAATAATATCGCATATATTATTCTGCTGATCATTATATTCGTTTTGATACCATTATCAGGAAATCAATATATTATTCATATAATGATACTATCATTTATCAATGCGATCCTTGCGTCAGCCCTTGATCTTTTGGTTGGATACACAGGATCTTTAATATTAGGATATGCAGCCTTCTATGCTGTAGGAGCATACACCTCAACATTATTATCAATAAACATAGGTCTCTCCCCATGGCTTGGAGTAGCTCTTGGAGGAGTAGCATCAATGTTGGCAGGACTTGCCATGGGTATTCCAGCATTAAGACTTAGAGGACCTTATCTAGCTATATCAACATTAGGTTTTGGAGTGATAGTTTATCTGCTTCTTATAAATCTAGATTTCATAACAAGAGGACCTCTAGGGATCCCTAACATCCCTCCTCTTCCAGGAGCAGGCCTCATAGATTTTAGTAGTAGAACATCATATTATTATCTTATGTTGACAGTCTATATAATCATATTATATATTTTATGGATGTTGACTTCATCAAGATATGGAAGAATTCTCGTGGCTATGAGAGAAGATGAGGATGCTGCAAAAGCTGTTGGAATAAACACTTCTTTATATAGAATATCTGTTTATATGATCTCAACATTTATAGCAGGAGTTTCTGGAGGGTTCTATGCTCATTACATAAGATATGTGAATCCAGATATGTCATCTCTGAGTCAGTCTATAGCTATATTATCAATGGTTTTGCTGGGAGGCGCCGGAACTGTGATAGGCCCTTCTATAGGAGCCTTCATACTAATGTTTGTATCAGAGATTCTGAGGCCGTTGCTCGAATATAGACTTCTCATATATGGTACACTCATCATATTAATAATAAGATTCTTTCCAGGAGGCGTATACGGTTATCTCATCAAAAATTTAGTGCAGAGAAAAACTGTCTCAAAAGAGATTGTTGGTGAGGTGAAGACTTAAATGAGTAGAGAAGTTGTTCTAGAGACTAGAGATATATGGAAGAGATTTGGAGGAATAATTGCTCTGAGAAATATAAATATAAAAGTTTTTAAAGGAGAGCTTCTAGGTATAATAGGTCCGAACGGCTCTGGCAAAACAACTCTTTTCAATATCATCACAGGTTTTCTGAAACCTGACAAAGGCAGAATAATTCTGTCTGGAGAAGATGTGACAGGATTTTCTCCACATGAGATGGTGAAGAGAGGTGTTGTGAGAACTTTTCAGCTTGTAAAACCTTTCATGGGGATGAATGTCTTAGATAATATACGTGTAGCTCTTTACATGAGACACGGGCTTATGAGCAGAGTTTCTGAGAGAGAGATTATAGGAGAAGCCAGAGAGATACTGAAGATGATAGGTCTCTCACATAGAGAAGATGTCTCAGCAGACTCATTATCACATGGTGAGAAGAAGAAACTTGAGATCGGGAGGGCATTAGCTTTAAAACCGAAGATTCTTCTTCTCGACGAGCCCACAGGAGGACTTACCACAGCTGAGATAGATGATATAATCAGATTAATAAAGGATATACATGAGAACGGAACCACAGTGGTTGTTGTTGAACATAATATGAGAGTGATCATGAATTTATCAGAGAGATTAATTGCTTTAAATAGTGGAGTAGTTATTGCTGAGGGAGATCCTAAGGATGTGGTTTCTAATCCTGAGGTTGTGAAAGCTTATCTAGGTGAGAGATTTGCTGTTAAAAGTAGATAAGATCAAGGTCTTCTATGACAAAGCCTTGATACTTAAAGAAGTAAGTCTAGAGGCTGGTCATGGAGAGATCATAGCTTTGATAGGTCCTAACGGAGCTGGCAAGACAACTACTTTAAAAACAATAGCAGGTCTGTTGAAGACATCTAGCGGAGCGATTTATCTAGAGAATAAAAGAATTGATCATGAGCCTCCATATGTAAGAGCTTCCATGGGGATAATACTTGTTCCAGAGGGCAGAGGGCTTTTTCCTAAGATGAGTGTAGAAGAGAATCTTGAGATGGGAGCTTTTCTGAGGAAAGATGTAGATGAGATACGTAAAGATATGGAGTTTGTATACAGTTTATTCCCAGTCCTACGAGAGAGAAGAAGACAGCTGGCCGGGACTTTAAGCGGCGGTGAGCAACAGATGCTTGCTATAGCAAAAGGGCTTATGGCGAGACCGAGAATATTGATGTTAGACGAGCCCTCACTAGGTCTGGCTCCTAAAATTGTTGATCATCTTATTGATGCAATATCACAGATCAATCGAGAGAAGAAGATAACTATTTTAATAGCAGAACAAAATGTTTATGCCGCGTTATCAATCTCTGAGAGAGCATATGTTCTTGAGAACGGCTCGATAGTCATGTCAGGATCTTCCTTAGAGCTTCTTGAGAATCCTGTGATAAAAAGATCTTATCTAGGTCTTTAAAATATGGTCTGGAACAACTCTAGTTCCAGATCTTTTTTCAACAGCCTCTCTAGCTTTGTTTAGATGAGCTATTATAGCTTCTAAACCTCCGTTTTCTATAAATCTTATTGCTGCAAGAATCTTAGGACCCATGCTTCCAGGCTTGAAGTGACCTTCAGCATAATATCTTTTGGCTTCGCTGAGCGTCATTATGTCTATAGGCTTTGCATCTGGTCTGCCATAATTTAGATAGACTTTGTCTACATCTGTCAATATCATTAGGATTCCTGCTCTGATGCTTGTGGCGATCCTCTCAGCAGCAAGATCTTTATCTACAACTGCTTCAACACCTTCTAAAAATCCTCTCTCATTAATATATACAGGGACTCCTCCTCCGCCGCTTAAGATCACAATGAAATCATTGTTTATAAGAGTCTTGGCCGCCTCAAGCTCTATCTGTCTAACAGGATCTGGCGATGGGACGACTCTTCTGAAGCCTCCCCTAGGATCTTGTTTAAAAATCCATCCATATTCTCTAGACATCTTCTCAGCCTCCTCCTTCTCATACCAAGGACCTATATATTTGCTAGGATCTTTGAAATCAGGATCATTCTTATCAACAAGCGTCTGAGTAATAAGAGACACAACACCTCTAACCCTTTTATTCAGAAGACCTCTCTCAACAAGCTTATTATAAACAGCCTGTTGAAGAATATAGCCCAGCCAACCCTGGCTCATGGCCCCTGCAATATCAAGAGTCATAGGAGGCAGACCCTTCATTTTGAGGCCTAGAAACATCCATTCATCAATAACACCAACCTGAGGACCGTTCCCATGTGTAACAACAACTTTATAACCCAGCTCAACAAGATCAACAATAATCTCAGCAGATTTATACGCGTTAGCCCAATACTCTCTAGGACTTCCTCTATCACCTCTAGACTGAAAAGCGTTGCCTCCCAAAGCTACAACTATAAGTCTCTCATCTCTCAACAAAAATCTCCAAAGATAATTTTCTATGTATCAATTAAAAAATTTTTAAAGATCT
>WYEN01000052.1 GCA_009903825.1 Desulfurococcales archaeon
TGCTCGTCATAGCTGGAGAAAACTATGGTGCAGGAAGCTCGAGAGATTGGGCTGCCAAAGGCCCGAAGCTTCTTGGAGTGAGAGTAGTTATTGCAAAAAGTTTTGAGAGGATCCATAGATCAAATCTTGTGGGAATGGGGATCATACCTCTACAGTTTATTGAAGGAGAGAATTATGAAGATCTTAAGCTTACCGGAGCAGAGATCATAGATATAATCGGTTTAGAAAATGCCAAGCCGAGAGATATTGTGAAAATTGTTGTTAAAAAGCCTTCGGGAGAAGTCATAGAGAAAAAACTTAGACTGAGAATAGATACAGAGACTGAGATGCAGTATGTGAGACATGGAGGAATTCTACAATATGTCCTGAGAAAAATATTGAAAAGACATATTGAGAAGAAATGATCCTCAGAGAGAAATTTGTAGCTAAAGGTCATGAGAATATAAAAGCTACTCATAGAAGCACTATAGAGATCACTAAAGAAGAACATGTGACGCCTAGAGGAGACTGTATAATAGCTGTATCATCAGAGAAAGCTTTGACAGATCTTGATCCAATGCTTAAAGATAAAATAAGATCTGGGTGGTATGTAGCAACGATATTTAAAAGTGACGACATAATAGATCATGTGATTGGTCACGGAGATCCTAGGCTTACATTAAGAGATCCTGTGAGAATTATTATTAGAAAAAGTGATTTTATAGATGACAAAACTTTAATGATAAGATCTGATAAAGCAGCTATTGATCTTGACAGAAGACTTGTATCTCGTCTTAAAGATAGAAAATCTATTCTCGAGATAGAGATCATAGTCTCAGAGAGCCTTAAGAAATTAAAAGAAGTATTAAAAAAAGATTATATTTATTAATTACTTCTTTTTAGCAGCTCTCTCTAGAAAAACTCTTGCTTCCTCAGCCTCTTCTTTAGGAATCTCTTTGTGACAGAACCACCAGTCGTAGCATGTGTATTGTTTTAATCTCTCCGCCGCAGTCTGAACAGTTGAGGCTGGCAGCACTATAACTCTCTCTCCTATAAGCTCATTATTAGGCCAGTTAGCTGGCATAGCAACCTTATATTTATCACTCACTTGAAGAGCTTTAACCATTCTAAGTATCTCATCAATATTTCTGCCCAGCTCTGCAGGATAATAAAGTATTGCCCTAATAACTCCCTGAGGATCCACTATAAAGACGGCTCTCACAGTATGAGTTGCTGATGCAGCGTGAAGAAGACCTAGCTTATTTGAAACCTGCCCCACAGGATCTGCTATTATTGGGAAAGGTACTTCTTTACCTAATTTCTCTTTTATCCACTCGATCCATTTAATATGAGAATACGTGCTATCTACGCTCAGTCCTATAAGCTCTGTGTTGAGTTTCTTAAAATCTTCATATCTAGATGCGAAAGCGTAAAACTCTGTTGTACATACTGGTGTGAAATCTGCTGGATGGCTAAACAGGACAAACCATTTGCCTTGATAGTCGTCTGGCAAAACTTTTTTACCATGGCTGGTATCTACTTCTATTCTAGGAAACTTCTCTCCTATGAGAGGTATCATTCCAGGCATACAATCACCTTTTTATCAGAAAAATACGTTTTCAAAGCTTATAAATATTCTTGATCTGTATGATCTGTTTTTTATACAAGTCGACTTAATTGATATCTTATCTATATAAGAATAAAAGGTCTTACTCAAATAATCATGAGAATATACAGATACAAAAATCTTTTTAAGAAAGATCTTTAGATGACAAATTTTAATTGTATTACTATGTATTATTAGGAGAATATTTAAAAGAATTTTTCTAATTATCGTTTGTAATGGGCTGAGAATTATAGTGATCATATATCTCTGTAGAAACTGTGGACATGTGATATATATCTATGAGAAGATTGGACATGATAACCTAGGGATCCCCACTATATCAGATCTTCGCTATAGATATCAGATTATTAGATGTCCTCATTGTGGAAAAGATCTTGAGCCTAAAAAACTGGATCCTCTTAAAGACCTGATAATAACTAGAAGAGGAGAGGCTACGAAACTTCTAACAGATCTTTCTCAGAACCAGATTTCTAGAACATAAATTCCAATAGATCCTTAGGAAATATAAGAAATCTCAAGATCTTTTCTAGCAATTAAGATATATATCACAACTAATAGGCTGATTATAGTAAGTACCATAGGGATCATGATGATGTCATATAGAGGTGACGAGTTTATCAGTCTTATAGAGAAATATCTATAATACCAGTAGTCGGTTATACTACATCTTCCATAAACATCACATGTGAGAAGATCGGTCTGAGCATTTCCGACGCCCTCTTTTATGACGCCTTTATCTGTATATACTGCCTCAGTCATATTCATTATGAGTCTCACTGGATGAGCAATCAGTCCTATCAATCTTATATAGCCGCTGAAATATAAAGACCCCTGGTAGCCTGCTAAGGACGTGTTAATTATATAGCCTGCTGAATATAATCTGTTGAATAATACTCTCACGATATCATCAGCAATAGGAGCGACAGTAGATCTTGATCTGTTTGCTTCTTCAAATATTACAACGGCTGCCTCAGATGATCTATAGGCTTCAGATGAGGTTGTCACAGATGCTTTTATATATAAAGTATTCACTATAGGATTCTCTCTTATTAATGAGAATGCTGTAAATAAACTTAATAAAATCAATGTTGCTGAAAATATGAGAATGAATCTTGCAATAGATGAGAGACCTCTTCTATATCCGAAAAAGCTGTATACGCTGTTAAAAGATATGTTGAAATATTTATAACCAAAGATCTGATGTGCAACATCTCTCCCTAAATAATATACTAGAGCCAGTCCTCCTAGAAATCCTCCTACATGAGCAAAAAACGCCACTCCTCCCAACTGAAGATATCCATAGATGATCTGTAGAATGAACCAGAATATTATGAAAAGTGTTGAAGACATGTTTCCACATATAGGAAATGGAATAAATATACATATACTCATTCTGACGCCTGGAAACAACATTAGAAATGCTCCTAAAACCCCACTTATAGCTCCTGAGGCTCCTAAAGCAGGAATACCTAAATTGTCTATGCCCATCACAAGAGACATTGATGTATGAACAAACGCTGCTAAGAAACCTGATGCTATATATAACACAAGATATCTAAAGGATCCTAAGAAAGTCTCTACATCTCTTCCAAATATATAGAGAAAATACATGTTAAATATTATATGAAGAGGATAACCATGTAGAAACATTGATGTAAGTATTCTGAGCCATCCATCTGATGTCGAGAGTAGAGCAGGCACAAAACTATATCTCCATAAAACATCTGAGTCTATCTGAAGAAAACTTGATTTATATGACGTCAATAGATATATTATAGAGTTTATGATTATAAGAAAATATGTGATCCAAGGTCTTCTTCTTATAATGCCTGGATAGACATCTCCTGGCAACATCATCATATACACTCTCTACTCTCATCTCTTGATCTGGAGGCCAGAAATATTTCTTTAATAATCTTATGAACCTTCTCAGCATCTCTAAGATCAGGAGAAGAAGAATCTTTTCCATTAATCTTATCTATAAAAGCCTTTAATTCAGCCACGAGCGGCTCTTCAGATGAGCTCAGAATCTTCTGTTGCAAAATTTTTTTATTCTCAACGACTCTGACTTCGGACAATACAAAATCTCCTTCTAACAAGATCTTCTCATCTAAATTAACAAATATTTTTCTTATCTTAACAAGAGGTGCTGAATTAGAGCTGAGCATGGCTGTGCCAACCTCATAATCTATATATGTTATATAGCTCTCGTCATCTGCCACATGAGATCTACAAGCATCTATAACTTTTAATCTCTCTTTATTTTTCAAAAGATATATTAACAAATCTATATCATGAACCCCTAGATCAAGTATTATGCTGATATTTCTATATCTAACAGCTCTTCTTCCAGACCTCTGTATATATATATAAACAGGATCTTGACTCATCTTTTCAAGATAATCTTTTATATAAATAGCCACAGGATCAAATCTCATAATAAACCCCGGGACTGCAACAACTCCTTTAACCTCAGATCTTTTTCTAAGATCCTCTATTTCTTCTAATGATGTCGCAACAGGCTTCTCTATGAAAACATTGATCCCTTCCTCAATAACTTTTTTAGCTACCCTATAAAGATTGTCTGCACTGACAGCAACGATCACTGCATCAAGATCTTCTTTCTCTAACATTTGATCAAGATCTTTATAAGGCTTTGAATCATATTTTTTAGCAAGCTCATAAGCCTTCTCGAAATACATGTCATGTATAGCCACAAGATCTCCTAGTTTCTTATCTATAATTGCTCTAGCAATATTAGAACCCCAGTAGCCAGCTCCCACAAGACCTATTCTCAATATCTTCTCCGATACAGATTTACCTCATATATTTAAATAATAATATTTCAGATCTCTAGAGGCTCTATAGCAAATGAGATCCTAACTTGCGAGCTTATTTACACTAGGTTTCGATCTTGAGAGTGAATGTTCCATCGATGTGTAGGCTTACGATAAGAGGATCTATAGAGTTAAGGTTGTTAACAGCGATGTCTATGTTGAGATCCATGATCTTGCTGCTGAGGATCGAATGAAGATTCCTATGAAGCTTAGGAAAGGTTTTGAACATGGGTGAACGTCGTTATTATCTTATTCGAATAATCTTTATTGTTTTCCTACGAACTATGATCAACTTATTGTGAAGATCCTCTATAGTAGCAAGTACAGCGAGTACTCGTTGTGCGATATATTCAGGGCTCTTAGGTGGTATTCGTATTAGTATGACTCCTGGTATGTTGGGATTTGTGAGAGCATATCTTCCAAAATCCTTATCGAATGTTAAAATTATCCTTCCCTCACTTACTGCTATGTTGACTACATCGTCATCACTTAATCCAGGTCTTATCTCCCAGACAGGGATAACGTCGAAGCTGGAGTTTCTAAGGATTTGAATAGCTGTCTTTGGCATATTCTCATCGGCTAGAATTCTAGGCTTTGACAATGATCTCCTCCTTCAACACCTTAGCTGCATACATTATCGCTGCTTGAATATCCTCACGAGTAAGGTGAGGATATTCCTTTAGGATCCTATCAATAGTCCAGCCGCTGGCAATCAGTTCGAGAATGAGATAAACCGGTATCCTAGTCCCTCTTATAACAGGCTTTCCACCCATAATTCTAGGGTCAACAACTATTCGCTTCAAAATCTCAACCATTGATATCTCCCAATAACTATAGACAATCAAACGCCTATAACGTTGTAGTTTCTTTTTGTTGTATCTCAAATATATATATTGTGGGATAGGTTTGAGTGTGGATACCGAGGATTTTGAGCTTTCAAAATCACTTTCTAAGGATCTTGATGAGGCTTTTGAGAAACTCCATGTTCCGTCCGAGCTGAGGGAGAGCCAAATACTTGCTTCTATACACCTATTCGACATTCTCCTCGCCCTGAAGGGCGAAGCTTTCAGTTTTAAGGATATGTAGTCTTGACGATGTTAGGAGGCTGGGCAGACTTCTCTATACATATAGAGATAAAGCTGTAGTCCTATTTTATTACGATGACAAGGCATGTGCCTTTGACGATCAATGTTCTTATATGGGTTATCCTCTCTCTAGAAACATATTTATATTATTTTTTAGATAGTGTGTTTAATGGATTTGATTAAGATGAGTGAGAAGTTTCTTACAGTAGTAAACGGGAGATTCGTAAGCAAATATCCTATGATAATCGTTGGTAGAGAAAGTCCTATGACATATGCCACAGAGATTATTTTAAGACTTAATCAAGGTGTAGATAGAATAATTTTAATTGGTAAAGGAAGAAATATTAGTAAGGCAGCTGTGATATATAATATATTGAGAAGCAAGTTGAGAGATGCTGTAAATATTGATGAGATAACTATAGGCTCTATAGAGACTCAGAATCGAAGACTTATATCTTATCTAGCTGTGATTATAAGCAGAAGATCTTGATGAAGATCATGTCTCAAGATAAGAATGATTCTTCTGAGAATAAATTTACTGTTGACAAAGCCAGACTTTATCCAAGGATCTATAGAATTAATGAGAAAGAGGTAAAAAACTATAGATCTGAATGTAGTTTCTATGAGATCAGAATAGTTGAATATAAAAAAGATTTGAAGATTTATGCTGCATATTGTAAAGTTCTTAATAGATATCTGACAATATATGAGGCACAGCTGTGTGTAAACTATTGGGAGAAATGTCCTTATAGATATACTGAGAATGTCATCAGAAGATCTAGTCAGATCTGATCTTATCTAATATCATGTATATCTTTCTCAGAACATCCCAAGGATCTTTTCCAAAGATCATTATAAGAGGCTCTTTACCATGTTCTCCATAGTCTATGACGACATCAGGAATATCATTGATTCTTTTAATAGCTGTCTCAATACCCCATGTAGTCGTCCCTCCTTCAATCTTTTTTACTTCTTCAGGCTCCTCTCTTCTATCAAAATATGATACTTTCAACCCAGATCTTCTTAAGATCTCTTCGATCTCTTTCGAATATCTTATGTTGATCCCAGATCTTATGTTAGGATCATACTTCTGCATAGTGATCACAGCTCTAGCCATGTGGCTAGAGGCTCCTGGCATTGGATATCCAGATGCATATGCTCTCCCCATGAAATTAACTATTCTCCCAGGTATTCCTACGACATCCATAGGATCTTTAGTTAGATGTGGCGGAGGTGAATATACAAAATTAGTCTGAACCTCAGGTATCAGTTTAGCAAATTCTCTTCCTCTATTATTTATTAATTCCTCAACTGCTTTTGCAAGCTCTCTCTGAGCTCTATATATCTCAGCATCAAGATCTATATTTGCAGAAGGATTAACAGGACAGTGTCCTCTACCTATTTTATAAGATCTTGATATAGCATTAGTTATGAACTCCTTAGCTTTCTCTATTGATGTCACAACGTCATAGCCTTTTGCTATATATGCTGTTATAGCTGCTGAGAAAGAACAGCCTGTCCCATGAGTACACCCCTCGACTCTAGAAGACTCAAATCTCTTGATCATGCCTTCGTAATATAATACATCAATGCTCTTCTCACCATCTAAATGACCTCCTTTCACTACCACTGCTTTAGACCCATATCTCTCATATATGATCTTTGCAGCTTTCTCAGCATCTTCAATAGATTTTATAGAGATCTCGGCAAGCTTCTCAGCCTCAAATTTATTAGGTGTGACAACTAGCGCTAAAGGAAGAAGTTTATTTTTAAGAACATCCACAGCCTCCTCCACAAGAAGTCTTGCACCGCTCTTCGCATAGATCACAGGATCAACTATTAGAGGAAATCTGTATTCTTTAACAACTTTAGCCACAGTCTCAACAATAGCTGGGTTGCTGAGCATCCCGGTCTTGGCAGCGTCAACACCTATGTCATCAGCCACCGCTCTTATCTGTAGCTCAACCATTTGAGGAGGAATGTCATGAATACCTATTACAGCATATGTGTTTTGTGCTGTCACACTGGTGACAGCAACCATGCCATGAACACCTAGCGCTGCAAAAGTCTTTAGATCTGCAGCTATGCCAGCTCCTCCACCACTATCTACTCCGGCAATAGTTAATGCAGTTCTCACAACTCTCATATTAATCTCCTAAAATCAAATTCATAGATATATTATAAAGTATTTATAGGCAGCCTATCAAGAAAATTCTTTACACATTATCTATCGTATGTTTTTAAAAGTCTTTAATATGCTCTGTATTATCATTAAGACCTCATCTAAAGTAGATCTGCATGACAAAATTTTTTCATAAGAACATTCTATCTTTATGATGATCATGTTTTTCTCATGTGATATACTCATGAAAATATTCTCTGGAAAATCTATGTTATCAGGCTCCAGAGCTTTTATAACCGAGTTTATAAGCTTCTCATCGTCTAATTTTATCTTCGTATTTATTATCATCTTCGAAATATCTCATCACCTCAGAAATCTTCTTAAGATCATCTATCTCAACAAAAGATCCTCTTGTCCTCTCGAGAAGATCTTTTGTCAATGGCAGAGGCTTTTTTATAGGAATAAGATAACTCTCTCCACAGTTGAACACTATGTTCTCAGATATGTTTCTCAAGTTTCTTAGTATAATATACATCTCGTAAAGAATCTCTTTATCACATTTTTTAAGAACTATCTCACTGAAACTTATATTCTCAATTTTTTTAGAGATGATATCCACATCTTTTTTATTTATAAAATCATAGATCTTTTCTATGAGCCTGGGAAACAGCTCTCTACATTTATATGCTAAAATTGAGATTCCTGAAGAGCCTGTGGCTATGTATGTGGATGTTAAAAGAGGATCTATATTAATCATCATGTTAATACAATGAACAACTTCGTATGGATCTATAAATGGCATAGTTTGATCAAAATAAGGTTTATTGCCTATTTTCACAAGATCTTTCCCAACATAATTGTTAACTAACGAGCTTATCTTCTCAAGATAAGTCTTTCCTCTGCCTTCTCCAGCCTTAGACATTATCTCATCAATCTTCTCTCTGTTTCCAGAGACTCCTGGAATAAAAGGATCTATAGTGTTATACAGATTTCTTTTAATATAGATCTCATCATAATACCCAAGGATCTTTAGACCTAAAACTGTTTTTGATATGTCAGGACCGAAAATCTCTAGACCTATTCTTATGACATCATCTTCAACTGAATATATCATTCCATCTTTTGATGAGCTATAGATATATGTGGAGAATACAATACTTCTAAGCTCTTTAGGCAGTCTATAATGTTCTTTCATAGACTCTTCTACATGAGTCGATATGCTAACATTATATCTAAATAATATCATCTTATCTTCTCTAACTATAAACTCTTTATCTCTACCAAGAAGAAATCCTTTGAAAAATGTGCGAGGTCTTGAGAAGCCTATGAAAAGAGATTTATCTCCAGACTCTCCCACACGATCAATAGGTGCAAAACCTATGTCTAAGCCTGCCATACTATATAATCTTCCGATCAAAGATGCCGTGACAATAGAATCTGGATCTGGATGGACGTACATCTCTTCAAAAGATCTTTCTTCAACAAGTTTTTTAAGAAGAACGTTTTTCACATAACCAATATACTCTTCGTTTATAGACAAAATCTCTACCTCTTCATATTCTTCATATGCTCACGTAATCACCTAGCTTCAAGATAAAAATTCATACAAAAATAAAAATTATGTCTAAAAACTCTCTGTCTAGAAAAACTTAACAATTTCAGATGAGATGAAGAAAATTTAAAAAAGATCTTTTTAAAAGAGACTAATACTCTCCATAACTGCTATCATAGAGGTAAACATTAAAAGATATCGATCCTGACTCTCCAGTATTAAACTGAGTATAGAAATAATGAGATAAGATCATAGGCATAACGCCTCCAGGCTTATCAGGATCTAAGAAAGCTACTGAGGTGGGCTCTACAGTAAATAACACATTGTTCAGACGACTTATATCATAATTCTGTGGAGTAACCAATTCATGTCTAGCTCTAGCAACTCCACTACTTGGAGTTGATTCATCAAACCAG
>WYEN01000059.1 GCA_009903825.1 Desulfurococcales archaeon
TGTTCTTAGAGTCCTCAAGATATCTGGTAGAGAAGGTTATAGAATTGCTGTTC
Organism: Desulfurococcales archaeon; assembly: GCA_009903825.1. Taxonomy (GTDB): domain Archaea; phylum Thermoproteota; class Thermoprotei_A; order Sulfolobales; family AG1; genus WYEN01. Next base: position 54 of record WYEN01000059.1, read on the forward strand.
TAATGAATGTTGAGAGCAATAAATTAGGTAAAAAAGATATTGTGAAGATAGAAAATAGATATCTAGAGCCTCACGAAGTGAATATAATATCTCTCATAGCTCCCTCAGCAACAATCAATATAATAGATGATTATGAGGTTAAGAAGAAGTTTAAAGTAGAGATTCCACAGATAATAAGCGGATTATTAAAATGTCCAAATCCTACATGTATAACAAATCAGAAGAGAGAGCCTGTAAAAACATTATTCAGAAAAATATCTGATAAACCATTAAAATTTGAATGTGTATATTGTGGAACAGTTATTGAGGAGAACGAGTTAATGAACTATATAGGAGTCTAAAATGTTCTTCTCAGGAAAAATAATTGAGGTAACTAAACTTTCTTCAGATTATTACAAAACAGATATAAAACTATTTGAGAAAATATCGCAGTCTCCCAAGCCTTTTCAATTTGTCATGTTATGGATCCCTAGAAAAGATCTTATGCCGATGTCAGTGGCTGATTATCATGATGATATTCTCACTATAATATTTAAGGTGAGAGGTGAAGGCACAAAAACATTAGCTCAAAACCCTGGCTTCGTAGGTGTAAACGGATTCTATGGCAAAGGTATTAAAGATCTTTATGAGAGAAAGATATTATTTGTTGCAGGAGGATCTGGCGTTGCTCCACTGCCTTATTTAACAAGATATTTTAGAGACAAGATATCTATAGATGTTATATGGGGCTTCAGATATCATCATCAATATTTTGATCTTTCTAACATTATCTCGTCAAGATCAGTCGGAGAAATATTTTATGTTGCTGAGGATTGTGTTGATAAAAGATTTTACTGTGGAAAGGCTACAGATCTTTATCAGAAAATTATTAAACGAGAGAGAGATAAATGGGATCTTGTAATAGCATCAGGTCCTAAAGAGATGTTGGCGAAGATATGTGAGATAAATAGAGAATTAGATGTATATGTTAATCTAGAGAATCATGTTAAATGTGGCCTGGGCTTCTGCGGAAGCTGTGTGCTTAAGCCTACATCAAAATTATTATGTGTAGACGGGCCATTATTCTCCTGTGATGAGGTGGCTGAATATCTCTCACAGAATTAATCTATGGATCAGATATTTCGATCATAAAGATCTTAGGAGACTCTCGCTTTTGATCGAAAATGGACATGTGATAGATGTCAGAGAAGGTTTTGAAAAATTTGGTGAGACAGATCTATTTTTTGATCTCAGCAGAGGAGTTGCTCTGCCAGGCTTCATAGATATTCATACACATGTCAGAGGTCTAGAGCTTTCTTATAAAGAAGATGAGAGAAGCGGGACTATGGCTGCCGCCAAAGGAGGTTTCACAATGATCATTGATATGCCTAATACGAGACCTAGAGTTGATAATATAGATGTGTTGAAGAATAAGCTGAAGGCTTTTGAGAGAAATTCTTTCACTGAATACGGCATATGGATCGCTCTTCCTAAAGAGGAGAGAGAGGCTATTGAGATGATGAGATTCTCAAAAGTTTATGGTCTAAAGATCTATCCTGAGGATTATGAGAGACTTGAGAAATATGATAGAGAGGTATTAAGAAAAATTCCTAGAATAATGATTCATGCTGAAGATCCTGAGAACATCAGCGAGAGTTGTGAGAAAGGATATAGATGGAGATGTAGACCTATAGATGCTGAGATAAAAGCTTTAGAAAGGATCCATAGGGTTCTAGGCTCTAGAGATGGCGTGAACATCACTCATGTGACAAATCTATATACAGCATATGTGGCTAAAAAACTTGGTTATTCAACTGATACATGTCCTCATTATCTTCTTCTTGACTCTGATGATGAGAGAAGACTAGGCTGTGTGGCCAAGGTCAATCCTCCTCTGAGAACCAAATATATGAGAGAACATCTGTTAGAGAATCTTGTGTCTAGTGAGAGTCTTATAGACATGATGTCGACAGACCATGCTCCACACACGTTTGAAGAGAAGAATAGAGATTTCAGTGAATGTCCTTCAGGGATCTCATCTATAGAGTTTGTAAGCTCGTTAATGCTGGATCTTGTCAATAAAAATGTTTTAAGTCTTGAGAGATTAATCAGTTTGTTCTCTATTGGTCCGGCAAAGTTTTTAGGACTAGATCTTTATGGATGTGTGAAGCCTGGGTGTAGAGCTAATTATACTATAATAGATCTTGACAAAGAGACTGTCGTAAGATCTTCTCAGATGATATCTAAGTCTAAGAATACTCCTTATGAAAACATGAGATTGAAAGGATCTGTTTATGCCACAGTTGTCAGAGGAGTTCCTGTTTATTTAAATGATTTATTCACAGATCCTAGGGATTATGAGGTGGCTCTATGAATCTCTCTTTAAAGACTTCGATAACAAATGTCAAATTAGATCATCCTCTGATGAATTCCAGCGGGATCTTAGGTTCTGAGCCTGAGACTATAGATATATTAATAAGATATAATGTCTCTGCAGTCGTTAGTAAGACAATAACTTATGAACCTAGAAAAGGTTATGATCCTCCTATAGTTGTTGAGCTTAGAAACGGAGGTCTGATAAATGCTGTGGGACTGGCTAATCCTGGCAGAGATATTATACCAAAACTAATTGAGAGAGCCAGAAGATATAACAGACCTATAATAATCAGCGTCGGAGGATCAAGCGTCAAAGAATTTGTTGAAGTAGCATCTACAGCAGATCTCTATAAAGCAGATGCTGTAGAACTTAATCTAAGCTGTCCACACACAAAGGGGTATGGCATAGAGATAGGATCTGATCCTGAAAATGTGAGCGAGATTGTTGAGGCTGTCTCAGGCTCTATAAAGATCCCTGTGATAGCTAAGTTAGGTCTGAGCGACAGAATCTTAAGATCTGCTGAGAAAGCTCTTGAGAAAGGTGCGAAAGCTCTCACACTGATCAATACTATAAAAGCTCTTGTAATAGACGTCTATTCTATGAAGCCTATACTCACAAATATATTCGGAGGATTATCAGGACCTCCAATACATCCTATTGCTGTGAGAATTGTGTATGAGATATATCGTGAGCTTAAGCCTGAGATAATAGGGGTTGGAGGAGTAAGCGACTGGAGAGACGTTGCTGAGTTTATATTAGCAGGTGCAAAAGCTGTCCAGATAGGCACAGCTCTCATCAAAAAACCTGATATAATACCTGAGATATTAAAAGATCTTCAGAATTGGATGATAGAGATAAATATAAAAGATATAAACGAGGTTGTCGGAGCAGCTCTGAAGTCGTGATCTTTTACTTTCAATTCTATAGAAGATCGTTTTTCTATGTTGAGGTCTCGGGTGTAAGTCTTTTGGCGAGAGATCGATGATTCCATAATGATCATTGGGCTGAGGGTCTCATCTCTAAGTTCATATAGGATCTTTAAGATGATACTCCTCAGAGAAATCGACCCTCGAGCCCTCGAAATATTATATATTCTCATCATTACCACACATATTTCTCTAGAAAGCTTAAAAATGTAAATACTATTCTGCTCTAAAGGGCAGTTGCAGTGATTATAGTTACATTGGCTTCTTCATTTATTCTTCCAGAGACTATGAGATAAGTTCTCATAGGATATAATACTCTGTACATAATTCTCACCATAAAAACGTTTTATTGAAAAAATAAGAATATTTTTATATATTAATCTTCTAAATCAATGAATCTTCCTTTCAAAGTATCTACAAGACCTTTATCACTTATTCTCAGCTCTGGGAGAACTGTCAACGCTAGTATAGACATTGTCATGAAAGGAGACTCTATTGAAGATCCGAGGGTTCTCCAAGCCTTCTTAAGATCCTCTACTTTTCTAGCCACAACCTCCACAGGCTCATCACTTAATAAACCTGCTATAGGAAGCTCCACGAGAGCAAGAATCTTTTTATCTTTAACAGCAATCATTCCACCGCCGATCTCTGCTAATACGTTTCCTGCAAAAGCCATATCATCTCTATCGATACCCATTATGATCATGTTGTGACTATCGTGAGCCACAGTACTTGCCACAGCACCTTCTCTGATCCCGAAGCCTTTTACAAAGCCAAGTCCTATATTCCCTGTGGCCTTGTGTCTCTCAACAACTGCTATTCTGATCACATCTTTCTCTATAGAAGGCATTATCTCTCCATTTTCAACTTTAAGCTCTTCAACAACATGTTTGTTAGGAACTGATCCTTCGAAAATCTGCATCACATGTACACGTGTGAAGCCGTTAAACACTTTTCTACTTCTAATAATAAAGTCATCAGAAGTGAGAGGTCTCTTTAGTCTAACAGTTTTTCTAAAATGCTCTGGATAATTATATCTCGGAAGATCTATGAGAAGCTTCTTTTCTTTAGCAACAACTCTTCCGGAGGCGATGACTATATAAGGATCTACTTTAGTTAGAGATCTTAACAGAACTATGTCAGCATATCTGCCAGGAGCTATTCCGCCGACCATATCAGATACTTTGAAACATTCTGCCACATTAATAGTCACCATCTGAATAGCTTTCACAGGATCCACTCCCTCTTCAATTGCTTTTTTCACAGCATGATTAAGATGTCCTTTGGCCAAAAGATCTTCTGGATGAACATCATCTGTTATGATCATGAATCTCCTAGAATCAATCTTAGTCTCTGTTAATGCTCTGACGACCTCCGGAAGATCATGCCATGCAGATCCATATCTCAGCTTAGTACATATGCCTAGTCTAGCTCTGTTAAGAGCCTCATATTTTGTCGTGGCTTCATGACATGTGTGAACCCCCGCAGCTGCGTAAGCAGCAAGTTCTTTATAGCCCAGCCCAGCGGCGTGGCCAGTAACTATCTTGCCATATTTTAATGTAGCCTGAATCTTTTTATGAACCTCTTCATCTCCACTTAATAATCCATAGTAGTTCATCATCTCTCCAAGCCCATACACCTCAGGCATCATCATAAGATCTTCAACATCCTTTGAATCTATGACAGCTCCGGCAGTCTCAAAATCGTTAGTCGTTGGAACACATGATGGCACTGTCCAAAATATTTTCAACGGAAGATTCTTAGACTCTTCAATAAAAATCTTTATACCTTCAACTCCCAACACATTTCCTATCTCATGAGGATCTGGGAAAATGCCTGTGGTGCCCCATGGAAGAACAGCTCTGGCGAATTGTGTCGGAGTGATCATGCTGCTCTCAATATGCATATGACCATCTAAAAAGCCTGGAACAGCATATAATCCTTCTCCATCAATAATCTTTGTCTCAAGACCTATAGTATGATCAGCGTCTGAGCCCACATACGCGATCCTGTCATTTTTAACAGCTATATCAGTCTTCTCAATGATCTCGCCAGTATAGACATTCACCAGATCAATATTTTTAACAACAAGATCAGCCTTGATCTTTCCTAAAGCAACATAGACAAGAGTTTTTGTATCATAAATTCGAGAGATCGACATATACATCTCCTTATTTAATCTTTTGCTCATATTTCTAATGAGAAGCTTATAAAATCTATGTTTAAATATGGTGAGAAGTGATCAAAATTTTCATATGATTACGAGAAATACTTAAAGACTACCATACATTTACACTGATCTTGGATGTTCTATCTTTAATGTTATACTTATCAGCTCATGATCGATTTAGTTATATATATCTTAGATATTATATGAAGTATAAATTTTTGTTAGATCTGTAATAACTTGATCTAGTTTTGTATCAATAAGCTTATAAGCTTTATTACAATATATATTTTGGAGAACTTTATGAGCGAAAAGATCAGTTATTTACAATGGATGCTCAGAGTATTAAAACAATCTGTTGAATTAGGAGGTTTTCCAGAAGAGGTTTATCAGATACTTAGTAGACCAGAGAGAGTTCTTATAGTAAGTATCCCTGTGAGAATGGATAATGGAAAAATAGTTGTGTTTGAAGGATATAGAGTTCAGCATAACAGTGCTTTAGGACCTTATAAAGGTGGGATAAGATTCCATCCTGAGGTCGATCTTGAGACTGACATGGCTCTGGCATTAGGTATGACTCTCAAAAACTCTCTCAACGGCCTCCCATATGGAGGAGGCAAAGGAGCTGTCAAAGTAGATTATAAAAAACTTTCACAAGGAGAGCTTGAGAGATTATCAAGAGGATACGCCAGAGCAATAGCTCCTTTAATAGGAGATGAGATAGATATACCTGCACCTGACGTAGGCACGACACCACAGATAATGGCTTGGATGGTCGATGAGTTCAGCAAGATTAAAGGCTATAACGTGCCGGGAGTGTTTACTGCAAAACCTCCTGAGCTATGGGGCAATCCTGTGAGAATTTACTCAACAGGTTTTGGAACAGCTTTGGCCGCCAAAATAGCTGCCGAGAAGTATCTAGGAGGTTTTGAAGGTCTCAGAGTGGCTGTCCATGGGTTCGGCAACGTAGGTCAGTATGCAGCATATTTCGCTCAGAAATTTGGTGCTAAAGTTATTGCCATAAGCGATACCTCAGGAACTGTTTATGATCCTAATGGGATAGATACGAAACTTGCGATAGAGATTAAAGAGAAGACTGGTAAAGTAATTAATTATCCAAAAGGAGAGAAAATTAAAGATCCAGATGCATCATTATATGTCGACTGTGAAGTTCTTATGCCCTCAGCTATTGAGAATGTGATAAGAGAAGATAATGTGAACAAGATCAAGGCCAAAGTAATATCTGAAGGAGCCAACGGTCCTACAACACCTGAGGCTGAGAAAGTTCTCTACGAGAGAGGAGCTGTGATAGTTCCTGATATCGCTGCGAACGCTGGAGGAGTAATAATGTCATATCTAGAGTGGGTAGAGAATCTACAGTGGTACTGGTGGGATGAGGAGGAGACTCTTAAGAGACTACAGTCTATAATAGAAAACAACATCAAGAGATTAATATCAAAATATGAGTCATTAAGATCTGAGAAAAAGACTGTCACTATGAGAGAGGCAGCATATGTATTAGCTGTGGAAAGAATCTATAAAGCTATGAAAGTAAGAGGATGGATATAAAGATCAAATAATAAATGTCTTAAATAAAGATCTTTTTTACTATCTCTCATATTTTCACAACCTCTTCCTAAAAGATCTTGAATTATAATAATAGATAAATAAAGATCTTTTCAACCGCCTCATAAAAATCTCTTAAAACCTCAGAGCTTTGGCCCTTCATCACTTCTCAGAAAGCCCTCCTGTGAGGGCCCCTCACATCATCTATATAAATATCTGGTTACTCACTATTTAATTGTATTTCACGATATTTCCTAGATAATCTACTTAGTAATAGAACATAATGATATATCAATGTCATAGAACAAAATGTTTCTACGGACATTGTTATTTAATATGTGTAATATAATTCTCTATTGATCCTTGGTATAAGAGCCATCAACGTTGCGTTAAAAACAAGATCTTCTCTCGTAATAATTTCTCTACTTAAGAATCTTATGAAGCCTCCTATCTCTCCAGCATTGCTGACATTGTAATATCTGTTCACAAGTTCTTCTAACTCAGACGCTTCTTTATTAAATATCTTCTCAACAAAATTTTTAGGTATCTCAAATCCTGAGCTCAGGCCGTAAGTAATCTTCTTTTCTCTATCTATTATCACAGCCACATGAATATCAAACCATCTGTCTACAAGACCTATTAAGCCTGCCTCAACGCCCACCCCAAGATCTGTGTCGCTGATCTCTAGAGCTTTTGATGCTCTATAAACAGAGTTTCTAAGGATCATGTCAAATCCTATTGGCTGAGGCTCTAGACCTTTCACATCTACTCCCATTATAACAGCCTCTGGATAAAATATTTTGAAAGCCTTCTCAACACCTCTGATCTTAGATTTGTTCAAGCTTCCTACTGCAACTCTCATTTTAATCCTCATATAATCTGTTTCATTAGTTATTCAATAAAAATATGTTAGACAAAATATTCTGGGGCCGTCATGATTATACTGGCTCTTGATCCAGGGGCTTACATAGAGGATCTTGATGAATGGCTTTCTAAGATTATTGATGAAACAAAAGATCTTGTCGTAGGATATAAAGTAGGTCTTCCGCTTCTTATAGCAGGAGGTTTGGAAGCATATAGAACTGTTAGAGAGAAAGCTCCTAACAATCTTCTGATCGCAGATCTTAAGTTTGCTGATGTTGGCGACATAATGAGCATGTCAATAGATCATCTCTCAAAAACAGGTGTTGATGCTGTAATAGCACACTCCTTTATAGGATATAAAGATGCTTTAGACAAACTTTCTATGAAATGTTTTGAGAGAAACATTAAGTTGATACTTGTGATATCAATGAGCCACAGAGGATCTGAGGAGTATATTGATAGACATGTGAATGAGTTTATAGAGTTGACAGATAAGACAGGTGCCTGGGGGGTTGTTGCTCCAGCTACAAGACCAGAGATTATAAAAAATATCAGAGAGAGAATAGGAGACAGGATAAAGATTTTTTCTCCAGGAATAGGTTTTCAAGGTGCTGAGCCTGGGACCGCCATTTGCCACGGAGCTGATTATGAGATCATTGGCAGAGCTGTGACAACTTCTTCAAATCCTAGAGAGAGACTTCTAGAGATATTAGAGGTTCAGAGAGAGGTGATTGAGAGATGCAAGAGATCATAGAAGAGCTATATAAGATCGGTGCTGTAAAAATTGGAGAATTCACTCTCACCTCAGGTCTTAAAAGTCCGTTCTACATAGATCTTAGGAGAATATATAGCTATCCAGATCTTGCCATGAGAATAGTTGATAAAATAATTTCATCAATAGATCTGAGGGAGATAGACATGATCATTGGAATAGCAACTGCCGGAATACCATTGGCAACATATATAGCATGTAAAAACAAGATCCCTATGGGATATATAAGAATTGAACGTAAAGAACACGGGACAGCATCAACAGTAGAAGGAGATGTGACAAAAAAGAGAATCGCAGTAGTAGATGATGTGGCTACAACAGGAGGATCTATAGAGAAAAGTATTCAGACATTAAAAGAGCTAGGTGGAGACCCTAAGATTGTTATTGTTGTTGTAGACAGAGAACAAGGTGCTAGAGAGAGAATTGAGAGACTAGGCGTTAAATTCTATAGATTATTAACAGCAAAAGAGATCTTCAGAACATTATTATTAAAAAGATTCATTGACGAGAAGATTTATAAAGAGATATTAGATTATTTAGAGAAGACCCGTTCTATTATAACATAGTTAAAGTTATAAAAACGATAAATAAAGAAATATATTGGGCAAAATGTTCTCAGAGCATCACGATATACATGAATATCTTGAGAACATTAGTAGAGAGGATCTTCTGAATATAGAGAGGCTGAGCAACTGTTGCTCCTGGCTTTTTCTTAAACAGAATCTTAGAGAGCTTATAGAGAGAAGATCCATAGATCTTTATAATGATTTTATATGTTGTGGCAGAAACTATCCTATCATACTCATGCCAATAGATCTTTTGAA
>WYEN01000081.1 GCA_009903825.1 Desulfurococcales archaeon
TTATTGTGGGCACAGTGGCAAACATATGTGTGCTACATACAGCGGCAAGCGCAGCCTTAAGATGGTATAAGATATATGTTCCTATAGATGGTATAAGTGCTTTAAATGATTTTGATCTTTATACAACACTTAGACAGATATCGTTTCTCTACAAAGGAGTGATCGTTAGATCAGTAGATGACATAGTCTTCATATAAAGTCTAAAGAGAATAGTGAAAAAGATGATCCTTGGTAGAGATGTCGTCATAAGCGATCATGATCTTATTGGAGAATGGGAGCTTAAGAGAATAAGTTTTAGAGATATCGAGGAGCTTATAGATTATATATATATGAATCTTTCCAACAATCCTATTATTATCGCATATAATAATATATGGAGATATACAGATGAGATATTTAAAAGATTACGCGACAGAGGTTTCAACGTCTTCACTATAGATCTTGTCGACATAAATTTTGAGAAGATTTTATCAAAAACATTGAGTATAGAACAGATTATAAAAGCTCGTCTATCTAGAATCAGATATTCTAATGTTGATAAGACGCCTGTCAAGATGTCTCTGAACAAGTCTGTTAGTAGAAAAGATCTTTTGAGAGCTCATGTCAATGTTTTCTTAGAATATATTTATAAACCTGTTGTAGACGTCGAGACATGTATGATGTTGCCTAGATGTGATTTATGCATCAGATCATGCCCTTCAAAAGCTCTTGATGAAAAGCCTCCTAAAGTTTATTATGACAAATGTATAAACTGTGGAATATGCTACTCTATATGTCCTGTGCAGGCTATTAATCCTCCTCAGATGACCCCTAGATCAGTAGATATGTTTATAAAAACTGTCAGAAGCTTCAGTGAAGAGCCTATGTATATAATTTTCACATTATTTGATAAACTAAAAGATCTTTACTTCACAGATTTAGACACTGATCATCAGCCGGCCCTTATATTTCCCATTCAGAGTATAAATGATCTTACTCCACTTAATCTTTTAAAATTTTTATTCCACGGATTCACGCCTGTGTTGCTAGGAGAATTAGATGTTTATCTGAGAAGAAGTATTAGAGAGCTTCTCAGCCTAAAGATGATCTTAACAGCTGAGAGACCTGAGGATCTTAAGAACATCCTTAGAAAAAAGATCATTAGTAAATACAAGGGAGCATCTAGAGAGGTTAGAGATTATGTTCTACAGATATTTAACGAATATGTTGAGAAAGATCTTGTCTTAAGCTTCCCAGGGGTAGGATATGTGTATGTGGATGATGAAAAATGCACATTATGTGAGGCATGTGTAAGATCCTGCCCAACGAAAGCTCTAAAGATCTTGGAGTATAAAGATGAGATGAGACTGATTCTCTCAATAAACAGATGTATCGGATGTAGAGAATGCGAATATATATGCCCTGAAAATGCCGTTAAAGTATACTGGTATTATAAGAAGAGCTCTGAAGAGGAAGTTCTCACAAGATCTAATATTGCTAGATGTGTCATATGTGGAGCACCTTTAGGGCCTGAGAAAATGATCAGAAGAATAGAAAATAGACTAAGATCTTTAGGAGATCATGAGGCTATTAAATATGTTAGAATATGTGATAAATGTAAAACAAAACTTTTCTACGAAAAAATCTTTCAATAAAATTATTATAGATCCTCTTAAAAAAGCTTTATAGACATCTATTATATACTACGACCGCTCTCTCTGCCCTAAAGAACGAGGCTTGTCCTGCTGTAGTAAAATAAGTTAAAAAGTTGAAGTAACAGAAAAACATGTTCAATACACAGTTTAAGAAGAAGATTCGAAGCCTGTTATCTGATAAATTTATCTATGATGAAGCTGATAATTGACGCTATCTTCTTAAAGTTTTCATATTTTTGGCTTTAAACACATAACGATTCTCTAAAATAATTTTAAGAAAAACTTTTTAATTAATGTTCTATAAAACCTTATATATCCTTCGGGTAAATATTTAATGGTGATCATTAGTGAATGAGACAATATTTACTACGATCAGTATAATAGCTACTGTTGTCACATCAATAGCTTCTCTAGGCTATTGGTTGGGAAAGAAATTTGCCATCATAGATGAGAGATTCAATAGAATAGATGAGAGAATTAATAGGCTTGAGAAGGCTTTTACACAGTTTTCTGAGACTCTTATAATGGTTTTAGAATATAAAGGTGTGTTCACCTCTATAGAGGCTGCAAGTTTTAGAGGTCTAATAAAGGCTCTTTTACCGTCTCCCAGTTCAAAATATTATACGAGAGAGGTTTATGAGAGATTGAAACAGCTCTTAGATAAGGATCCTAATGAATATACTATGGCGGATATTGATGAGATGAATAAGATAGCAGATCTAATAGAGAAAGAGGGTAGGGCATCTAATAGAGAGGATCTGATAGATTATTCATATAAACTGAGATTTTATGCTATGATAGCAAAAGTAGTTTATATATATCCAAAACTGAGAAAAACCTAAGCTTATTTATTAGAATTTATATCTTAACATCTGGTGTTATGAATAGAGAAATTTTTAAAGAGCTAGATGCCAAACATATCTAAGTTTTCCAGTGACCGGATCCACCTCAAATCCTAATGTCTCAAGAGCTGTCACTCCCAACACCTGAGCATCATCTTTCTCAGCAAAGACAACCTCGACATCGCCTTCAAAATCCTCGTATTTTATTGTTGCAATCCCAACTTCTCTAGTTATGATTCTTCCATCAATAGTTTTAAAATGTCTCACTCTTCTAGGTCTTATGTTAAGCTCTTTAAGAACATCTCTGCTGATCCAAGTGAATATAGAGCCTGTGTCAACAATAAGATCAATTTCTCTGAAGATCTCTGCCTCAGGATTTTTAATAACAACTCTCACTCTAGTTAAACCCATATCATCACCTGACACACGTCCAGAATCTATTTAATTAAAAACATATAATCATTTAATACTGAGGTGGTTTGCCACAGCAATATTAAGTTTATCGAAATTCTTCTTTTCGCCACATATTGTTTGAAAACAATAAGATTAAGTTTATATCTGCAAGTTAAATTATGTTATTGGGTTTAACTGTTATGAGTTCTAAACCTGTATTTGAAGTTAAGATTTCTAAAAAGAGACTTATCTCTATACCTAAGGCGGTGGCTGATATGCTCGGTATAGTAGAAGGTATGAAACTTAAGGTATATGTTGAGGATAATAAAATAATATTAGAGCCTGTCAGAGATGCCTTATGGTATGCGATATATGGTCCAAAAATAGGTTTTATAAGCTTCAAAGAGATAGAGGAGGAGAGCATATTTGAACAAGAAAGATTATCAGATACTTCTTGACACCTCATTTCTGCTACCGTTTCTAGGATTTAAAACTGATGACATTATTATAAACACATTGCCGAAGTTGAGAAGGTATTATCTATATTATAGCGACTTAAGTCTTCTCGAGGCTTTATGGAAGATATCTAAGATCGTAAAGAAGGAGAATTTAGAGATTATCATAGAAGGCATAAGACTTATTAAAAAAGATCTTTATCATATTAGACTTGATGAGAGGGCAATCGAGATCGCAATCAATCTTTATATGTTGGGACACAAAGATCTTATAGACGATCTATTATATGGTATAGCTATCTCTCAAGATCTTATGTTTCTCTCAATAGACAGATCATTAGAAAGCTTCATCAAAGAACACGGATACGAGAATGTTTTTATACATCCTGAGGAGATAGAATAGGGTATTCAAAAGATCAAATGATGTCATCCCAGATTTTCATCTTTATATATACAGATCTCAGCAGACTGATCTATATGACATTAATAGTATAAATAGTTAATATAGATAAGGATGGCTAAGAATAAAACCATAAGATCTTTATAATTAAAAACCTTGATGACATCACTCAACTACTTTTAATATTTTCTCATCTCACTAGTAAAGTTTTGCAATGAAATACACTTTATTATTTTCAAGAATAATGATCCTCAGCAGTGATCTATGACTAGTTAGAGATGTGAATTTAGAGATCCCTGGGCAAGCATATAAATATTCACAAATTTGTCTAGCGAAAATAAACAATTAGCGATCCTTGGCTTATGTTATCGAAAATTTTAACCTCTACATCTTCTCTCTGCTTAGTTTATTAACTTCTTATGAAGTATGATAGTAGAAAAGTCTGTCATGGGCTATGTTAGAGCTCATATAATAATAGGCGATATCTATAGGAGAAGAGTAAAAGAGGTTCACTCTTAATTTATGTAGGAACTTTATTTCCTGTTATACCATTTAGCTTAGCTAAAAAGCTTAGTATAAAGTCTTTGGCTAAAACAAAGATTTTATTAGCAGATAAAAGAGAGATCACTGTTGATCTCTCCTCAGATTATTTTAGGGCTCCGGATAGAGAAGACGTGTTTCTAATAGTCTTAATGGGCTCTCCCAGCTCTTGTTAAGAACAATAGTTCTAGAAGGTCTGGGAATAAAAGTTGATCCTGCCACAGCAGACTAAAGCATTCAAGACCTTACGGATCAGCTTTGCTGACACTTTTATGATATATCTATCACCATTAAAAGTAGCTAGAATCTAAGGATCGATTAGTTTAAAATTATAGATTATGATGTAGAGAGCTATTTAATAGCTTTCTAGAGTATATTTAGATTGCTACATCTATGTCCTTAATATTTTAATTAGAGTTCCTTGAGAATAATCACTATTTCTATTGAAGCCCCGATCCGTATTTGACAGGTCGTCTACAAAGGTATAAAACAGATCTTCACGGCTACTGCACATAGCATGTTTCACAAGCTAATAACTATGATGCTATATAATTTTTCAAATCGATTGATTGTTGTGTAGATCTACTTTTGGTATAATATCTAGTCTAAACTCAATATTAATATGGTTAAAAAGATCATTATGGAGATTTTATTCTAAATATGAGTTAGGTTTAGGAGTTTAATAGAAGACGTTTTCTAATAGTGAAATAGCCTAGTAGAGTAGCTAATATAACTACTATTGCCAATATATATATCTTATAACTCGGCTCAGATCCTTGGCCGTAGTCTATTGTCGATGTAGACGTTCCAGTTATTATGAGTGGAAGTGGTGTAATTACTGGTGGAGAACCTTCGTAGACTATTGCAAACAATTTGCATTTTGAGATGTTTCTTACAGCTTTTGCGATTTGAAGACCAAGCTCGACTACTTGATTTATGGAGAGATCTTCTTTATAATCTAAGGGGTATATTAATATTATTGGTAAACTACCGCGGGTAATTCCAATAGCTTTGCCTAACTCTCTTCCTATTTTACTACTATATTCTCTTAACACGCTCTCAATAGCTCTATCATGTTCATCACTCCATCTTATAAATCTATCTATATCAAATGTTTCAGGTGATACAGCCCTAATAAATAGCTTAGAATTATATCTCGAAATATTCACACTTAAACCTTTACTTATACCCAGAATTTTCTCTGAATCTTCAATTGAAATTATTGCTTCTAGAAGATAACCTCCTGTTTGAGGTGTCGGAATATAGTTAATAGTCTTATAAGTTATATTTGCATTGTAGAAGATCCTCTTTATATCATTAATGATCTGTGAAGCACTGATAATAGTAGCATTTATGTGAACAGGTCTACCGCCTTTACTCATTTCTTCAAGAGCTTTCCCGAAAGCTTCTTCATACGGATCTGTGAAGCCTCTGTATGGTGCTAAACGATAATGATATATTGGCACATATCCACATTCATCTTTATAAACAGCTATGGGCTCAGGATCAATATAAAAGTAGATACTAGGAGCAATCTCCATAACAACTCCGCGAGTAAGTCCTGTGTTCAGAGCATGTATCTCCTGATATATAGGTGTTATCTGTAGCGTTATCAATGTTAGGAAGAGAACTATGATCATATTGTTAAAAGAGCTCATAAAGATCACCTTGTGAAAAACACTTTATCTGATCCTCCTCCTTCTGTAAGAGGTACAAAACTTAGATAATAATAAAGACCATCTATAGACGTCGTATAGACTCCATCAGAGGTTGCCCCCCAAATTACTCCTGCTGCTCTAACATCAGGTTCAAAAGCTACGCATTGTCCTGCATACGGATCCTCATAAACTGGTGCTCCGCTGTCTCCTGGAGCGGCTCTCATATCTCTAACAAAAAGCTGATAGTAGTAAGTTACAGAACCTACACTTAGATTTCTATAAACCCCATATATATAACCAGAAGTCTCATTAGTTGTCGCTCCATATTTAGATACACGAATCATCTCACCTCTTCCCAGCCTAATTTCTGCTTCAATAAAGGTTAATGAACCAGCTACGCGTGCATAACCTGTTGATGAACACTTAAGAACCTTGTTAGTAATATTGACATTGCTTGTATTTCTCGCATATAATCCGTCTATGTTGCTAACATCAACTCTGTATACTGTAGCTATATGATTACTAGAGCTCACACGAGGTTGATATATATTGTCCAACAGATCCGCAGTGTCCCGCAGTTGTTATTCCGTAAGACACTATCCTAAGATCCTGTGATAATTCATAGCCTGTTAAACCCAGAGTACATACATTGATTATCCCGGAAGATGATTGAAGCTCTATTCTTGCTCCGCCAACCAAAGGTCTATATGTCGCACCAGGATCAGGACATTGAGCAAGAGATATATTTATTATAAGAAGAAAATATAGGATCGTTACAATTATGAGGCCCTTATATATCTTAGACAATATTAAAATCATCATTTTACCTATAAAGATCATTCTTTGAGAAAATAAAAACTTTTGTCTCGATATTTACCTTATAGATCCTATGTATTATCTGAGCACTCTTGTGAACCTCCAGAAAAAATATAAATAGATCTTAGAGAGCCTTCAGAGGAAGTACTTATCACCTAGATACTCAGCTTTGAAGAGAAGAAGAGGATATTGTATAGAATTAGATCCTATCATGTGAAGGCCAGAAACACCCTGGAGGACTAGGCTAGAAGGGAGCTGCATAAGCCTGTGAGGTCAGCAGTCAAACTTCAATACGCTGTTGGTAGAGAAGATCTAACAGGCTTGATTCAAGTCCTCAGGAAGTTATTAAGGATCACAAGGCAAAGCTGATCATCATGGGGATATATTCAAGGCTTGAGAAGTAGATAAACTGACATGCTATAAAGCACCGAGCGTCGTTAGTAATAGTAAATCCAAGTGGCACATCAAGTGAATGTAAACAATGCAATGCAGAAATGATCGAAAATGGATATAGAAGGCTTAGATGCCCAGATGTTGCTTCGAAGCAGTTAGAGACGTTGTTGAAAAGCTAAACATCAGGAAGAGGTCTCTAAAAACGCTAAGGATCAAAGCAGATCTTGAGAGGACTCCAGCCCCTCGCAACCTCTCAGATGATAGATGTATACCCGAATAGATGAGGAGAACCGATGAACCACCCCAAAGGGAGCCATCGCTCTTAAAGGCGTGGAGAGGCAGAGGGGTGAGTATTATATTGTTTATCATCTTAAAGCTGAAGGTCTCGACCTTTTAATGCGTAGAGGAGGTTAGTTTTTAGCCGTTATTTCTTGAAGAAGTTTTTCTACATGCTCTAACACTTTCTTGGCCATATTTAATGCCTGTTCAGCATCATATCTAGTGTATAATTCCTCTGGAGGTATACCTGCCTCTTCATCACCATACATTGCTAATTCTCTTTCTTTTCTCAGGGATCGTGATATTGATGCAAATTCATCTATGTGTTCTCTGAACCATTCTGGGAATCTATTTCTTTCTCTTCTTAACACAGGCCCTGGATCATGCCATTTAGAAGGTTCGATCCCTACTAATCTTAAAGCGGCTTTTAGCGATAATTCAATAGTCTCTTGACATTGTCTCACTATATACGGATAGTTTCCTGACCTTAATTCTTCTTCTGCATGTTTTAATCTGTCTCGTGCTTGTCTGAGATTAGATTTTGCTAATACAATATTATTCAATTACTATCACATCTCCATATTTCGCATCTTCTTTAAGTATCCAGTACCATTTCTTTCCTATATAGATCCTTTTGGCGCCTAACTTCTTTAATTTCTCGGATAAATATATCAATATTCTCTCGAAGAAGTCGTCTTTGTCATATGCTATTACTGCATCCTCAACCATGTCTAGATACAAAGGTGATATTTTCTCAGCCTCCTCTCTAGTCTTAAGGATCGGCGATATAGATACTAAATATCCGTCTTCATACAACTCCTCTAGTAATGGATCAATTCTTCTCTCAGCCTCAAGATATCTTTCGATCCTTTTGAGACGAGACTTCGGCAGATTATCTACAACAATCAATAGATCAAGATCACTATCTCTTCTAGCATCACCTCTAGCCACACTGCCATAAACCACTACAGAAACTAGATCTGAGCCAAAAACATTGATAAGTTCATCAACAAGATTCTTCACAACAGATCTATACGGCTCAGCAATATATTGAATACCTTTCTTAAACAATCTCAGTTCATCTCTAATAAATCATTATCAAAACAATATTATATTCCCGACCTTCTCCTCATCTTAAAAGAGCTGAAAGCTCAGCTCTCTTGCCAGCAGGTCATTAGTTCCTCTCATCTATTCAGGTTTACACCTGAAAGTCTCGTCCTGAAGAGTGGAGATGGCTATGGCCTATAAGCTCTGTATCTTCTATTATTCTCTATAATGATATCGATGCATATAAGTCTCGAAGGGCCGCTCCTTAGCAATATGCTATAGACATGTTAAGCCACGAGACTAAATCTACGTCTTCAAGGTTATGTAAGAAACATTTTCTATAGAATTGAGAGAAGGATCAGAAAAGATATAACTCAACTTTCTCTAATTTTTGAGTTCTTGTGTCTATCCTAAACCGTTTCTCAGCAGATGGTGGTTCATCGCCTTTCATGTTCAATGATTTCATGGCTCTCCACCATCTGCCTCTCAACGGTCTCCCCGAGCCCCCTCACCGCAGAAGCTCACCACCAGTCACCTGATGACTCATAGCCCTACGGATCTCGGAAACCCGAGGTCACCAATAGATATATATCTCTGAGGTTTATAAACATCAGCATATCTCATAACGTTAAGAGGTCTCAGAAATCAATGAATATGAGTGCTACAAATGATTATGAAGGCCGAAACAGCCCACCTCCAGGTCTGTGCAATTCCACATCAACAACTACAGATCCCGTAAAACACATCATGCTAATCTTTTCCTCAAGAAATTTAAACATTATGCTATAAATTACTATTTCAACATATTAAGCTTGTTTAACTATTTCACAACCAAAAGCCTCATCCCCTAGGGCGGGAGGAGGTCAGCTGATTGTAGTTCGTCGTGTTGTTTCTTAGAAAATCTCCATGCGAATTTAATTTGAGTTCAATAAAAACGCTGCATCTATCAACCAACATGCCTTGTCATTATTTAACAAATAAAGCAACACTTGATGTATAGTCATAACCTAAAAAATAACTATTTTATTTTTATTGATCTTATTCTCCATAACGCAAGTGTTATAGCAACTGCTACAACAATTACTGAAATGATAAAGATCTGTTGTGATAGGTCGGGTGGTGGTAGGTCGGATAGTGTCTGCGATATTTCTACGGCCTCTGTATGCTCTATCCTCTCGACAGGTTTAGGTCCAGAAGGTAGAGGTATGGCTGGTGATGGAGGCTGTGCAACCAGTACCACGATATTCTGGTAAGGTAGATACTTCCTTATTAATGGGTCTAGAGCCTTCACGGAGTTGGCAACATCCTCTACCGCCTCATTGAAGCTTCTATTAGTTGCAATAGCTAACTCCTTAATACATGAAATGTTAAACCATATATCGACTCCATAGAACGATTCTCCCACGCTAACGAAGCAAGAGATCTTTTCCAGATTCTCATAGAGATCTCGAGCGTCAAAGTATGAGGGTATTCCAAAACCCATAGTCTCGATAACAACAACCTTATGACTCATAGCAATATCTGAGAGCTTCTTAGCAATCTTCTCAACATCGATGCCATTCTCTGTTACAACATCAATTCTGATCACTTTTCCTTCAAGGAACCAGACCAGCGCTTCACGAGCTCTCGATATATTGAGCATCTGCATGATCGCATTCATAATCTTATCGTTTGGCGCATCTGAAGCATTCAAAATGTCGATAGTCTTTACAGTTCTATAACCATCAACAGTCATGGTAATATGTAGTTTTGAATAGAATGCTCTAGGGCCTATGAATTTATCAATTATTTCATTAACAAGTTCTGCCGAAAACGTTACTGCATCCATGTTTGGTAACACTAAGAGCCAATAACCATTACCTAAATATGTGAGAGCAGATCTATTTATGGCAGCTATCACGAGGTTACCGTAGTCATATATAATGTATAAGTTATGTATAGTATATATTTGTATATTAATATCAGCTAACGCCATGGGAATGCCATACACTATGACCAACATAAACATTATTATTAACGTCCCAACCCTCATCATAGTCTACACCCAGTTATAACATTACATATTGTAGCTCCGAATATATTGCGTATGGCCCGAGCAGAGACAAAAATAGTTCTTGGACATAAATATGCGAGTTCACCATTAACTATCGCAAGCCTGCAGTTTTCACCTCTTGATAAATGACCTAGGATATATGTAGCAAGAGATCTACCACCAGGCATCACATGATAGTACGACGGTGAGCCACTATCACCACTAGCAGTAGTAATATTAGTTATTATAGCATCGAGAAGATTGTTGTAGGGATTCATATACATTCTCAGTACTTTTAGTACTTTAATTATACTCTGACCTCCTCCCCGCCCTGAAGGGCGAGGGTTCCCCTCTTTGTGGGCACAACCATATGAATGGCTGATGAATAACTGATATGAATGGGATCCAGAATCCATATCCATCTCTATGCTTGCTTCTATATCGTGGCAGTTTGATATGAAAACCGATATGGAATCAGGATCAAAGGGATCGGATCTTTAAGAAGATCCCGAGGATCAAAGAGGATCCCGAGGATCGTCGATTTACAAATGAGGATCTATAACTGTGAAGATCTTGGTGGGCCCGCGGGGATTTGAACCCCGGACCTCCGCCTCGTAAGGGCGGCGTCCTAACCGGGCTAGACGACGGGCCCGCGCAGGTTTCTCCCTCTCAATTTATTTTTTATGATTTTAAAAACATTTGCTTCTGAGATAGGATCTTGTTATATGAGTGCTCCTCTGATCATTATGATCATTAGTGTTAATAATGGCGTGATTATGTTGATAAGTGTTTTATAAATCTCTTTACTTATTTTTCTTTCTATGACTCTTATGGTTATCTCACTTAATAAGATAGTTAGAGACAACACGTGTTCTCCTATGTATAGTGTCCAAAAGAATATTATTATCAAAAGGATCTTGCTCAAATAGATCATTCTTATAGAAAATGTGTCTACATCTATAGCAAGGATCTTGTATATATCAGTTAGAAAATAAAGATCTTTTTTTATTAAAAGTGTCAGAAGATAATAGATCAATAGAGAGATTAGTATTGATACTACGAAAACCTCCTCTCTGCTGTAGCCGTATAAAAAGTTGATAATGTTTACAAAACTTATCACATAGACAGGTATAAAGATCGTTATAACAATCGGGAGGATTACATCCTTATATCTCACGATACTTCTCTCGAAACTACGAACTCTTATATAATCTATAATCAAATAGATCATGTATATCACGAATATTATAAAGAAATTTGTCGACAAAAGATCTGGCCTGTCCCACAGTAGATAAATAGCTACGAGAGAGATCATAAGAAACGAGTATGGGAAAAGATCTTTTCTAACAAATGTTGATGTTAATAGAAAAGATGTCATTATGAGAAAACTTATAACAAAAAGATCTATAGATCTTGATATGACAAACGAGACGATAAGATATAAAATTGTTGTTGAAAGACTTGAGAAAATATTTCTTGTGTAAATCTTGATCATATCAGATCTTCTCAAAACTTTCTTCAGTGATCAAAACATCAGACCCTAATTTGCTGAAGAATTTTATTATAATGTCTCTAGTCATCGGCCCGATATCTTTATCATAATCTCTATTCGGCATTATTATCATTCCTCTGAAACCATTCTGTTTTAAATATAATGATATAGATGATCTGTCTGTCGAGAAAATGTCTGGAGGAGTTGCCGCTAGAATCTTTATGTCATATCTAGACAGATCTATTCTATAAAGATTTAAAAGAAGGATCCCTATAGATCCGCATCCTCCTCCAAATGATATGTCATCAAATATAACATATATTCTCTCTCTATTAGATGAAGTGATCTCTCGAAAAATCTTTACTATAGCATCTGTACATATCATTATGTCAATAATTGAATAAGCGTCTAAAAAGGATTCAAGTAATGATCTGAATAATCTCAGAAGAGACTCAGCATAGGTGTTCCCCTCAGATCCTATGAGCCACGAATATTTTGTAAGACCTAACATGATCAATACTCTCCCTCTCGACTCTCCAATATCTTCTCTAACCATCAGCCTCCCAGTTCTGGCAAAACCTTTCCAATAGATTCTTCTCACATCATCGCCAGATACATAATCTCTAAACCCCCAAAGATCATAAGATCCTCCCAGAGAGGCTCCTCGAATTTTTATCCCAGGATATACAGATCTGATCTTTGGATAGACGTCTATTTTTATATAGATTGGTGTGACAGTTATATAAGAATATTGCTCATAGATCTTTTCTTCAGAGAAGATCCCGAGAGGATCTTGAAAAACAAGTTTTATACTCCTAAGATCATGTCTTCCAACTCTCTCTCCTCTAACGCTATAAACATTCTCAACATAAGATCTTGGTGGAATAGATAGGCGTGCAACATCAGATCCTTTTGAGACAACTAGTTCCCTCGGAACATCATCTTTAACAATTACAAGAGGGATCCTATGATCAGTCTCATTAAAAATTTTTATTACAACATCTGTCTCATAGCCTTCTACAACTCTGTTTTTCTCAACAATTCTCTCGACATAGATCTTGTCTATGACATATAAAAGATCTTTCATCTGCTGTCTAGACCATAGTATTATGACGACGCCTGCCACAGCCAGTGAGATTAATATTGGAGACATAGAATATATAGAGAATATGATCATCAGAATATTAATTGATAAAAAGACAAAGCCTTTAGAAGTGATTTTCAGGGCACATCAGTCCTCGACAAGATCTCTTCAATAATCTTCTCACTCTTAACACCACTCAAAACAGCCTCAGGCTTCAGAATTATTCTGTGGCTTAATGCTGCCTGAGCCACATATTTTACGTCGTCTGGTGTCACAAAATCTCTTCCTCTGATCAATGCGACAGCCTTTGACAAAAGATATAATGCTATCGCCCCTCTAGGTGATGCTCCTAATCTCACCATAGGATGATTTCTCGTGGCCTGAACAATAAGAGAGATATATCTGAGTATGTTCTCATCTGTATACACTTTTCTGACAACATCAAAAGCTTTTATGAAATCTTCTTTCGAAACCACGGGGCTGATACTTCTCTCAGTTATGTCATAATATCTTCTCATTATCTCAATAGTCTCATCAACATCTGGATAATCAATGACCACACGAGCTAAAAAACGATCTGTCTGAGCCTCTGATAACGGAAAAACCCCTTCGATCTCGATAGGATTCATTGTTGCAATAACCATGAAAGGTCTCGGCAGTCTATATGTCACTCCTTCGACAGACACTTGTCTCTCTTGCATAGCCTCTAGAAGAGCACTCTGAGTCTTAGGAGGTGTTCTATTTATCTCATCGATCATCAGTATATTTGAGAATATAGGGCCCTCTCTAAATTTAAAAGATCCTGTCTTAGGATCATATATGTTGACACCTATAACATCTGATGGAAGAAGATCTGGAGTCCCCTGAATTCTTTTAAAAGATAATCCGAAGACGCCTGCGACAGTCTTAGCCAACAAAGTCTTGGCCACACCAGGCACTCCCTCGAGTATCACGTGACCCTCTGTGAGAAGTGTCGCCAGTATAAGCTCTATCTCTCTCTTTTTCCCAACGACAATCTCAGAGATCTTTTCAACAGCTTTTGTAAATATATTATGAAAAATCTTCAGCTCCTGCTCTTCTGAAGCCATTCTCTATATCTCCTGACAACGTATTTCTTATCTTCTTTAAAATTGTTTATAGATCTTGTCTGAGAAAATGTTTTCACAGCACCCGTCTCTTCTCTGAAATATATTAATGTTGCAAATATCGTTACAAAGCTTATTATTGACAGCGTGATCAAAGGATCTTTACTCATCATCATGCCAATGCTGTTAGAAAAGATCCTTATCATCGAACCAAGCCCCATGACAATCTGATCCATTCTAATAATTTTGAAAACTCTATTACCCTCATAAAATATTATCTCTCTATCCCCCACAAAGTCTCTGAATAAAACTATGTTTTCACTGACGCTTTTTCTATATATCATATTGTTTATGAATAAACTTGAGTCTCCTATGAAAAAAAGTTCCCCAGACCCGATCTTTTTAAGAAAACCTACGTAGCCTCCACTCTCTAAACATGTGCCTATATAGGAGGTATTCTCAGGATCTTTTATATGAATATATGAGTATTTGTTGAGAAATATCTCATAAGTCTTGTTGTTAATAACACATTTTGCATATGCCACAGTGCCTATTAAAGACCCGTAGTATACATCTACTTTTCTCAATAGATTATCTAAAGATCCTATCTCGTCTAGAGCCAACACAAATCCTCCTCTAGAGATCCATATGATGATCTTCTCAGAATCTTCTTGAGAGATAGGCGTGTCTGGGCTGGCTATTATTAAAACACTTGTCTCAGGATCTATTTTAGAAAGATCCTCCATACTGTATATGACATCAGTCTTGTACCCACTTCTGATCAGTAGTGTATAAAATATGTAGTAGCCTCCGCCTCCAGTATTGAATATTGACGGAGGATCATACTCTTGCGACAATATGATCGGGATCTTATCTACAAAACCTATCAACAAGATCATTAGAAACAAAATTATTATAATCTCTCTGATCATTCAGACCACTCACGAATTCTCTCAAGATCATCTTTCGAAAGATCTTTTCTGCCATATACAGCTTTCTCATATATATCAGCGAAAGCCTTCAGATCTATCTTCTCATGATTTTTCAGACTGATCTCTCTAGGAGTACAATATATACACCTAAGATCTTCTCTTATTCTAAGAAATATTTTTCTCAAGACCTCTCTAACTCCATCATATATATACATAAGGATCTTTTCTTCTCTCTCTTTTTCTCTAAATCCTCTTCTTATAAACATAGATTCTCTCTCTAAAGACATGATCTGTGGAGAGATCGTTATGAAGACGAGCGTTATCATAAATATCAATATAAATATTATAAGAATATATGTAAGCTCCTGAGGAATAAGAGGTTGTGAAGATTGTTGAGCTTCTACAACGCCTCTGGTTGCTGTATATGTGGCATTTCTCTGTCTCAAGATCTCTATCAGCTGATTCGTTGAAATGTTCTCATCACGGATCACAATATATCTCTGAGGAATATAACTCATGACCTGTCTATGATTAAATACTTATAAACATTATATATTTCTAAGAATTATACATGTTCGTGAAGAATAAATTGAGTCTTGAGAAGAGCCCTCTTAAAAAAATTGATGTGAAAGAGATCTGTAGAGGGAGAAGAGTTGTTCTTCTTCAGAAAATTTTTGAGACACATGATGGAGAGAAGATTTTTAAAGATGTGATAAATTTTGGAGAGGCCGTGGCGATCATCCCAATGATTGATGATGATCATGTTGTCTTGATAAGACAGTATAGAGCTCCTATTGAGAGATGGATTCATGAGATACCTGCTGGCAAAGTTGAGAGTGGTGAAGATATTATAGATGCTGTTAAAAGAGAGTTGATTGAGGAGACAGGCTATATGCCCAAAGAGATCATATATTTAAAATCTATATACACCGCTCCCGGCTATAGTGATGAGATTATTCATATTTTTATTGCAAAAGATCTTGTCTACGTAGGTTCTAAACCTGAGAAGGGAGAGATTATCGAGACAAAGATCTATAGACTCTCAGATGCTATAAACATAGTGTTGAAAGAGGATCCTTCGGATGTGAAGACTTTAGTAGGCCTCTTGCTGGCTAAAGAGAATCTCAAGAGGATTATAGATGACAAGTCTTGAGAAGATTAAGCTTGTCATAATAGGTATAGTAATTGTGATCTCTGTCTCATCAGCTTCTCTATTTGTTAAACTCACCTCATCCGCACCTTCTGTAGTAGGCTTCTGGAGATTATTTATAACATTGCTTATACTAGGATCTTATTATAATTTTAAGGAGCCTGAGATATGGAGAAAGATCTATAGATTGTCTAAGAAGATCCTTTATCTAAGTTTTTTATCAGGCTTTTTTCTTGCTCTACATTTCTATACATGGATCTGGAGTCTCAGGCTGACACCTGTCTATGTGGGAACCACTCTAGTAGATCTTTATCCGCTCTTCGCAACTTTAATGGCAATATTCTTTCTAAATGAATATCCTTCTAAAAAAGTTGTTCTAGGAGTGTTTCTAGGGATCTTTGGAATTATTCTCATAGGAGTTTCACAAGGAATTAATGAAATAGAGATCTCAAGAAACATGATAATAGGATCTTTGTTAGCAATATTCGGAGGATTCTCTGCGGGAGTATATGTTGTTATAGGAAGATATGTTCGCACCAGAATAGACTCTTTGGCTATATACGTGATCCCTGTATATGTATCCACAACATTGACACTTCTATTCTTATCATATATTGATCAACAGAATATTCTAATGATCAGATATGAGGAGATCCCATGGCTAATTCTTCTAGCTGTGGGACCAATGATCGGTGGGCACACAATGCTTAATTATATACTTAGATTCGTCAAAGCATCAATAGCCTCGCTACTAATAATATTAGAGCCTGTGGGAGCCGCCATATTAGCCTTCATATTCTTAGGCGAGAAAGTTCCTTTGATAGGCGTCTTCGGAATGATAATGGCTGTATCAGGAGTCATGATAGCTTCTCTAGAGAGAGAATAGGATCAGCCTATGTCAATCCCAAGATCTTTCAAAAGATCTTTTAAATCTCTTATTCTCTTAAGTAGAACAAGTCCTTTATCAGTGATCTTAACTCTTCTACTTCTCTCATCAACAATCATATGAACAATATTTTTATCGTTAAGCTCATCCAAGATCTTGACAAGCCTGTCGTAAGCCAGTCCAGTTGCTGTGGCAAGTCTCGTGGCCAAAACTTCTCCTCCCTCTCTCTCTATGTAGCTTAATATATCGTATATGATAGATATTCTGCTTCTCTTCTTCATCTAATGATCCTCCTGACATAAACAAGACTCATGAGAAGAGCTCCAGAGACTCTGATAAACTCTGAGAGTATAAGTATATAAATAAGTTGTAAAGGATCTGGAGTAAGGATCCAGAGGCCTCTCAATAGATAAGATGCTGAGAACATTAGAAGACCTATTCTCACAAATCCTCTGAAGCCTGATTGAGATAATATAAGAAATAATGTTGTTATAAAATCTAATGTCGAGGGCATCAAAAGATATATCGGCGGGATCATAAGATAGACAG
Organism: Desulfurococcales archaeon; assembly: GCA_009903825.1. Lineage (GTDB taxonomy): Archaea > Thermoproteota > Thermoprotei_A > Sulfolobales > AG1 > WYEN01. The sequence goes on from WYEN01000081.1 coordinate 17,668, forward strand.
ATGTCTTCTCAAAAGATCTTTTCGAAGACCATATTAAATAAGATGCTGACAAAGCTGATGCAGGAGACAGAGTATAGAGAGAATATGATATGCTCGGCTCCTGAACAAGAATGCTTAATATCATTATCAACTGACTTATTGAAAACATAAGATACCCCAGAAAAAGTCTCATCCAGATCTGGTCGGAATATAATCTGTACATCCTCAGAAAAACTATTGATAAAATAAGAAAAAGAGCTGAAGAAAACAAACTTAAAGACGCTATCACATAAAATATCTCGATCATTACAGCCAACGGCCTCGTTACATATTAAACTGAGAGATAAAAATATATAACCCAAGATCAAAAGTTTAACGAAAAATAGATGAACAAATAAGAAATAACAGATCGAGCAGATATATCATACAGCATCTGACAGATGAGATAAATTAAAAAGACAACACATCATACAACAAGATCTTTATAATACTATTCGACACTAAAGATCTTATGATCTATTTATAAACCCTTTAATTTAACATCTGAGCAAAAAAAAGCTTTTATACAAATAATATTAATGATGAAGGTGTCAAATTATGAGATATAAAAAACTTATATTAACATTGATAGTATCATCAATAATAATATCGATATCAATCATCTCCATATTATATTCCACAACCTCTGCTAACCCATTTAATAAAAACAGTTCTACGAGAGTTTCAGAGGTAGCCTTTTCAGTGCTTAAAGACTATGATCTTATGTTCGTCGGCGAATCTGATAATGAATGGTTTAATAGTCTCCGGAGAGAGCTTAAAACATATAATATAAGCATCTCCGAGTTTAAAGATCTTGAGGATATTTTAGCTAAGCCTGAGAAGCTTAGAACTAATGCCATAGGAGTTTTAATAATATTCAGCGGTGATTATCTAGATAAAAACCTGAATAATACTAAATTTATCAACAGCCTTAGAATGATCCATGAATTATGTGGAGAGGGGAGATGTTTCTATGTAGCTGTCGGAGGAAAAACATCGAGACTATTTGATGTTCTAGACAAAGCAGGGATATATTCAGTTTACCAACCGACATCCAGAGGATTCACATATGTTAATCCAGCCAATGATAATCCTAAGGCCGCCGGATTACATCTCGAAGTTTGCACCCATGAATCAAAGAAATGGATCGTACCTGGAGTCTTCGGAACCAACGCGAGTTCTGTTGAAAGCCTTGTTGAAGGATTAGCATACTGGCTTCTAAGGGAGAGAGAAAGTCCTTGTGTAATTAAATAGAGGGAGAAGATTATGAGATTAATTTTGATCAAGATCTTTATGTTGACGCTATCATTAATATTAATATCTCTTATACCTCACATTAACGTATATGCAGATGCGCCATATCTGACTAAAGTTGGTTATTATTATCTCCCTCAGTTGATAGATTCTAATCCGCATGGTAGACTAAATCTTTATGTGGTTATTTACCGGTTGATGAATGATGGCAATCCTAATTACGACTGGTATTACTATTTTATTCAAATACAAACTGTTCCTGGAAAAGTTGCTTATAACAGTGATTGGGTTACAGCTGATCATACAGCAGAACACACCTTAGCCAGTTTTGATGCTGGTACAAATAACTGGTTTGTTGATTATGATCCAACAACTTTCTATGGCTATTATAGTGCTAGTACGTCTGTCATAGTGCGTTTAACTGCTGGATATATATTCACATATAAATATGATATATCATATGTTAAAGTTATTGACTTAAGCGATTATTCACAATATAGAATTAAATGGATTCATGACTTTAATGAACAGGGGGCTCCTCCAGGCTCGTCTCCAGATAGCATATATAATGCGAAGCCTAGTTTTGTGGTATTAGCTAAATATGTGTCTATGTGTGATGGAGTTCTTGGATACTGTTGGAGTGGCACATTCGCGCACGTTGTAGCTAGTTATAGAGTGACTTTCGGCCATCAATTATGTTGGTTAGGAATATGGTGCTGGTGGGAGTATAAAACATTTGATTCAGATGTGCTCTATCTTTATGTATCCACCAGTTATTAAATAGATTTCTTTTAAACATCCTAATTTAATTAAAAACCTTATATGATTATGCTATTATGCTATTGATATTTTGATAACCTAGTATTAATTAAATAATGTCTATCTTAGGGATCCTTGGATAAATTTATTTAGATGAGGAAGACACATTAAGGATCTTATTATTGATCTATTGATAACTAATGTATTTAATAATAGGATCCTCACATAATTTATTTAGATGATGAAATAGATCATGAATTCACTTTTTGTGAGCAGAGTTTATAAATATGTTAGCAACTAGGTAGAATGATGAGAACAATGTATAGACTAGATAAATCAAAAATATTTATAGCATTGCTTGTGTTAGCAGTGATAGCAGCAGGACTTACATATGTAGTCTATGCCAAAAATATAAATGCTGCTGCAACGAATAATACAACAACTTCAACAGCTCAGAATCTATCAGCCAACCACTGTGTATGTATATGTGAAAAAGATGGCAAACATGTTAAGAATAAGAATGTTAATGAACATAAGGAGGAGAGAGGAGCTGGTCATCTCTATAATTTGACTACGTTGGAGGGTGTCGTGGTCAATAAGAGTGTTCATCCATTTAGTCTGACTCTGTCTGTAAACAATGTTAATTATACAATGATATTTATGAGATTTTATGTTAGAGAGAGCGATGGAGCGCTTGTTTACGGCCCATGGATCTTTAATAATGTTCATGTGGGAGATACTGTAACTGTCAAAACTGTTGTTGCGGCTAACAAGACTGTTGCTCCAATACTTTCAATAACAGTTGGAGGACAAAACTATACTACGCCATATCTATATAGTTTTCTGTTGAGACATTAGATGGAGAATGTATTATGAATATTAAAACAGTTTATTTTTTAATTTTTAATAACATCTTATTAATCGAGACATCTGTTTCGAGGTGAATATTTTGAAGAGATATATTGACATGATCTTTGCAATTATTTTTCCTCTCATAATATTTCTCATAGCATTATCTATCTACCCGATCGAGGCTGGTGAGGCGAGCGTTCTTAACGAGATCGCTGGGTCTCAGACTAACATCAGCATAGAATATCCTGCCTATGTATCTGCGTTAATTCCTGTCTCAGGATATAAAGGTGTTGTGAAAGGAGAGGGAGTTATAAAAGATGTCAGACTAAGATTTTTTGATAAAAAATCTTTTCTTGAGATATATATTACGATTGATGATGAAGAGGCTCGTATCATTATTATTAATCCGAATATAACTTCTGCAGAGATTAGCAAGCTTGTTGGCGCAAAAACTTATTTCATCGGTAAAATGATCAAGATAAAAGGAAAAGATTATATACTCACGGCAGAAGCCATGATCTATGAGAAAGATACAAAATCTTTTATAAAGATCGTCTCTATGAGAGAATGGTTTAGAAAAGATCTTGGAGATAAGAAAGGACATGATTAATAATCATCAGATGTTCCAGCCATCATCATATATCAGAAGACCCTCTTTTCATCCTCTAAATAAATAAATATTCTTCCAGTAAAAATTTTAATCTCTGAACAATATTATTATATTGAGTAGCCGGGTCGTCTAGCGGCCAAGGATGCGGGGCTCTGGACCGCCACCGTCTCTCCCGGGTTCATCAATCTGATTTTTTCTCACATCTCTCTAGATAATCATTGATACAGTCATAATAATTAGCTAGATAATGATATCCCTCTGAGATCTTTTCTAACACCTCTGTACATGGAAGATTATATTCTTTTGATATTCTAATTGTTTTTCTAAGAATCTTCATTCCCTCACTTGTTGGAATAAGATTTTTATCAAGATATTCTCTAGATATACCTATCATACTTAGAAACCTCAGTACCTCATTAAATTTCTCACATAAAGTCTCTAACTCAACATCTCTCTTCAAATATCACATCCATTATAAAGTTGTTTATTATTTAAATAATCTTTAGGGACAACTGATGACTTTATATGATCTTAGAGATAAAGTTGCTATCATTACAGGATCTGGTAGAGGAATTGGTAGAGCAATTGCTATTAGACTTGCTATGGAGAAGACTAAAGTTGTTATTAATGCTAAAAGAGGAGTTGAAGAAGCTGTTGAGACTGTTGAGAGAATAAAACAGATCGGTGGCGAAGCTATATATGTCATAAGCGATGTCTCAACAAGAGAAGGTTGCAAAAAACTTGTTGATAAAGCTTTTGAGGTTTTTGGAAGAATAGATATCTTAGTTAATAATGCTGGCGTAGGTTTATACGCGCTTTTTAAAGATTTAGATGAACAGTTATTAGAGAAACAGATCTCAGCTGACTTCAGATCTGTTGTATATTGTTCTCAAGAGGCTTTGAGATATATGAGAGAAGATAGTGTTATAGTTAATATAGCCTCTCTAGCAGGAATAAAACCTTTGTATGGGACATCTATATATAATGCTATGAAGGCGGCGGTTATTCAATTAACCAAAAGTATGGCTCTTGAACTTGCTGAGAGAAGAGTAAGAGTATTCAGCGTGGCTCCCGGTTTCGTAAGAACTAAAATGGGTTTAAGTTATTTCAAGGTTCTGAATATAGATCCTGATGAATGGGCTGAGAAACATACTTTAATAAAAAGATTAATAGATCCTGAGGAGGTGGCAGAGCTGGTTGTGTCTCTGATAAAGATACCATCTTTTGTTGGAGAGACTGTGATAATAGATGGAGGAGCATCTCTGATCTAATAGATGAACATTTGATTTATAAGATCTGTTGATAAAAATATATTGAGGGATGTTTCTTGAGAAGAAAAGTGGCCATCGTTGGGACAGGACATTCTATATATGGTGTTAGAAATGATGTTAATCTTCCTGAGCTGGCGTATGAATCTATTAAAGAGGCTGTTGATGAAGCTAAGATAGGGTTAGACGATATAGATCTTGTTGTTGTAGGAAATGTTGGAGGCTGGAGTAGTGAATATCTGCCTGCGATAGTGATTAATGAATATGCTGATTTAGCTGGAAAATCTACTTTCAGAATCGAGGCTGCATGTGCCACAGGAAGCGCTGCCATCAAAACCGCTGTGGATGCTATAGCATCTGGAGAGGCTGATATCGCATTAGTTGTAGGTGTTGAGAAGATGAATGAGAGTCTCACGCCAGTTGTCGTAGAGTTTATAGGTAGATCAGGAAATTACTTCTGGGAGTTTCAGAATTTCGGCCTCACATTCCCCGGCTATTATGCTCTCTACGCAACTTACTACATGTTTAACTACGGCGTTAAAGAAGAAGATCTATGTTTAATAGCTGTTAAAAATCATCATTATGCAAGTATGAATCCTAAGGCTCATTTCCAGAGAAAAATAACAGTTGATGAATGTATGAAAAGCAGATATATCGCATGGCCTCTGAAACTATACGACTCATGTCCTATATCAGATGGTTCTGCAAGCATAATTTTAGCAAGCGAGGAGATTGCCACGAAAATCACTGATACTCCTATATGGATAGAGGCAATAGGCTCCGCAAGTGATACTAGCAATATAACTCGAAGAAAAGATTTCACAGGATTATATGCAGCAAGAAAAGCTGCCTCAGAAGCATATAAAAAAGCTAGGCTTGATCCAGGCGAAATAACTCGTCATCTAGATCTTGCGGAAGTTCACGATTGTTTCACAATAGCTGAGATAATGGCTTACGAAGATCTTGGTTTTGCTAAAAGAGGTGAAGGAGTCAAACTAATAAGAGAAGGTCAGACATATATTGGAGGTTTAATACCTGTTAACTTGAGCGGCGGCTTAAAAGCTAAAGGTCATCCTATAGCTGCAACAGGAGTAGGTATGGCTGTTGAAATAGCTAGACAGCTATGGAACAAAATAGAGAGAGGTAGACAGGCTCCGATAAAAAATGGTAGAGGACTTGCTCATAATGTTGGTGGGACGGGACATTATGCATATGTTACAATATATAGTTTGACAAAGCCTAGAGGATGAGATCATGAGTCAGAAGATTGAGTTTGAGAATATATTAAGAAGAATTGAAGAGATCTCTGAGAATTCTAAAAAGATATATGGAGCACCTTTAATAATAGATCCTAAGACAGGAGTGGCTACATGGTATGATCAGAGAGAGATTAAAATAAGATTTTTAATCAGCATTGAAAAGATCAAGAGATTTTTCGAGGCTCTTAGCCGTGGCAAGATCTTGGCGACAAAATGTGTGAATACTGGTGAAATAATGTTTCCTCCTCAAATAAACTGTCCAAGAGATCCTAAGAATCAGATTGAATGGGTCGAGATACCTAATGAGGGAGAGCTTGTGACATGGACAATAATAAAAGTCAAGCCATATAGCTTTAGTCATCATGACGACTATATAGTTGGAATCGCAAAAATCTCTAATCTTAACATCAACATATTAGCATGGGTCAAATGCAAAGATCCTAACAAGCTGAGGCCAGGTCTCAGGGTCAGATTAAATATCGTGAAAAGAGAACCTGAGAATTATCTTATATATCAGTTAGAGCCTTTAGAAGAATGCTGATCAATAAAATCAATTAAAATAAAAAATTAAGATCTTATCATCTTAAGTCTGATAAAAGATGTTATGAAAGCTATTATCATACATGATATAGAGTAGTATAGAAAAGGCAATAACAATCCTATGATGCCTAAAAGCTCTTTATATACCATGAATCCTAGAATACCTCCTCCGCTTAATATATAAAGTGTCAAATATCCTAGAGCTCCGGAGAATAATCCTATTAATGATGCTGTTCTCACTCTATTTATAAATAACCCAGATATGAAGCCGCCTAATAATATGCCGACGATGATCCCTGTCGGAGGCTCTATAAATGTTACTGAAACAACAATGGTTAATAAACTTATTATAAAGATGGCTATAACACGGATCATTCTCTATCTCTCTCATTAAAATATAAATTTTATAAACTTAAAAAATAATATTCTTCAGTGGCGATTGTTTATGAATTTAAAAGAGGTTTTTTACATAGGATCTACATCTACGGTCTTAATAATTTTAATGATGATCTCTGTAATTTATCCGTCAATAAATGTTATTCTAGATCCTATTCATGGTGTTGCAAATAAAGGAGCCAGTGATCTTCCGAAAGGATCTATAGATGCTCCTGGCATCCCAGGAGAAGCTGTAGTCATATGGGATCCTGAGGGCGTGCCTCATATATATGCTACAACTGATGAAATAGGTTTTTATGCCATCGGATATATAACTGCCTCTCTAAGACTTTTTCAAATGGATCTTTTCAGAAGAATTCCTCAAGGAACATTGGCAGAACTTGTGGGCTCTGCAGGTCTGAGTAGTGATATATTAATAAAAACTTTGGGCATTCATGAAGCAATTAAAAAATCTTGGACTCTCATATCCGAGAACACAGATCCTGATCTCAGAAGATTCTCTGAACTTGTGAGATATTATGTGAGAGGAATAAACGATTATATAGCAAGAATCGACACAGCATCTCTACCGCCTGAATATAGACTTTTAGGTCTTAAGCCGGAGATGTGGAAACCTGAAGATGTTATAGCTATAGAAAAGCTTCTCACAATGATGTTAGCATGGGACACAGATGATCTTGTTTTAAACGAGTTGGTCAGAAGATGGGGTCTGGAGATATTAATAGATCTTGACATTATTAATAGAAGCAGAACAACTCCTCAAGCATATTGTTCAGAAGCTGTTAGATGGGGAGATGTGACAGGTTTTGAAGCTTATCAATATTTAAAAGAGGATGAGCATAAGATCACATATCTTCAGAGTCCAAGCTCCAAAAGCATTCTAAAGATCTTTTCAAACACTTTCTTTTATAACATTTTACAGGCATCAAATAATTTTATCATCAAAGGATCTTATACCACATCAGGAAAACCTATCGTAGCCAATGATCCTCATCTAGCTCTTATAGCTCCTAGCCTCTGGATGCTTATTCATATAGATACACCTTCTATAAAGTCGGCCGGCGTTACTATACCAGGATCTCCTCTTGTAATTATTGGTAGAAACAAAGATATCGCCTGGGGCTTCACAAATGTCATGGGAGACTTCGTAGATTTCTATTACTATAAGTGGGATGGAAACAAATATTTCTATAAAGATAAATGGCTTGAGCCAAAGATCAGGAGAGAAATTATTAAAATATGGGATCCTTTTAAAAGAAGTTTTAATGTTACAGAACTAAAGGTTTTAGAGACGATTCATGGGCCAGTATTAGAGAAAGATGGAGAAAAATTTGCAGTATCATTCACAGGTTCCGAGCCTAGTATAGAAGTAGTTTTTATATGGAAGATCAATAGAGCTAAAAATGTTGTTGATGCTTTAAAAGCTCAAGCCTATTTTACAGCACCTGTTCAAAATTTTGTTGTAGCAGACTCACAGGGGAACATTGCTTATTCTCCGATAGGCGCATATCCTATCAGAACTAATCTGCCGATTTATAAGTTGGGAGATGTCAAAATAGTTAACAGAGGTTTTCTACCTTTCAATGGAAGTGCTGGCGAAGGCGAGTGGAGGGGTTATATTAATTATTCTCAGCTTCCTATATTATATAATCCTCCTAGGCCATTTATTGCGACAGCAAACTCGAAACCATTTGATGGAGAATGTGGTCTACATATTGGATGGAACTGGGCTGATAGATTTAGAGAAGAAAGAATCATAAGTTTATTAGATGACATGATCAAGTCCAAAGAAAAAATTGATGTGAAAGATGTTATGAAGATACAGACCGATAATAATGTTGATCTGGGTATTATAAGTGTTATGAACATCTTGATCAATTTAATCAGAGAGACATATTTTGAACAGAAAGATCTTGTTAATGAACTTGAGAAATGGATTAAGGAGGAGGCTCCTATGAGAACAGATAGATGGGAGCCTTCAATAGCATTGACATGGTCATATCTATTTCATAGAGAGATCTGGAGAAAACTTTATGGAGAAGAGAGCGAGGCAGGTTTTCTACGGATCGAGTATTTAGAGAATTTATTGAAACTTTATCTAAATAAAGATCCTAGGGCATATAGATATTTTGCTAAAGATGAGGTTGAAAATATAGCGAAAGAAACGCTCTCAAAGGCTTTAGATATTTTGAGGTCTTATTATAAGAGTGATGATTACAAGAGTTGGCTATACGGAAAATATCATTATTATGATCCTGAGCATCCAATATTAAAATCTTATAGTTATGACAAGATCGAGGCTGGCGGAGGGCCTTACAGCATTAATCCTGCAATGCCTGCTGAAATAGGATCTTTAGGAGCTCCTGTGAGAGGAGGCGCGAGCGTGAGACTTATATCAGATCTTGCAACAAGTAAAATATATGTGGCGCTTCCAGGCGGAAATAATGGGAATCCTTATAGCGAATATTATGAGAATCATTATAAGAAATATTGGGTTAAAAAAGATTATTATGTTATAGACTTAGAGACCAAGCCTGAGACGTTATATCAGTTGATAATAAGAGGAAAATAAATGATTAATTAAAAAAATATTTTTAGAACTCGATCACCTGTCTATACATAACCTCTCCTCTAGCAAGTCTCTCTATAGCATTATTTATATCTTCTAGTTTTATTTTCTCTACAATATCTTTATAATTAATCATTTTTCTTCTAGCAAGATCTATTAATGTCTCAAGTTCTCTATATGAGCTGTAGAAAACAGTTTTAATAGATATTTCGTTAACAACCATCTTTCGTATAGGGATCAACGATTGGTCGCTTCCTAATCCCACTATAACATATGTCCCCATAGGAGACAAAAGATCTATGTATGTCTCAATAGTTTTTTCGCTACCTACAAAATCTAACACAGCCTTTACAGTTCTTCCTCCAGTTGCCTCATATATAGATCTTCGCACATCAACTTGTGAAGCATCTATCAAAACATCATAATCACTTAGTTTAACAATTTTCCAGGCTCTCTCAATCTTCTCTTTTTTAACATCTATACCTATGATCCTTGCTCCAGTAAGAATTCTCACAAGTTGTAATGCTAAAATACCTAAGCCTCCTAAGCCTATAATGACCACATACTCATCTTCATCAACTTCATTAATGATCTTTTTAACAGATCTCATCGCAGTAGCTCCCGCACATGATAACACTGAGGCTGCCGCAAGATCTTCTAAACCTTCTGCTGAGATTAAATATCTATAATGTGGCACAAGCATATATTCTGCAAAGCCGCCGTTATAATAAGCTATTCCGGCAGGCGCTCTGAGAGAACATAATTGATATAATCCTTTCAAAGCGTATTTATCATCCTGTTCACAATATGCCCAGTAGACTATTACTTTAGACCCCGGCTTTATATGAGGCGGAACATATTCGCCAGTCTCCTCAACTACTCCTGAGACTTCATGACCTAAGATCAGTGGAAAAGTTGGAGGAGCTATATCTTTCAGCTCTCCTCTCCATAAATGAAGATCGCTGTGACAAACTCCTGCACCAGCAACTTTAATCAACACCTCATAACCTTTAGGCACAGGTTTAGGAACATCCTCAATTTTAAATGGCTGATTATAGCCGTAGAGTACCGCAGCCTTCAAAATCTATACACCTCCTACACTCTGAGCTGTCTTAACCATCTCAATAGCAGCGTTAACATATCTTAAGATCGCGCTCATGTCTCCTTTGACTAAAACAAGTTTTCTTTTGAGAAATGCTGATAGAGGACTCTCTCTACCTTGTATAACATCTACCCAATCTCTGAATCTGGCAATTATTACGAAGGGAGCGTCAGCTTTTGAAGAGTCCTCAAAGAATCTTGATTCTCGACATTCGCCATTATATAGATCCAGTATAAAACCTGGTTTATCAGATGGATATAAATTTCTTAAGTTTTCTGGAAGATCTGTTGTTATAAAAAGAATAGGCCAGACCCATCCTCTCCCAGCCTCTCTATACTCTTTAGAGTTGTTTAAAGCCTCACAAAACTTTTTAGCCCACTCAGGACTTGGGAATATGAAAGTGTTCAAGCGAACACTCCTCTCAGATCTTTTTAATCTATCTCTATATTTTTATATTGTTCTCTTAAGACTCTTTTGGCAATTTTTCCTACACTTGTCAATGGAAGGCTCTCCACCTCGATCACAAGATCTGGTAGCCACCACCTCGGCATCAGACCTTTTGAGACGAATTTCTCCTCTAGATATCTTCTGATCTCTTCTAAACTGATCTTGCCTTTCCACTCTGGTTTTGGAACTATCAGTGCGGCCGGTCTTTCACCCCATTTTCTACTTTTTACAGCAATTACTGCAACCTGACTTACACCTGGGTGTGTGCTTATAGCGTCTTCTAGTCTTACACTACTTATCCACTCTCCTCCACTTTTGATCACATCTTTATCTCTATCTTGTATCAAAACAGAGCCGTCTTCAAACCATACAGCAATGTCTCCTGTGTGAAACCAATCGTCTCTCCAGGCATTCATAGTCTTCTCAGGATCTTTATAATATTCTGGTGTGATCCATGGAGCTCTCACAATGATCTCGCCCATGGTCTTCCCATCTTTGGGAACAGGTCTCCCCTCAGGGTCCACCACTTGAAGTTCTACAAGTGGTATTGTCCAGCCAGTTCTTAACACAAGATCTTCTGTGTCAGCTTTCTCCAGCAATTTCACTGGAGGAGAAGCTATGGTTAGAACTGGCGATGTCTCTGTCAATCCGTAGCCTACAACAACTTTTATACCTCTCTTTCTCGCAAGATCAGCAAGTCCCTTGGGCAGAGCAGCACCACCATTTATATAAACTAGACCTCTAAGATCATATTTGAGGCTCTCAGGATCTGTTAAAAGCATATATAATACTGTGGGAACTCCTGCTGTATGTGTAACTCTCTCGCTTGTGATAAGCTCTAGAAGAACTTTTGGTATCAACTTATTAGGATAGACTTGTTTAGCTGTTATAAGAGCTGACACGTAAGGAAGTCCCCATGAGAACACATGAAACATTGGAACAACATGCAACATGGTAGAGTCTTCGCCAAGTCTGATCAATGGTGAGGCAGATGCGAATAGAGCTACTGACAATGCATGTAAAACAATCATTCTATGTGTGAAATAAGTGCCTTTAGGCATTCCAGTTGTGCCGCTAGTATAACACATTGCCGCCACATCATTCTCATTTAATCTAGGCCATTCATAATTTCCTTTATAAGATCTTATTAAATCCTCATAATGATATGTAGGTATACCTCCTATCTTCTCAGGAACATAATCACTATCGACCACTATAATAGCTTTCAAACTTTTAACTTCAGAAGCCACTGTCTCTATAAGTTTCATAAAATCTCTGTGTACTATAACAACTTTGTCTTCAGCATGATTCATTATATACTCGATCTCATATGAAGATAATCTCACATTTATAGTATGTAACACAGCTCCCATCATAGGGATCGTGAAATAAGCCTCGTAATGCCAGTGAGTATTCCAGTCTAATGTAGCAACTCTATCTCCAGGTTTAACATCTAAAGCTTCTAAAGCTCTTGCAAGAGCATTTATTCTATTAAACATGATTCTAAAATTATATCTCTCGATCTTATCACCGCCGGTAGTCACTCTATAAACAATCTCTCTATCAGGATCTCTTGAGAGAGCTGTTTTAATTATCTTATCAACAGTAAGATCATAACCCGGCCTCCATATAGTCTTCATAAATATCACCGTTACTTATATACTTATCAATATTAAAAAATATAAAAGATCTTGATAAATGATATAGAGATATGATTAACAAGTTTTAAATATAAAAATATCGCATTAATAGCGTGTCATATAGTCTTATAATTTAATAATAATAAATTTATAATACAAGATAAGATGATACATGATCTGAGAATCAATTAGATCTTATTACAAGATGATTATTCTCCTAATACTTGAACCATAATTCTTCTCTCTCTAGGGCCGTCTAACTCTATCAACATGATCTCTTGCCAAGTGCCTCTCACAAGAGATCTTTTTGATACTGGAAGGATCCTTCCCGACCCTATCATGCTGGATGCTAGATGAGCATGTGCATTATCATCTATCTCATCATGTCTCCAACCTCCTCCAGGCCTGAATATCTCTGTGATCCATTTTATATAGTCTTCAACTATTCTCGGCTCATACTCATTTATTATTATTGCGGCTGTGGCGTGAGGTGTAAATATGTGGCAAATACCTTCGTTAATATTGCTCTTCTCAACTATCTTCTCAACATACTCAGTCACTTTAATAACTTGTATTCTTCTGCTTGTCTTTATCGTGAAAGTCTCTGTATAAATCTTCAAGACTATCCTCCGAAAAATAATGTCTCAAAAAAATAAACGTTTTTAATCCTAGATCAAATGATTTTTTCAAGAGGCTTCTTAGCTGTCTCCACACCTCTTATGTACCATGTTAAAGATGCTATAAATCCTATCAGCCATAAAAATGTTGTGAGATATAAATATGTTGTTGAAGAAATCATCTCTTCAACAAGTATTATCAATGTATTGAAAAACCATGCAAGACCTGTGTTAAGACCTATGACAGAAGCTCTTACACCTGTCGGAAAAAGCTCGCTCTCAAGACTACTTAATGATGCCCAAGCCCATTCTGCAAAAATCATGTTGATAAACAATGTAGTGAGAAATATATTATATGCTTGAGACGCGACAAAATATACTGTTAATATTGATAAAGCTGTGACAAATCCTCCTAGATAAGATAGTGTTGTTGAGAATCTTCTGCTCCAATCTATCAATGGGATCAATATGAAAGCACCTACAGAAGCTCCTAAATTAGATATGAATATTATCGTAGGAGCCTCAGAGGCTCCATATATAAAATCTTTTGAATAAGGTAGATAATAAGCGATCATATTATAAGTAAGTAGTTGTGTAGCTGTTATTATCACAAGAATTAATAATCTGAATAAATATGTTCTTCTGGTAGCCACCTCTCTGAGACCTATCTCGTGAGAAGGTCTTTTCTTCTCTGAGAAATCCTTAATGATAAAATCTTTGATCCCAACAAATCTTTTCACAATATCTAATGCCTCATTAACTCTGTTCTTCTCAACAAGCCATCTAGGAGACTCTGGTATATGAATTCTTACTAAAGCAACTACAAGACCTAATAATGCCGCGGTGAGAACTAGATATCTAAACTGAGTCTCTAGATCAGTATATATCTCGGCATATATGAGTGCCAGACCGGCTATAATAGCTGCACCAATATTCCAGAAGTTTGCTGACAACATTATAGCTTTGCCTCTGTCTCTCGCAGGGATCATCTCGGCAATAGCTGAATAAGCTGCGCCGACCTCGCCGCCTACGCCGAAGTTTATTAGAGACGTAGATAGATATATTAGCAGAAGACTTCCTGTGGAAAACAGAAAAAGTATTGAGCCTGATAGATAGATGCTTAATGTTGTTATTAAAAGAACTCTTCTCCCAAAAAGATCTGCTAATCTTCCTAGAAAAACAGATCCTAACATAAAAGCGATCGAGTTTATCGCCATGATATATATCGCATGATCAGGAGAGATTATGTATAATGTCGCTGGAACAATAGAGAACAAAACGCCGTTTAATGTAAATGATAAAGAGATTATCACAAAAAGCTTCCAATGATCTTTTCTCCACTCTGATCCGTCTAGCAGCTCTTGAATTCTCTCTAACAAACTCATGAGATGCTCCTCAGATAAAAAGAATATAATAATATTATAAATATTGTATAACCAGCCTATAGAGGAACAATTACTCTGAGAAATATATTTTATCAAGGATCATGATATCATGATCAACATTTCTCATATGTCTATAATACTCTTTATACAGTCTCATCATAAAGATCATTTTTGTAACAACATCTTTAATAAAAAAGAATAGAGGTTTTGAGACGACATGTCTTCTATATACATGTCTATAGATCTTCTCAATGTCTTCTGATATGAAACCATCTCTTATACATATATATTTTTCATCGCTAAGATCTATATATGTGTCAATTATCTTCTCTATAAAATATGTCTCCCAACGATCTTTTTTATATATAGAGAGAGCCTCGTATATATTCTTATCTATAAGACTGATCGCTATTCCTCTCAAGATCTCTATAGAATCTTTCTCTGAGAAAAGATCGTTTCTAATCTCGATCTCAAAGAAATCTGCAATAAAACCTCTGCTGTATATAAGAAGATATTTAATAGGCTTGTCATAAAGATCAATCCATTTATCTTTTTTTAACAACGTCTTTAGAAGAAGATCTTTCATAAAAGATCTTGAGAACGAGACCTTCTTCACAGGCTTAACATAATTACTCATATCTCATCCATATATTCTTGCTGAGAAAAAGAAAAAGAAATTAAATATTTATCCTAAAAATCTTTTAAATTCCTAAGAATGTTCTGCCAAGCTCCTCTGAAGACAATAATTTTTTGCTTTCATCTATCAACACTATTCTACCACTTCTCATTAGAACTCCTCTATCAGAATTCTCAAGAGCCTTTTTAGCCAGCTGCTCAATTAATATGATCGTTTTTCCCATTTCTCTAATCTTTTTTATTACATCAAAGATTGCGACAACAATTTTTGGGGCAAGTCCTGCAGAAGGCTCATCAAATATGATCAGCTTAGGATCGCTCATTAAAACTCTTCCTATAGCAAGCATCTGTCTCTCACCTCCACTTAAAGATCCTGCTAATAATCTTCTTCTCTCTTTTAGAAGAGGAAACAGCTCATATACTCTATTTATTCTATCTCTAATCTCATTTTTAGCAAGATGATATCCTCCTAACTCAAGATTTTCCTCTACAGTAAGATCTGGAAAGATGTTGTTAAGCTGTGGCAGATATCCTATTCCTCTTAGAATCCTCTTCTCAGGAGGCTCATGAGATATATCATTTTCATCAAAAATTATTCTGCCATTATGAAGACTTGCTACTCTAACGATGATCTTCATGAGAGTATAGGCTGACGTGAATATGCAGAGTATAGAAACAAAAGATCTTTCATATCAGCATATATTGACAATCGATGCTACAAAAAGTTGTAGAGATGTCGCACCTCTTCTATAAAGAGGTTTATAAAATAATTCATCAATTATTATAGCAATAGATCCTATGATCAATGCAGAGACTAATAGACTTAACAAAGGATCTATATATATCAATGTTAAATAAGCAGCTACATAAGATCCTATGACAATATACTCAGCATGAGCCAGATTAGCTATTTTAGTCACTTTAAAACTTAAAGTCAGACCTAAGGCAGCTAATGCATATAAAGCTGATACTAATATTGAGGACATTACTTCTCTTAACAACTCATCTATAATCAATCAGGATAACCATTAAAAACTATTAACCTTTATATTTAAAATTATAACTACACCAATGTAGATAACAAGAAAATACGTAACAAGTCGTTTATCTTGAAGTATTCAAATCAAATATTATGGGGACTATTATGAAGATGAGTATTATAATGATCTTGATGTTGATCATAGGAGTTGTAATCGGCTATATAGCCACAGCCTCTTTCTACAGCTACGCGCTGACGCCTCGGACTGAGACGATGATTTTATATCATGAAAAGACTTACACATCAACTATGACAACCGTCTCTATATATACAAACACTTTGTATGTTACACAGATTTATAACTATACTAGTTATGTCACGAGAGTTTTTAATAATACTCAGACTTTTATTGTGACAACTGTACCAAAGATTGGAGCAGGTGATCAGATGGTTATCGCATGGATGTTGTCTACATGCAACAGATCTTATAAAGATCTTATACTTAGATACAGAGGCGTCATAGACGTTGTCTCACCAGACTGGTATTATTTATCCGAAGATCTTGGTGTGGGAGCTTATACGTCTAGATGCGCCGAGGATCAGTCTTTTATCAATGATCTGAGGAGCAACAACATTAGTCTTATGCCTATGGTTGTTTCTGCAAATGCTGATCGTGTTAGAAGTTTAATAACTGATCTATCAAAAATCTATAGATTCGCAAACATATTGATCGATAAAGCAAAGAGATTTGGATACATAGGTTATAACATTGATTTCGAGGTCTCACTACCAGATAACTCAGGAGACTTTGCATATTTTATAGATGTCTTATCAAAGTTAATGCATGAGAATAATCTGATTCTTACAGTAGATGTTCCTGGGAAGAGAACTGAGTGGCCCTCCTCATATACTATGACTTATGATTATGAGAAGCTTGGCAAAACATCTGTTGACGCAATAATATTGATGGCATATGATTTCTATGAGTGGAGCGGCGTCCCAAAGCCTATTGCACCCATATGGTGGGTTAAAGATGTGGTTGATTATGCTCTCAAATATATTCCTAAAGAGAAGCTTGTTCTAGGAATACCTAATTATGGTAGTATATGGAGTTCGGCAGGATCAAGAGTCAAATGGCTTTTATATCAAGATTGGAAAGATCTTTCCTCCAAATATGGTTACACAACTGATGAAAGTGTGATGGAGAGAAAAATAGTTCTTCCAGACGGCTCAGTAGCTTATTATGTAGATGGAGAGATGACATTCTACAGAGCATTAATAGCTGTGGACAAAAAGATCAAGGGAGTAGCTGTTTGGAGACTCGATGAAGGAGACCCCTCTACATGGAGATATATATCAATAGCATTAGGAAAAACATGTTCCTAGCTAATCTTCTCTATACCACCAGGGTTTGACATAAACGTCTTCTCTGCCAAACAATTCTAAAACTCTCTCAGGTCTTGTAAACGGCTTATAAAGTCCTGCAGCATATACATTTGTCTTCATAATCTTATCACCACTCTTGATCTTTATCCCAAGCTCTTTGAGAAAAACAAGCACATCTCTCATCTCGTTAAACATCTTTTTATTTCTAATGTTCCTCTCTAGATACTCAGATAATTTAATAAGTTTGTCACCATCATCAGGAGAGGGGATTATATCGGCATAAGGATCCAAGATGCTAGACCTGTTAAATAATATGAACATGATAATTTCCTCAAACAGATCGTCCTCCACATATCTGTCTACATATTCAATAACGTCTTTCATACTTGTTCTATATCCTTTCAAAAGTTTTGAGATGCTGTATAAAGATATTTTAGAAAGCTCAGCCTCATTCATAGGGTTGGAGACATAGCCATCTATATAATTAATGATTTCAGGATCTCTACCTTTTATATAATCTAGATGAAGTCTTTTAACACCTCTTACAGTGAAAAAATCATTCACAGGATAATTATCCCATATAAAAGGTTTTCTACCCACAATCTCTTTGAAAATCTCAAGATCTTCTCTTGTAATCTTTGGAGAAATAACTGCTCTGCCTGTCCACATCACATGTATCTTGCTCTCTAACTCTCTAAGTTTCTCAAGATACTCTTTTTTAAAACCCCAGTAATGTGTTGGACAAAAGATCATTTCTCTCGGAGATAACTCTCTAAAAATTTTATTAAGAAATCTGACCTGTTTATCAGCTAGTTTAACAGGATCTTCTTTTTCAGCCGGTATATCATCAAGAAATATAGAGACGATGTCAGAGCCTAGATCTATGAATCTCGCGATCTTATCAATTAACAACTTAAGATCTTTATCAGATTCATAGTTTATATCAAGACCTGGTGATAACGCGATTGAGAAATCTATGTTATATCTCTCTGCATAATCAATTAACATTTTAAATCTCTCCATATCTTTATCTGGATAATTCTCTCTCCATCTAACTCTATGATAAGGATCATCTTTCGGACCATATATATAGATGTTAAGATCATTTTTATACATGAAGTCTATCACACTGATCCTGTCTTCAAAACTCCAGAAAGATCCGTAGAACCCTTCTACAACTCCTTTCAACATATGAATCACCTCCTAAGATATTGTTCCATTATTAAAAACTCTATAAAATAAAGATTTCTAAGGAAACATCATGAGCACGCCAGTTGCCAAAAGACTTGTAGATACTATTCTCAAAGATGAGAGAATAGTAGTTGGACTAATGTCAGGCACCTCAGCTGATGGAGTAGACATTGTCGCTGTAGAGCTGAAAGGTCATGAGAAAAATATTAAACACAAGATTCTTCATAAAGACGTTGTCCCTTACCATCCTGAGTTGAGAAGTTATATTCTTCAGACATTAGAGAGAGGAGTTGTCAAAGACGTGTGTCTACTAAATTTTCTTGTTGCAGAGTTTTTCTCAAAAGCTTTGAAAGATTCTTTGGAGAATTCTTCAATAAAGATTTCTGAGATAGATCTTATAGGATCTCATGGTCAGACTATTTATCATTTTCCAGAATACTTCTCTATAAAAGATCTTTCCAGCAGATGTACTCTTCAAATAGGGTCTACACAGGTTATCGCGGAGAGAACCGGAAGAATTGTGGTGGGAAACTTCAGGATCAGAGATATCGCCGCAGGTGGTCAGGGAGCTCCTATAATAGCATATGTAGATTACGTGTTATTATCAGATCCTAAGAAGGGAAGAATCATTCAGAATATAGGAGGAATAGCTAATGCCACAGTAATTCCGGCCAACGCCTCGAGAGATGAAATATATGCTTTTGACACCGGCCCTGGAAACAGTCTTATTGATTACGTGGTGTCGCTACTCTATCCAGGACTGAACTATGATCCTGATGGAGAGATCGGTAGAAGAGGCTCTGTAGATCATGATTTATTAAAAGATCTTTTGAGACACGAGTTTATAACCAGACCTCCTCCAAAGACAACTGGTAGAGAAGTCTTTGGGATAGAAATGGCTAGAGATATTATTAAGAGAGGATTTGAGAAAAAACTTTCTAAAGAAGATATCGTAGCAACAGTCACAGCATTCACTGTCTATAGCATCATCAAAAACTATGATCTTTTCATATTAAATAGATATAAAATAGATGAGGTTGTTCTAGGTGGAGGAGGCGTTAGAAACAGATTTCTTATGGAGATGCTTGAGAGAGAGCTTAGAGAGAGAAGACTTAAAATATTGTTTCATGAAGATCTTGGGATAGATTCAAAGATTAAAGAGGCTCTGGGAATAGCTGTTCTTGCTCATGAGACTCTAAGTGGAGTGCCTAACAATATTGTAGGTGCCACTGGAGCACATAGATATGTTGTTATGGGAGAGATAATACCCTGAAATCACATCTCTTTTTTCTCTTCTCTCTGAGAGCTGATCTCTTTTTTTATAATAGCTATCTCAAGAAGACTCTCTATATTATTGATCAAGCCCTCGACCTCTATAACTACCGGAAGAATAGACTGAGGTATTCTCGTGATATCTCTTCTTAATCTAGCTCTTAAAATATTAAGATCTTTGAAATATTCGCTTAGATCATTACTCTCACATTTATATCTGATACAACTAATGATCTCATGAGAAATATCTTTAAGACTTCTTATTATGTCTCTTATATCTTCTGAATAAGTTTTTGTCTCATAGATCCTCCAGATGATCCTGTCTATAGAATCGATCACGTCTTCAGATATCTTGATCAATATGTTATACACTGCATATCTAGCGATATGATCTGTGTCAAGCTCTTTATAAAGTTCTTTTATGAACTCTCTCACATATCTTCTAAAAGATAAATAATAGATCATGTCCATCTCAAACTCTATCTCATGAATCTTCTCAGCATAAATGTTCTCCATATTGATCAGAAACTTCTCTAAAGAATCAAATCCTTTCTCAATAAAATCAAGAGAATGATTCACAAGCTTCTCGTAATCTCCCACTAAACTAGCCATCATATCTCTTATCATATCAATATTATTGATACATAGTGAGCCTCTGTTAAAAACAAGGTTGCTCAAGATCTCTTTTAAAACTATTCTATCATTCAAAGATTCTATAGACACATTTATACATTTATCCACCTTATCTCTCTTAGACCTCTTCACAAATCTTTTTGGCACGGGATATAGAGTTATAGATCCGTCTCTATTAAGTGTTAAAAAGATCTTGTCGCCTTTTCTAAGACCTATTCCATAAATCCATTTCTTAGGAATCACAACAGCCAAAGATCTTTTGCCGACAGTAATGACATGTCTCACGGCTCCTCTAATCATATTCTCAATAAAATATTTTTGAAGAGATAATATATTCGTAAATTGTTACGTAACTCGCCATTTATTAAAGGTTGCCTACATAATTTTTTGGAGGTTTCTATAAGATGAGGACTAGGAGTCTTATGTATGTATTATTAAACACCTTGATCCTTTCTATGATAATAGCGTCTATTTTTATCAGTAATGTTGCTGTGACTTATGCTCAGAAGACTAGTAATAACTATGTGTAGAGGTGGCTATTCTCTACCCGTCATTATTTATATTGATATACAGCATAGGACTTATAATGATGAGCGAGTCTATATCAACAAGTCTTAAATTAGAGAGAGTTGGAGGAGGATAAGTTCGAACGTCTATGAGATCATAGGTTTAAAAGATAAAAGATAAAAAATATAATCAGATATAATGTGTTTATCTTGAACATTATATAGGAGTATTTCTCATATTTTTTTGACACAAGACTTTTGATGCCTAAGATAATCATGATCAGCAGT
>WYEN01000080.1 GCA_009903825.1 Desulfurococcales archaeon
GAGGAAGCCTCTACACTAATAGATAAAATAAACAGAGCATTTCTAACAGGCAGAGAAAGACTTATGAGACTATCAAAATTATTAGACGACATGCTACAAAACAAAGACCTTATCTAGACTCACTCTATGTCTAAGCTGAAAATTATTATATATTAAATAATGATAAAATAATAGATCTTGATTTTTGAAAGACGACGTATAAAAATTATCTAAGTAATTAGTATCTATATCTCATCAATGGAAGGTCTGATCGTTATTTTAAGAGAATAATTAGCTGAGATTGGTGGAGTTCCTTTTATAGATATTCCTAGATACTCCTCATTTATAGAAATATCTTTCTCAAGCTCTAATCTCTTTTTGTCTGTCCATGTTATGATTTTTTCTTCATCTAATGAAGAGGACTCCCAGATATATAGTTCTGAAGGATCTCCTTTCTCTACGTGTATTAAAGCATGTCTAAGTATTATTTTTGTTCCTGGAGGAATTCTTAACAAGATTATCTTCTCATAATCTTTTGACGTCAAGATCTTGTCAGTTATATTTAAAGTCTGATCTTTTTCAACACCAAGATCTATTCTATAGATTCTTTCGCTTCTAACATCTCCATCTTCAGTACAGTTGAACAAGACGACATATCTTCCTCTACCTATCTTCGTCATTGCAGGAGCATAGACATTATTTTGACAATAACGTAGTGGATATGATCTTGTGTCTCTCTGTAGAGAGATTAATAAAGCTCCTCCATAGACACATTTAAGAGGCTCATCACATATATAGACAGCCAGATGACCTGTTCTCAAAGGCTCAGACACGCCTGAGGGCTTTGGATAAAATATGTTTGCCAAGATAAGTATCTTATCGATCTCTTCATCATGTAAAGCTTCTACACTGTATATTCCGAAGAATCTACTCTCTAATTTTCCAATGAGCTCCCATCCTAATGGGAATCTATCTGAAGTAGTCTTGAAAATCAGATTATAACCATTTCCATTATAAGCCCACATATAAAAGTTGTCGTCTCTCCATCTTATTATTGATGGAGCATCTAAATAGCCTGTCTCCTCAGGATCTTTCAAAATAGGGTTTGTAGAATACTTCTTATAATTAACGCCGTCACTACTCAAGGCAAGCCCAATACTGCTATGAACACCGTCTTTCCCGCTATAAAACATATAATACATATTATTATGATAGATTACACAAGGCTTCTCAACATGAACAGAATCAAAATCATTCTCAGAACCTCTAGACAAAGCTTTTCCTAGAAATCTCACACTCAAAAGATCATTAGACTCTCCTACATAAATCTCTGAATGACCGCCAACATTAGCAAAGAAATATATAAGCCATCTCTTCTTAAGAGGATCCCATATAATATTCGGGTCTGCAGCCTGTTGTCCTGTAGCAACAAGTCTTGTGACATTATTGTCGACAACAACATCTTTATAGAAAAAAGTTTTTAAACTGATCCTTCTGATAAACTCATCTCTCAAAATATCACCTTACAATCTTGTTATAATTATAATTTAATAATAAAAAATATTGAAATCATGTTGAATACAAAGTTGTGATAGAATGATCTTTTGATCAAGACTTAGACGTAGCTGGCAATACAATTTGCAATTAATACTATATATGAAACAACAGACTATAAAGATCCTAACTAATTTTAGTCGAGATCTGTTAAAAACAATATTTTAAAAACATGATATCAACACAGCAATATTATAGTTTTCTCCAGCTTTTTCCTACTCCTCCATACAAGATCTCTGTTTCTCTATCTACGACTTCTAAAGTCTTGATCATGTTTCTTCCATCGTATATAAGCATCTTTTTTTCTTCAGCTAACTCTTTTATCTTTTTAATGTCAAGATCTTTGTATATGCTGTGGTCCGTCGAGATCAATATTACATTGGATCCTCTGATGCATTCCTCAAGATCTTTTGTTGCAACAATTTTATCTCCAAGGTCTAGATTATCTTTTGATAGATATGGCTCGTGTATGAATATCTTTTCAAAACCTTTTTCTCTCAATGATCTTGCTATCTCTATTGATGGCGATCCTCTTATGTCATATATGTCTCCTCTATAGCTCAGCCCGAGAATACAGATTTTAACATTTTTATAATCTTTGATCTCGAGCATGTTTAATCCCTCGATTATCTTCTCAACAACTCTCTTAGGCTGAGAACTGTTTATATCTCTAGCGATCTTTATAATATCTCTACACCAACATTTTTTATCAAAAACCTCTGCCAAAGATATGAGAAACCATGGATAGTTAGGCAGACATACCCCTCCTACGCCTGTGCCTGGCATATGAATATGTGAGTAAGGCTGTGTATTAGCAAGCTCTCTAGCCTCCCAAAAATCTACTCCAATTAGAGAGGCTATCTCAGCAAGACTATTGGCCAGAGCAATATTGACATCTCTATATACCCCCTCGATCAATTTTGTAAACTCAGCTGTCTCAAGACTGCTTGCTCTTAAAACTCCTTTCTCAACAACTGTATTATAAAGATTCTCAACAGCTTCTAAAGAAAGATCGTTTATTCCCGACACGATCTTTGGATATCTATAGACAAGATCTTCAAAAGCTCTCCCCAGAGAAACTCTCTCAGGACTATAGGCGACTCCAAAGTCTTCCCCAGCGATCATTCCAGAAAATCTCTCAAGAAAATCTCTAGAGATCCTTCTAGTAGTCCCTGGAGGAACAGAAGACTCTAATATAAACAAAGATCCTCTCCTCATGTTTCTACCAATGATCTCAGAGACCTCCTCGAGAACACTTGTGTCAACATGATCATTTCTCCACTCCACAGGAACTATCACTATATAAACATCTAGATCTGAAATGACCTCTGGCTTAGGCTCTTCAACAAAAAATTTCTTACCAAAACTTTGCATAAGTATTTTTCTCACAACATCTTCTTGATGAAGATCTTTAGACTTCTTTTTTATCATTCTCACAATATCATCTCTTCTCTTATCTATTCCAACAACTTTGAATCCTTTGAATAAAAATGCTGACGCGACAACAGCTCCTATGCTTCCAAGTCCTATGACGCCGATCAAAACTTTTCTATCTTTTATCATTCTTCTCATATTCTCAAGATCTTTTGAATAAAAAATCTCACGAGCATTCATCACAACTTCCTCAGATATCTTTTTATCTTATCAATAAATTCTCTGGCCTCAGGCTCGACCTGAAGAATATCCCAGTATATCCCCTCAGGCTTTTTATAGACGCCTTGCGTCTTGATCATCTTCGTCGGCGTGACAATAAGATCCACTGGAACATCATGTCTCTCCATAGGAATATCCATCTCAAGAACCTGAAGATCATGAACATTAGTTATTACAGGAGTGTTCTCAGATATCTTTTTAAACTCTCTCAAAACTCCATACTCAAGATCTGCGAATCCACCTCCTTTACCAACTCTCGCACCTTTCTCATTGACAGCTACAGAGCCTATGACGACAAGATCTGCCTCAGGAAGATCCCATGGATCTACCTTCTCTCCATAGTCCATAAAATTTCTTATATAAGCAGCTTCTCTAATATGTTCCCTAGGGATCTTAGAAGGATCTAACACTACAAATCCGTGTCTCAGTCTCGGACTTGGCATAATCACTGTCTTCCCTTGTAGAAGAGCATAAACTCTCACAAGCGCCTGTGGAGAGTCTGGATTAACCTTTACAACACGAGCTTTTCTAAAGATCTCTAGCTCAACAATTTTTCTACAAGTCTCTTCAGAACCCTCGAAATTAGGGATCCTGCCGAAGACAGGCTTAGGCCATCTGGCGACTCCTCTGGCCTCAAGAGTGATCCATATGTCCTCTCTTATGTCCTCCTTGATCTTTTTAATAGAAATCTGTTTACTCATCTAATCATCCACTTTTAATATATAAGGATTATGATAAATAATCTGATTTAGGATTGAAATAATGAGCTTTGAACAATGGATTGATTATCTCAGAAAGAAAATTAAAAGACTAGAAGAGCTGAAACTAGATCCTTATAGAAGAGCTTATAGATATGATGTCACAACAACATCAAGAGAGATCTTGAGAAAATATGCTGATCTACAGCCTGGCTCAGAGACTAATGACAAAGTATCTGTGGCTGGAAGAATATGGCATATAAGAAGACATGGCAGAATATCATTCATAGATCTTTATGATCATGAGGGCAGAATACAGATCGTATTAAGATCAGATGTGTTAAACAAAGAGAAACATGTTCTCACAGAGATCATTGATAAAGGAGATTTCATAGGAGTCATAGGAAGAGTCATAAGAACAAAGACTGGAGAGATCTCTGTATTGGCTGAAGACATAGATCTTTTGTCAATATCTTGGAGACCTATACCATTTCACGAGTTCGGCGTGAAAGATCCTGAGCAGAGATATAGAGAGAGATATCTAGATATATTATTGAACTCGAGAGTGAGAAAAGCTCTTATAGATCTTTATAGAATAGAGATGACAATGAGAAAAATACTTGATTCAAAAGGCTTCGTAGAGATCCATACTCCGAAGCTGCAGCCCATATATGGAGGAGCACTTGCCAAGCCATTTATAACAAAGATAAACGCCTTAGATAAAGAGGCTTATCTAAGTATTGCCCCAGAGACTTATCTAAAGAGACTTGTTGTCGCAGGGATCCATAGAGTATATGAGATCGCTGTGTGCTTCCGAAACGAGGATATCGACACGACACATTATCCAGAGTTTGTTCAGTTAGAGGCTTACATGGCGTTTGGAGACTGGAGTGATATGATGAGTCTCACAGAAGAACTTATATCAGAGAGCGTCAGAGAGATATTTGGAGACTATAAGATCGAGGTTAAGAAAGATGATGGCGAGATCGAGATGCTGGACTTCTCAAGACCTTGGAGAAGAATCTCTATGATAGAGGCTATAGAGAAAATTGGTGGAGTGAAGATTAAAGAATATTCTGAGGAGGAGATCATGAGAATAGCCAGAGAGATAGGAGTAGACACTACAGACCCTAGAAGAGGAAAGATCTTGGAGAAGATCTTTGAGAAGACAGTAGAGAAGAAGCTTAGAAACCCTACATTTATAACATTGTTCCCAAGAGATATATCGCCATTGGCAAGACCTTATAGAGAGGATCCTAGGTTTTCAGAGAGGTTCGAGCTTTTCATCGGAGGAATGGAAATTGGAAACGGATATTCAGAGCTTAATAATCCAATTATACAATATTTAGCCTTCAAAGAGGAGGAGGAGCTTAGAAAAAGAGTTGGTGGAGAGATAGAGTCTCATCCAATGGATAAAGATTTTATAAGAGCATTAGAATACGGCCTACCACCCACTGGAGGAGTTGGCATAGGTCTCTACAGACTGATAATGGTTCTCTCAGGACTCTCATCTATAAAAGATGTGATACCTTTCATATATGTGATCCCAGATGATTTCATGACGATAGCTGAACAAGCACAAGATCTTGTGGAGCTATACAAAGATCTTTATGTAAAATAATTTTAATCTCTAAAATAATATCATTGTGATAAATATGAGAAGTCTCACACTGATAATTATAATCATATTAATCTTGATAATAGGCTTGGCAACAGCATTTCTCTTAATAAGAAACATGTCTTCACAGACAACAACGCCGTCATCTGGCTCCTGGAGTTATCCTCCTAATAATATTCCAAATGGTGTATACATGTGGAGCTGGGATAAAGAGATTTTTGAGAGAGTCAATGTATCCGGAGGAAACCCCTACGTACCTAAAGAAGATGGATATTATCTATATTATTTTCATAATAATCAATGTCCTCATTGTCAGAGTTTCGAGCCTAAGCTGATCAGTTTTCTAAAAGATCCTCAGAACACGAGAGATATAAAAGATAAGATCAAGATTATACTAGTGGTGTGCAACTGGTTTACAATAGATTGTGCAGACTCTACTGCTAAAGCAACTTATGCATGGTATAATGTGATGAGTAGTCCCACGTTTCTTCTAATTGAAGTGAAAAACGGAGTTGTTGTGAAAAATATTGATATATCATCTCTATATGTGTCATTAGTTGATCAAGGAAAGATCCCTCAGGGAGAGTTTGATCCTAGATATGTTTTTCTACTTGTCAAAAGTAACATAAGTTAAGGAGCTGATGAAATTATGAAGAAGTATTTTGATAAACTATTATTCGGAACAGCTGGAGTGCCTCTCTCAACACCTAAGAAAAGCTCTGTGGCAGGGATCATTAGAGTCAGAGAGCTTAGTCTAGACGCTATGGAGCTGGAGTTTGTAAGAGGCGTGAAGATGTCTGAAGAATCTGCTCTAGAGGTTAAGAAGACTGCTGAAGAGAATAATATTGTTTTAACAGTTCACGCTCCTTATTATATCAATCTGAATAGTGATGATCCTGCGAAGATTAGAGATAGTAAAGAAAGGATCCTTCAGTCAGCTAGGATAGGCTTTCTGGCTGGAGCATTCTCAGTAGTATTTCACTCAGGCTACTACGGGAAGGATACTCCGGGAAAAGCTTATCATAGAATTAAAGAGGCTGTCAAAGAGATTGTTATGAAGATAAGAGATGAAGGACTTGACATATGGCTGAGACCTGAGACTATGGGTGGATTAGCTGAGTTCGGAGATCTTGAGGAGGTCATATCATTATCTGAAGAGATCGAGGGCATACTGCCGGCAATAGATTTTGCACATCTACATGCTAGAAGCATAGGGAAATACAATAGTTATGAGGAGGTGAGAGAGATATTATCAATGATCGAGAGAAGACTTGGGAGAGAAGCTCTCAAGACAATGCACATACATATGTCAGGAATTGAATATGGAAGAAGAGGAGAGGTTAGACATCTCAATCTCGAAGAATCAGATCTTAATTATAAAGAGATTCTGAGAGCACTTAAAGATTTTAAAGTAGCAGGCGTGATCATATCAGAGTCTCCAAATATCGAGGAGGATGCCATATTAATGAAAAAGACTTATGAGAATCTCTGAACATTTAGATAAAGAAACTAGATCGATAGGTGACTCATTTATATAAAATCTTCAGGAGAAATCATATAGGAGGGGCAACACAATGTCTGAGAGAGAAATCTTTAAAATATCTAGAACTAAAAATGGTGTTGCCATCAAAAACGTGTCACAGGATCCTCTTGAGATAATCTCTGTAAACATATATTATTATTATACTGTGGCAAGACCTGTGACATCTCTCGAGGAGATTATGAGAGAAAAGACCGGCATGAAATTAAGTAGAGAGAACATAATCGTCAATAAAAAAATTGATTCTGGAGACATTCTTGAGATAGAGTTCAGACCTTCTGAGATGATTGATAGCGTAGAGATCTTTTATAATGATAAAGAAGGCGTCAGAAAAAAAGTCTTGTTAAAACTATGATCATTTGTATCTAGGGATCTGTTTCTTCTCAATAAAATCTCTGGCTCTTTTTATAAGCTCTCCTGTTTTTGATAATCTCTTCAGCTCAGACACTCCAAATTCAACAAATAGACTCTTTTTAACTAGACGGATCATGTTTCTAATACTTTCTCTAGCCTCTGGAGAAGCGTTTATAAGAATGTTATTAGCGACCTCTTCAACACTTTCTCTCAGTTTGTCTCTAGATGTTAATACAGATATCAGCCCAAGATTATAAGCCTCTTTAGCAGTTATAGAGCCGGCTGTATATGCTGTCAAAGCAGCTCTTGAAAAGCCTAAAACAAAAGATCCCAGCCCAATTGCTATCGGAGGAACAAGACCCCATCTAGCCTCAGCCCAGCCGATCTTAGCGTCTTCTACAGATACTACTATGTCAGCAGCCCAGATCATTTCTGCACCTCCTCCATAAGCATCTCCGTTAAGCGCTAGAATAGTTATCTTTGGAACATCTAATAATGTTTTGAACATTCTCTCTAAATGAATAAATATATCCTCAACCTCCTCAACTTTCTCAGCCCTAGCGATCTCCTGAAGATCTATTCCTGCCGAAAAGATCTTTCCTTCGCCACTTATCACAATTATCTCAACCCCAGGATCTTTTCCAGACCTCTCAAGCTCCTCAACAAATTTTCTCATAAGCTCTCTATTCAAAGCATTAAGTCTCTCAGGTCTGTTAAGAATTATCCATTGAACAAGATCTTTTCTTTCAACTTTGATCAGGCTCATAAGAATCTCCTCTCAAATAATTGAGTATTAAAATAAAAACTATATTAATTCATCATAATCTTTTGAGAAGATCTGGCAGCTCACTTAATATACGGATCTCTGGAGACCATTTATATCCATATCTATTTAGATGAACAGTCTTCACGCCGAGACTATGAGCTGTCTCAAGATCATATTGTGGATAAGCTGACACATGAACGATCTCTCTAGGATCAACATTCATCAGCTGAAAAGCTCTCTGAAAAGCTCTTGGATCAGGCTTATAAAATCCTGTGTCCTCAGCTGTAACAATATAATCAAAAAGATCTTTAATGCCGTACAAAGTGATCTCTATAAGATCTTTGTCAGTGTTAGATATGACACCTAATTTATAGCCTTCTCTCTTAAGAAGATTAAGACCATATATAGTGTCTGGAAAGGGAGGAGATCTTGCAAAATGTTTTACAAAAGATCTTATGAGAACATCATCTAGAGATATATTTCTCTTCTCAGCCACTCTCATAAGACATGTCCTGAGAATCTCTTTATAAGGTCTGTATCTCTTCACCTCCTCAATATCACATCGGAAATACTCATCTACAGCGTCATGAGAAATATATGTCATCAAAAAATTTTTTATAGAATAAACCCAGTCTACTAATGTTCCGTATACATCAAATGTTATCACACGATACAAATTAATCTCCTTTAAAATAATCTTATGAAAATATTAAAATCATCCATATGAATATTTTACTCCTCTGCCATCTCTCTGATGTCTGAATCTTATCACATTCGGAGGACCTATGAACCAGCATGTTCCACATTCTACACATGCTACATGATCGAATCTTAATCTTCCTCTCTTGATGTCATCCAGCGTCATTCTCACGGCCTTAGAAGGATCCTCTCCTGATTTCTTCAGAAGCTCTAAATTATAATGATAAAGATCTTTATATGAGGCGAAAACTCCTTTGCCCTCGACAACAAGCGTGTAACAATTCACTGGACATGCAGAAACCCACATCTTATAAGGATCTTTATCAGCTTTCTCATAATCAACCTGTATATGAACAT
>WYEN01000103.1 GCA_009903825.1 Desulfurococcales archaeon
CTCTCCACTGGCATCTCCCCATATAACTTTTTCGAGGCTTCTATCAAATATCGTCATTCTAAATATCCATTTGTTAACATTATTAGCATCGTATGTAGCTATGAAATATTGTGTCTGAGCATTCGGATCTAGATATAAGATCAAGAGAGGAACCTTATCTCTAAGAGTTGATGGAATAGATGGATCGCTTGAGTCAAAAAGTTTCTGTCCTAATGCAAGTCTTGTGAAATATACAAATCCTCCGTCGCCAACACAACAATTGCAGTCTCCAGGGCTTTGACACGGATTAGGAAGACCTTGAAAAGATATGTCGCATGAGCTGAATGAAAAGTTTGATCCTTCTTTTCTTTCGATAACAAACTTTTTTATCATGGGAAATCTGTCGATAGACAACATATGAATCTCAGATCTTGGCATAGGAGACACAAAGATTTCTGGGTCATATGTCACTGATGCACCGAAGGCCAGAATAGAGATATTCTCATCAGGATCATACGTTGAGAACTGTATAATGATGGCTGGCCTCCAGAATTTTCCGTTAGATCTGTAGAAATCAAGCCATTTAGAGACTATCTTCATCATCTCTCTGGCAGTAAGCTTGATCATGAAATTATCAGGTCCTGCTTTGGTCTTCAATACCTCAAAGATCCCCTCAGGAGCCACTGCCCAAATCTCGACATAATATGAGACTCGTCTAATAGATGATAAAGATCTGTTGAAAACCTCAACAGGACTTGGGAGAGAGATTATTATAGAGTTTTTATCAATAATTAATGAATATACCACAGCTGAAACCAGTGGATTAGTTAATATTATCAAAAGACTAGTTAGACTAAATAGATAAAGAATAGACTTAATATTTCTAAAGATCAATAGTCTCACCATATATATATACCGAAACCTATAAATTTTATTAATAATATAGGATAGATTGATAGATCGTATCTCGTGTCTCAAGTCAAATGTTTATATATGATCAGAGGTGGACACCTATGTTTTCACAACCTCCTCAGATGAAAGCATCGCTTTTCAGGGCGGGGTATATTTTATAAGTTTT
The DNA here is from genome assembly GCA_009903825.1 of Desulfurococcales archaeon. Taxonomy (GTDB): domain Archaea; phylum Thermoproteota; class Thermoprotei_A; order Sulfolobales; family AG1; genus WYEN01. Next base: position 1,058 of record WYEN01000103.1, read on the forward strand.
TTAATGAAAATGTTTATGGTCGTGATGAGATGTATTATTTTGAGGGTTTAGAGACAGTCATCAGCTGGACATCTCGATGACCCTAGGGGGGAGGCCCCGACGTCTGCCTCCAACCCGATGATTATTATGATGAAAAAATTAATCCCTCACCAGAGGGCTAACACCCTAGACCCAGAGATTCGAAACCTCGCCCTTTAGGGCGGGGAGGGGTCATACACTATTTTTACACAAATTATCTTCAAAACATTCTACTCGTATCTTAGAGCTCTCACAGGATCCATTTTAGAGGCTCTCCACGCTGGGTAGAGACTTGAGATCACACTGACTGTAGGGGCTAGAGCAAATGCTACTAGCATCATCACAGGATTTATATATGGAGTATATGAGAAGGCAACTCCTCCTCCAAAACCTCTTCCGGCTGTATACATGGGAGCTCTGAATCCTCTTAATAATGATCCTCCTAATATATTAGGCAACATATATGAAACTGCTACTCCTATTATTACTCCTAAGACTCCTCCTACAAGTCCTATTATAAATCCTTCAAACAGTATCTGCATAAGTATATGTCTATCTTTAAATCCTAAGGCTTTTAAAGTTCCTATCTCTCTTGTCCTCTCAGTGACTGTGACGATCATCATGTTTAATACTCCTAACGATGCTGTTGCCAGAGATATTGCTGCGATACCTCCTAATAAGATTGACAGCTGTATCACAATGTTCTGTGTTGTCTGAATAATCTGTGTTGGAGAAGTCACTGATGCTGTAGACCCGTAGATATTTCTTAAAGTCTCTGAGACCATGTCTAAATATGAAGGATCTGACACTTTAATTATCAACATATCATACCATGTTCTTCTAAGCATCTTACTGGCAGCCTGAAGAGATATAAAAATGCTTGTGTCAGGAGATATGAGAAACATAGATCCATAGCTGTCTAAAACACCTGAGACTATCAATGATGCTGTTGCTGATGATGTTGAGAAAAAGCCTCCTCTTGTTGCAACAAGGATCATCTGACCTGGAATTATCATTGGAGTATCAGAGCTGTTAGAATAAGCAAGTTGATAACCTACTAGCGCCATAGGCGCCGACGAATCTTGATAAATCTCTCCATTAATCACTTTTATATCTCCGAGAAGCTTCTCAAGATCCTCAATATTTATGCCGTATATAGTGGCGCTCACAATGTTGCCTCCTATATTTACTGAAGCCTCAGATCTTATGATAGGTATGACGTCTCTGACACCATCTAAAGATCTTATTAGAGCCACATCTGTGTCTGTAAGTCTTCTATTGAATACATTAAATATTAAAGTGTCTGGACCGAGCTTCTGCAATGATGATACAATACTTTTTCCAATACCCTCAGTTTGTGCTGTGAGAGCTACTATCGCCGCCACACCAATTATGACGCTTAGTATAAGAAGTGATGTCCTAAGCTTATGGGTCCATAACGCCTTATATGCTAAAATAATCATGTCTTTAGCTCTCATCTTTTTCTCCTCCTATAGAAAATGTATAATGCTACTATCACTATAACTATGGCGACAGCTGATGCTATTGATATGATAGATGATGACAATATCGTGAGGATGCTTGTGTGAGTTTCTGTGCGAGTTGTCGTGGAGATATTTATCGTAAGTGGTATAGTTATTGACGATATATAGCTTTTCCCAATATTATCACTATATGAGATCATGATCACGATCTGTGTCATAGGCATCTCAAGAGGAGAAATGAATCCTCTTGATATATTAGATGTGAAAGGCGGAGTGAAATTGAATGTCCTGGTGAAGGTTCTTGTGAAATTGAAACGTTGTGTGAAAGTAGTTATATTAGTCATATTGACGAGATTAGCAAGCTCATTTGAAGCTCTGAAACTAAAGCTTATCGTAGTTGAGGCACCTTTAGACATGTCTCCTACAAAGATCTGTTGGCCCATTATAGGAGTGTATAGTCTGCTCTCTCTGACACTTACAGAGACGTTATACGCAGTTCCCGCGCCTACGTTTGATAATGATAATGTAACTGAGAACATCCCTCCAGGTGTTATTGTCTGAGGCATGACGGTGTAGCTGGTCACCACGACATTAGGCGGCATAGCTATTAGAAATACGAAATTCTTAGATACTGTAGAGATAGCTACTCCATCAAAATATGTTGCTGAAACTGATAATGATATTGTATTAGATGACACGCTGGAGGGCAGATATATTGGCACACTAACTTCTACAAAACTTTCGGGTCTTATATCATCTATTGTGTAAACATCTGAAGACATTAAAATAATGTTGCCACTGCTGGGCGGAGAGATCGTTAGGACAAGACCTGTCACATCATATTGATTAGGATTGATAATTCTCAGACTGATATTGTTCACAGATCCTGCTATAAGAACATTTGATGAAGAAATAATCTGGATCTGTTGTCTTGATATGTCAGGGATCACGTTGATAGATAATGTGCATGTGTCAGTTAAAATATTGTTTGTATAAGGATTCAGATAAGTGATCGATATGCTTAAACCTATGATCTGTCTGGTGTTGACAGGACCTGTGTAAACATTTAATGCTATAGATCTGGTCTCGTTAGGCTGAATAGCTCCTATAAGCCATCTCCCGTCGAAACCTATGAATGATATGCCTCCAGCAGATGATATTGTGACAAACACGTTGTCAAATCTTATCGGTGCTATATTGACTATCGATATATTGATCTTTGAGACTCTTCCTCCAACTATTATATACGGGTCTATAGATATTTTGAAATTAGGTATATTAGTGGGAGACACTATAAGTCCTATACTTCTAGTCTCGCTTCTGAGAGCGCCTCCCACATCTAAATAATTTAATGTTGCAACAATTGAGACAGTAGTCTGTGTCTGAGATGTTATTAAAGTTATAACAAGCCTCTTACTCTCGTTAGGCAAAAGATCTCCTACAAACCATTTTCCATCAAAATTCTCAGACAACGCGCCTTGTATATTGAATGACACAACAATATTATACACAGGATCCTCCCCTATATTTGATATGTTGATGCTAACATTATTTTCTCCAGGGAATAACGTCGTTGGATATATAGATAATGTAAGCATAGGAGAGCTCTGGCTCACGAAAAACCAATAGACCCAGCTTCTGGTCTGAGAAGATCCTGCAGCATCAGTGTAAGAGACTGATATAGTCAGCTGAGCTGTTGTAGAAATCGTTGATGACACAAAAACTTTTATATATAAAGTCTTGACCTCTCTAGGAGCAAGATCTCCTACATACCATGTTCCGCTGAAGTTTACAAAGACAAGCTGTGGAGATGTCGCGCTCAACATAACATTTCTAATACTCCCAAGATCATTGTTTAAAAGGCTTAACTCTATGATATTAAAACCGTATCTCAGGTTTTGAGGACTAATCTTAAGAGTGATCACATCTCCTCTAGATACGACGTCTAGACTTAACATCTTAGTCTCGGTCCTGAAGACTCCCGAGGGATCTATATATGATATAGTTATTGTCGCCAAAATCTTTCCTACAAGTGATTGAGGCGTCATAATAGAGACGTTAAGAGATCTTGACTCTCTGACATTAAGATCTCCTACACGCCACACACCTTCTAATCCTTTCACAATCACATATTGAGAGAATGATATGCTTAACGCCACTGAATAGATAGGTGCAGATCCCGTGTTCATCACGTTTATACTTACATTATTGACAGCCCCTGATATTAATATGTTAGGAGTTATGTCTACAGATATAGAGAGATTAGGCTGTAGAATCGTTAGTAAAATAGCTGTTGAGAAAGTTCTTATAATATTATACTGGTCTATATAAGTGACTGTGGCATAGATCTGCATTAATGTTCTGTCAGATGATAATCCCAGAGGCATTAGTACAAGTGTTGTATTAACACTTTCTCCAGGCTCTAAATAGTTTATAAGCCATTGCGAAGATCCGTTTATCAACGTCAGCTGTTGAGGTATGTTAAACGATATTTTTATATTATTGACAGTTGAAGAGCCCGTGTTAATAGCTGAGATCGTTATATTATTGATCATGCCGGCAAACAATGTCCTGGGATATGCTGTTAACATGATCTGAGGAGTCGATGGCCTGTCAACAACGATAGTATAGACAGTCAATGACTTGGTCTCTGAGAGACCACACTCATCTATATAATTGATAACGAGATTAATCGGTATCATATTGCCTACAGCCGAGAATGGCGCATAGAGAGAGACGTTTATGAGAGAGCTGTTTTGAGCCGAAAGATCTCCTATAAAGATCTTGTTGCTATAGATCAATAGTTGTTGTGATGATATGCTTACTGAGACGCCATAAGCAGCTCCAGATCCGTTGTTGATTAATTGTATAGATAAGTTGTTGTCTCCTGAATAAATATAGTACAGATTATTCTGAACCTCGATGTCTGCTATATTTCTTAAAGATATGTTAAGATATAAATCACTGATCAATATACTTGTATTGCTATAATTATATATCTGAAGTTCCGCAGAATATTCCCCAGGTGTTAGAGAAGGATCTATGTCTATCCAATATGTTAATGTGATTATATCTCCTTTTGATATAAGTCTATTATATATCGTCTGAGCTGTAGATGTTTTTGAGAGACTATCTTCAAATCCTGCTGGAAGATATAATAATGCTAATATTCCAGGCACAGGATCGTTTCCATTATATTTAAGACTGATTGTGAGCATCTGATCTTTTGATCCTGGTCCTACACATGATGGTATTGATAAGCTTCCCCATGAAACTCCCGACACTACAAAGCCTGAGGCCTCAGATCTTACAATGATGATGTTAGGAATATACTCGAGAGAACCTATTAATAATGATATAATCAATAGTATTGAAAAGATTTTTTGAAAAGATCTTTGAATCATCTTTTTATCACCTCTACAATCTGTCCATCTCTAAGTCTGACAACTCTATCAGCATAACTAGTCAGCTCTTGATTATGAGTGACCATGACAATAGTCTTTCCCTCGTCTCTAAGTTTTCTGAAGATTCTCATCACAACATGTGCATTAGAAGAGTCTAGATTTCCTGTGGGCTCATCAGCCAGAATAACGTCAGGATCATTAGCCAGAGCTCTTGCAATAGCAACTCTCTGCTGCTCTCCACTGCTGATCTCAATAGGTCTTTTATAAAAGACTTCCTCGGGAAGAAGTTCTCCTAAGATTTTCAAAGCTTTCTCTCTCCTAATCTTCGGAGGAACTCCTAAAACCATCATAGGTATCTCAACATTCTCAACAACTGTAAGATGATTCAATAGATTAAATGATTGAAATACAAAACCAATCTTCTTATTTCTAAACTCTGCAAGCTGATCTGGAGAAAGCTTGTTTAGACTGATCTTTTCAAATAATATCTCTCCTTTAGTCGGTCTGTCAAGTGCGCCTAGAAGATTTAGAAGAGTAGTCTTTCCCGATCCTGAGGGTCCTATTATGCTTAGAAACTCTCCTTTATAAATATCTAACGAGACACCTCTTAGAGCAGGAGATTCCAGCTTTCCAATTCTATAGATCTTCCATACATCAAGAAGTCTTATCAAAGGTTCATCAGACATTTAGACACCATATCAATATCGAATTAAAAGATCCTTGTTTATAAATATAACTCACTTAATGTGAAGTAACATGTTCAGCTGAAGCCTCATATAGTGATACACTTAATCTTATAGAGGCTCTGTTTATGTGATTAAGGTTGTTATCAATTACTTTAGTAAGAATTATAGATCTGATGATGCTGTTGCTGTATCTAATTCTATTCATAATCTAGCTGAAGCCTTAATTCTGATCAAAGATTTCCCGAGATTAAAGAAAAATTAAGATATAAAGAAATATTTTAGACTAAAAGCGTTTTACGTATCTTCTTTTTCAATAATAATCTGATCTAGCATTATTCTGCGATCTATATTATTTATAAACCATCACGAAGCCTTTGATCTATTAGTTCATTAATGTTTTCATAATATGGAGACAGACATTAACCCATGTATTGTTAAGATAAAAATCTTTTTTATATCGGTTTATATAAGTATCTTCGGCTGAGAAATTTGAGTAGAAAGATCCGTGTTGTCATATATGGTCTAGGCCCCATAGGCTCTTTAATAACCAAATACATGGTTAAAAAAGGTTTCTTCGAGATATTAGGAGGAGTTGATATAGATCCTTCTAAGATTGGTAGAGATGTCGGTGAGGTTGCAGGACTTGAAACTCGTCTAGATGCTAAGGTTGTAAGTGATAAAGATGCTGAAAGATTTCTTAAAGAGGTTAAGCCTGATGTTGTTGTTCAATCCACAGGAACTTATTTAGACAAGATCTATCCTCAGATCGTCAAGGCTGTGACAGCCGGCTCCAACGTTATATCCACCTCAGAGACTTTGGTTTATCCATGGTATAGATATCCTGAGCTCTCGATCTTACTTGATAATCTTGCTAAAAGATATGGAGTAAGGATCCTTGGCACAGGCGTCAACCCAGGCTTTATATTCGACACACTGCCAGCATTATTAACTTCTGTACATGCTGAGGTCAGACGAATATCAATGGTGAGATCTATGGATGCCTCTAAGAGGAGATACTCATTCCAGAAGAAATACGGCCTTTCACTAGCTCCTGAAGAGTTTATAGAAGGCATGAAAAAAGGAGAATATACTGCTCACGTAGGCTATGCAGAGTCTATTCTTCTACTAGGTGAGATGTTAGGCATAGAGATCACGAGAGTAGAAGAGGGTCAGGAGCCTGTTATAGCAGATAGATATATGGAGACACAATACTTCAAGATACAGCCTGGCAGAGTAGCTGGAGTACATGGGTGGGGGAGAGGATATGTTGGAGACCAACTGTTTATATCAGTAGATCTATATGCGTCAGTAGGTAGAGAAGATTATGATGAGATATTCATCGATGGAGAGCCCAGCATTAGATGGAGAAACAGTCCGGGAGTACATGGAGACATAGCGACTGCATCAATGATCATAAACTGTATACCTAAGATGCTTAAGGCTTCGCCAGGACTTATAACAATGAAAGATCTTATTCTACCGACATTCTCAACAAAAATATGATCTTTATTAACTTTATAATCAAATTTTTTCATGATAATAAATGAATAACACAATTCTTCTCATAATACTTGCGGGATTAACACAAGGAGTCAACATTCTCACTCTAGGATTTCTATTCATATTATTCTCAATAATACTCACGACAGAGCTTGACAGAAGAAGACTTGCAACAACTCTAGCATTGTATCTCACATCATTTTTTATAACAAATTTTTTCAGCACAATATTTTTCCTACAGATCTTTCTTTACATACCATATGTTCTTCTAATATATATAATAAAGATCCTTAGTGTTCTCATGATGATCATAGGAGCATTAATATTGATATCAAATTTCAGAGAGATCCAGATCATATCTAGAGCATTATATAGAAATCCTCTGATCAAGACCTTCAGAAAGATCTCTGGCAGAGGATTATTAACATTCTCACCAGTCTTAGGAGCCTTGACAGGAATAAGTGGAATCACTTGTCCATGTAGTCTTCCACTTCTTCCGGCAGTTGCCTCATACATAATCTCTAAAGAAATTCATGAGTCAATACACATGGCCCTTCTATACAGCCTGTCAACATCACTTCCAATGATAATCATTGTGTCAACACTTTCCATCAAAAAGATCTTTAGAAAAATCTATGATCTTATAATGTTAAATATTTTCAGAATAAAAACACTATTCTCAATACTAATGATCTTTGTGAGCATAATAATATTCTTAACCACATAATATATTCAGAGAATAATGAGATACGAGAGACTTATAAAAGTTTTGCTGAATAAAAATCTTGAGAAACCATGTATCATACAGATCACTGGTCCTAGAGACAGCGGAAAAACTCTTTTAATAACAAAAATCGTTGAAAAAATAAGAAAAGAAGGATTCTCACAGAAGATTATTGTGATAAAACATAGTCATCATAAAAATATTGATGTGGAAGACAAAGACACATTCAGATACCTAAAGTCTGGCGCTGAAGCCTCTTTAATCGCCGTAGACTCTGGATTTGGAGTGTTCTCATCAACAATAGACCCGACAGACCTTGTGAACATAGATTTTTTCGACATAATATTTATAGAAGGATTCAAAGAGCTGACAATAGGATTAAAAATAGACCTCAGCGAAAAAAATATTGATATAGACTATGAGGCCGAGAAGATATATAGATATCTATTAGAGAAAAAATGTCTACATAAATAATTTCACAGTTTAAGAGAACAATTGATCAATAAAAAGCTTTATATCAAATGGTCTCAGCTTTTTATTAATCAGCTCCTGAGGATCTATGAACATTTTCTCACTAAAAATCTTATAAAGAAATTTTATAGCTCAGCTCTCTTAAGTCTTTAACAATTTTTCGTTTAATAGATTCACTATCTAATTTAGCCTCATGAAAACCCCACACATGTAGATAATCAGCCTCACCGTTTCTCGATAGATGGCGGTTCATTGCCTTATTATATTTATTGGTTTCAGCTCTCCGCCATCTATCTCTCAACGGTCTCTCCGAGCCCGCTCACCGCAGCGGCTCAGCCTCTGTCGCCAGAGACCTCACAGCCCTACGGATCTCGGGAGCTCGAAGGCACCGATTAATTATATAAGTTTTAAGCTTATGAATTTTTTGAGAAATCATAGACATTAATAAATACAAATGTTATAAATAAATATGAAGACCGAAACAGCCCATGATATTAGAAAATGTTTACTTAATCTCTTAGATATTTCTTTAACAGCTCTCTCAAGATCTGTGGCAGTCCGTCTTCCTCTGCTCTCTACGCTTCTAAGAACATCTTCAATTTTAAGATGTATGGTCAATGCTTTAACACATTCTTCAGCTGCTTTATAAAGTTTCTCACTGGCCTGAATAGGATCTTTATCTATCAGATCCTTGCCTTCTTTAAGATATCTCTCGGCAAGCTCTAAATGAGACTCAGCTACAATCTCAGGATCTAGGTTCAGGACTTTTGAGAGAGAATCTAATAATACATCCTCAATAACATAGCCTCTTTTCTCAAGCTCTTCAGCTAGTCTCTTTGGTATAAAAATTTGGATGCTCGTCAGAAACACCGTATTAAGATTACTCTTAAATAAATATATTTTAATCATACTTGCGATGATCATGATCTATTTATGAATAATCTTAAAACTCATAAAGAGCTATACAGAACATGAAAATAATAAATTCTTGGAATGATCTATTATAGATTTCTGCTACGAATCATCTTATCTAGTTCTCTCTTAAGATCTTAATAAGATCCTCTTTACTATAGATATCAATAGATCTTCCTTCAGCAAATAGTTTTATAGCTGTCTCATATAGTCTGATCTGTGGTTTTAAAGCTCTGCCTATTAATCCATATATTTTTTCTGGGAATCTATATACTATATTCATTTTAATCAGATCATCCAATAGAGATGGCTCAATACCTAGATCGCTGAAATCTTTGCCACTTGTAAATGCTTCATAAAGTTTTTTAGCAAGCGTCTTAAGATCTAAGCCATGTCTTAAAGCAGTCTCTCTCATTATATCTTGAAACTCTTTAATATTTTCTCTCACTTTATCTACTAACATATTGTTCTTTATGTAGTAGTCGATATCAGATATCCATCCGGGAAGTCTTCCAGCTATGCTGATCACTAGCTCTTCAAGTTCTCTACATTTATCTTCATCATATTTCTTTAAACTACAGTAATTCTTAAGAACATCATTAAAGCTCTTTGGATCCATCTCTCCCACAAATAGATAATCAGCTCTATATCCCATAAGCCTCTGCCATAAATATTTATTTTCTTCATCTCTAGCAAACACATATCCTTCACTAACCGTTACTATAGCTCTGATCCTGCTCCAAGGGATCTCTGAATTAAACGTGCCTGAGATGCTTGATGCGATTGTCCTCAGATCTTTCAGTCTATCAGCAACGCTTGATCCTGAGTATCCTGACAGCTCATGAAATTCGTCAGCTATAATAAAAATCTTGCTATATCTAGAGATCTTCAGAGATCTCGCGATATCTCGTCCTACATCTGCGATCTCGAGAAGAGCCTGTGCAATAGATCCTAGAGTTGATAGCGACGCCTCCGGAAGGCTCTTGATCAAGTTCAAAATTTTATCTGCAGACGTCTTAGAAGATCCATAGACACTCACGCCTATACTCCCGAGAAGAATCTTGCCCACTCTATCTTTTACATCAAAGTATATAGAATAAACTTTTCTAAATTTCTTAGATCTTGTTGTTGTGAAGTATCTAAGCAACTCACTTTTGCCAACTCTTCTAGGCCCGTATACTATTAAAAGAGAAGGATCATATTCTCCGCTGAATATCTTCTCTAATATCTCCAACTCTTTCTCTCTACCGTAAAAACAGATACCGAGTCTTGTTATATAATTATCAGGACATTTCATAATCTCCTATATAATATTGTAAGATAGTTTATTATCTGTTGATAAATTGATGAAGACTATAGATGAATCTATGGTTTCTCATTTTGCTAATCATTTGTGTATATCATCTTCTTATTCTAACATCTTCAGTTTTTATGAAAGGGATCGTCATGGCTCCTCTGAGAATAGTTGATATGATGAAGCCTATTCTGAGACCGTCTACACCGTATGAGGCGACAAATCTATCCATTAAAACTCCTCCTAATATAGATCCTATTGCGGCTGCTATGCCCTGAGAGAAGTTTAGAAACGCTAGATGTGATGCCTGAAGATTCTTCACTGACACCTCGTATACGTATAATGTTATGACCACATTTCCGATCGCAGAGAAGGGTCCCACGAGAATATTTGATAGATAGATCATCTCAATATTAGGTGAGAATGCATATGCAAATGGAGGTATTAAAAAGCCTAGTCTGCTTATGATTATAAGTTTTTTAAGACTTGTTCTAGGTATTATCTTCATGAGAATATATTGAAAGATCATTGTTGACAATGTTCCTAAGATATTTAATATTGCAAGCTCTGCCACACTCATTTTATAAAGATTTCTCTGAGCAACTGGGAAATAAGGCCATGCAAATGACATCACAAATATATATCCTGAGAACGCAAGATCAAATTTTATAAAAGTCTTGTTTCTAATTATCTCTTTGAATACTCTCCAAACGCTTGGGATGACCTGAGATCTTTTCATACAGTTATCTATATATAATAATCTGATCCATATCAAAGATCCTGCGAGACTTATCACTCCAGAGAATATAAATATGATCCTAAGCTGATCTATTGATGGATTTATTATGAAAGCCACTATCAGAAAAGCCAATAGAGCAGTTGCTTGAGACAATAAAGTGACTAGACTGAGAACTCTACTACGAAGATTTGCATCAACAAAAAACACTCCTATAAAAGATGTGAATGCAAGTCCAGCCAGACCTACTACGACAGCTCTTAAAGTATATACACCAACTAACGCCACAGGATCTATTATGAGAGAGATTATAATCCAAAGTATTGATGCTGCCACAGAAGTTGTTAATAGAAAAATAATGTATCTACCAACTCTATCGATCACAGGACCTAGAAAAACCTGTGCTGTTGTAGGCATAGAGTTTACAGAAAACTGAAGAATTCCTTGAAGAACTCCTGAGCCGCTTAGAGCCGCAAGATAATACCCCATATATGGTGCTGAGAAGTTGTCTGCTAATGATGCTAGAGACTGTCTCAACATTATCTCTCTAGAGATCTTATTATTATCAGAACATCTCTCATCATTTGTCGACAACTATGTATTCCTCTTTCAGCATATACACTAATATGTTCATCAGTTTTTAAGCATTAATTATAGATTATCTGAAAAGATCTTATGGAAGCTCTTTCTCACTTCTCTTCTTCTGATCTTTTATTCTTCTCATAACATCCTCCGGTAGAGAGACATCTTCTCTTCTGAGAGATACTGGTCCTATAACTATCATCCCTTTTCCATTTATAATATCAATCTCATACATTCTAGTGTCATGAGCTGTCTGTCTCATCTTCTCAACTAATACATATCTTTTTAAAACTCCTCTTCTAACAGATCTTCTGAATCTTATTATTCCATCAGCGACATGTTCCACGCCGAAGCCGAAGGCGTCTCCAGTAGTGATGGCGTACTGACTTATCATAAGTGTTGTGAAATCCCATCTATAAAGGATCCTTTTTACCATATAGCTGTATTTTCTGGCCATAGCAGGTTTGTCAAGCCAGAAGGCGCTCATACTATCAATCACAAGTCTGGCTCTTCCATAGCCAAGTCTCTTTTTAGCCTCAATAATCTTCTCAACAAGACGGTCAACATCGATCTCATCAAGACTCCATTCGTCAGCTCTTCCTCTCATGAGAGCATCAATAATGATCATCTTCTCTTCATCAATTGCTTTCTCAAGATCCATATTGAACATCTTTGCCTGTCTAATTATGCTCTCTCTACTCTCTTCAGTCGTGACATAAATCACTTTATCATTATCTAAAACGCCTCTCCAAGCGAAATGTATTGAGAAAATAGTTTTTCCAGTTCCAGGCTCTCCTGTTACTGCAACAAAAAATCCTCTAGGGATCCCTCCTCCTATTATAGGGTCGAAACCTTCTACACCAACACTAAGTCTCTCAATCTCTTCTTTAGATCTTCTCTCTTCAATATCTTCTTCAGACAAACTTCTCTCATAAACATATATTCCTTATAAAAATTATATATGTCTAGTCTGATGATACTCTGCTTATTCCTCCATCATTAACTACTTTAATAACATGATCTGCTTTCTCAATAATATCTTCATCATGTGTGACGACAATGACCTGATCCATTCCACCTGATATAGTCTTTATAATATCAAAGATCATAACTCTCATATCTTTATCAAGATTTTGTGTGGGCTCATCAAGAATCATGAATCTAGGTATTCTCCCTGTTAATACTTTTGCAAGTGCAAGTCTCATAGCGATTGACAACATAGTCTTCTCACCACCACTTAAATTATCAACAGGTCTCACAAGATCTGTCCCATATATTATGTTTATATCAAACTCATCGTCTACAGAGACTCTGAAGCTTCTCCCAATCTCACTTAATATATCATTGATCTCTTTCTCAAGAGCTTCTCTAAGCATGTAAGTCATTTTTCTCACAATCACTCCATCTCTCTTCATAAGATCAGTCAGTTTATCAAATATCTCTCTTATCTTTTCAAGTCTATTCTTCTCCTCCTCAATACTTCTAAGCTTCTGAAGCTTCTCTTCAATATCTTTTATAACATCTCTCAATCTATTGATCTCTCCCTCCAACCTGTTAAGATCAGAGTTTTTAGGCTCATAATCTTTTTTAACAGCCTCGATCTCTCTGTACATCTTATTAATAATATCATTGAAAAGATCTGTCAGCTCAACAGGATCTTTATTAACATGATCTTTAAAACCGCTTCTAATCAGAAAATCAGCCACATGTCTTTTAAACTCATCTATAGAACCCTTATATCTCTCAAGATCTTTCTCAAGTCTGTATATATCGCTCTCAAGAATCTTCTTCTCAGCAAAAGTCTTCTCATAATCTTCAATAATTTCATCAATTTTTTCAACACAATTCACATCTATATCAACAAGATCTTTAATAAGATCTTTACATAAAACATTTTTCTCCAAAAGATCTTTATCGATATTCATCAGATTTATCTCAAGATCTGAAAGTCTTCTCTTGTTCAACTCATAAGATCTTAAGATCATTTCTAAAGTAGATAAGGTCTTCTCTAAAATATTCTTTCTATCCTGAAGAATCTTCTCTCTAGCAAAGATCCTGTTGAGCTCCTCCTCATGATGTCTAAGGATCTCTTCTCTCCTCTCTTTATTAAGTGGAGAACCACATATAGGGCATCTATCACTTTCTCTAAAGTTTCTTATGAAACTAGACAACATATCTCTCAAAGCCTGTAGATAACTTATCTCTCTCAAGATCTTGTTGATATAATCTTTCAATCTCTCTATAATGTCTACAAATCTATCTTCATCTAACAATCTTATGATTATATTAATAAGATCTTTGTCATCAACTAGCTCAAGAATCTTCTTCACGTGAGAAATATATTCTTTTTTTATCCTCTGGATCTCTTCAAAGACTTTTTTAAACTCATTTGAATAACGATCTTTTTCTTTATAAAGACTCTTGATCTCATCTCTGATCTTTCTGAGACTATTAATCCTCTCGGTGTTGTATTTAGATAATCTGTTGTTAAGCTTCTCAAGATCAGCTTTTTTCTTCATAAGATCATTATATTCACTGATTATCATCAGCTCTCCAAATATCTTCTGAGCCTCATCTCTTCTCATCTGAAGATCCTCAAGAGTTTTTCTAAGTTTTTCAACTTCTGAGCTGAGTTTATGATATCTCTCTTCTCTCTCTTTAAGAACTCCTCTATAATTAGAAAGATCCTTCTCCAGCTGTTCTTTTCTGCCGAGCTCTTTAAAAACTTCTTTAATCCTCTGATCTATTTCTTTAATCATTTCTCTAATTTTTTCTCTAGCTTTCTCAATTTTGTCAAGACCTATCAGTCTCAAAATCCTCTCTTTTCTTCTTGATGAAGGTTCCAGCAGTATCTCATTGATATAGTCTTGTCTAGCTATTATTGTTGAAGTAAGGATCTTTGGATCTGATATCTCAAGGATCTTGTAAATCTCTTTTGCAACATTACTTCTCAAAGCCAAGACCATCTGTTTTGGACGTATCATTCTGAGAATATCTTCGGAGGATCCTTCGGAAGATACTATTCTATGAACCTCATACATGTGGCCTCCTCTACTGAATAAGATCTTTATCTCTCCTCTTCTGGCTCCCACTCGGATCATCTCGCTCTTTCTTGTTCTGACAAGCTCTTCTGAGGCAGGCCCGTAGACTAGCAGCGCATATACTATGCTGTCTATTATAGAGCTTTTTCCAGCACCATTTGGACCTATGATCACGTTGAGACCTCTGCCAAATTTGATCCTGCTTTCTCTATGAGAAAATATGTCTTTTAAATATACCTCCTCGATAAACATTTTTCACAACCTCGTCTCTCTAATGATCTTGTGGAGTTTATCTAGAAAATCTTTATCTTCTCTTAATCTATTCATCAAAGTCTTCTCATCAATCTTCTCATCAATAAAATCTCGAATCAGCTCAGCAATCTCTCTATCACCGAATACTTCTGTCAGAACTTTATCAAGTGAGAATCCTTCTGCCCCTTCTTTTATACTATATGAGACAGGTCTCTCTTCTTCAGCATAGGATATACTATCGATCTTAAATATGACGTTTTTATCAACAAGATCATTAAGTTCTTTAATTAATCTCTCACGCTCTAAAGATCCTTCTCTTCTCAATATATGTATGACGAGAATAGGCGGCTTGACAAACTTTTTATTTGAAAGACTCTGTATCTTCATAATGGCATCCCTATGATCTTTAGCCTCAATATATATCCAAGGTCTAGTCTTGGTGAGTCTCCTAGGTCTATATCTGATCTCTTTGTCTAAAACATCTATTATATACACGTATCTATCAATAAAATTATAATTCTCATCAAAAGCCTCTCCTTTGTTAAGAGCTTCTGTAGATCCTGGATACACAGCTATTGAACCTCTGATCTTGTTCTCCCATCTTATATGAAGATCTCCCAGAGCTATGTAGCTGAAGTATTCTATATTTGGTGAAGAGCTTAACATAGGAAGCTCGCGTTCTCTACACATATTCTCAGTCCAGCCTAGATAATCTCTCATAGGCTCACACACAAGCTCATGGATCAATGCTATTCTAATTGTCTCTCTATCTTTAACAGGGATCTTCTCTTCAAAAAATTTTCTCGAAATCTTTTTAGAGTAGCCATATATCTCAAGATCTCTACCATACTCATCTTTCAAAACCTCTCTCCCAACATCTCTTAGAGAAAGTATCTTTAGAAGACCTATCTTCTCAAAAAAGCTTAGAGGAGAATCTTTTATAGTTCCAGGAACCTCGTGATTGCCTGCCACAACATAAAAGCCTATGTTTTTATCTCTTAACTTCTTAAGGATCTCATATGTTCTTATATAAGTCTGTGGAGGAGGATCGCTCTTATCAAACATGTCGCCAGCGTGAAGAACAAGATCCACCTTCTCCTCAATAGCTATATCAGCAACTTCATCAAAAACATCATAAAGATCCTTTTCTCTCTCAGGGAGATTCCATCTTCTATGACCTAGATGAGTATCTGCGACATGAAGGATCCTCATTAGATCATCCTCAGAATTGAAATTCTGATGGCATAAGATCTTTTCTCTCCTTCTTTTCTGAGAAGTCTCTCCATTCAGAGACAAGATCTGGTGAGGCCCCAAGTCTCTTACCTGGATGTCTATCTATAGCAACCAACGCTGGGAACCTGCCGACCCATTCTCCCATTAGAATGCCCCATCCAGTTGGTAGACTAGGCAGTGTTCTGGCAAGACTCTCCTCAAGATTATCTGCTATAGACATGACATTTTTAATATCTTCTTGTTGAACAAGTTTTAAGAATAAAAAGTTCTGGATCTGAGAGGATATGTCTGGATCAAGAGTTCTAGGTCTCTGACTAGCGATTATAAGAACGCCGCCAAATTTTCTTCCTTCTCTGGCAAATCTTTTAAGACTTTCTCTAGCAACACTCGGGCTTGTAGATGATATGAATAGAGGAGCCTCTTCAACAACTAATACTGTGGGAGGCATTTTCACCTCTCTATATCTAGTCTTGAGTCTCTCTAAAAGATTGTCTGCTAATATTCTCAGAACCCAGGCCTTCTGATCATCTGTCAACACTGAGACATCATATACCACTATCTTTCCTGGAGAGATCTTTTCTAAGACATCTGTTGCATAAATATTTAATATGGGATATGATATTATGAAGTCTGTCAATCTATCCTCAATACCTTCATAAACTCTTCTCTCGCTACTATCAGCATTTTGAGCTCTAAGATATATCTCGAGTAGGAGAAGAAGAATCATTTTTTTAGTCTGATCAAGTTTTGAAAGCTCTGAAAGATCCTCTATATTGAAAAGATCCTCTGCATATTCTCTGAACAAATTTGCATATGTCTTCATCTTTATATTAAAAAGCTCTTCAACAGCTGTCTCAAGACCTATGTTTTTCTCTCGAGAGATTTTCACAAGATCTCTTCTGAATGATATTAAGATCCTTTTGAGATATCTTCTCTGTTTAGTAGCCTGAGGATCTCTTATAATTATGTGACTCAAAACGTCAGGTCTCATAGTGAGAGGATTAATCTCTGCTTTCACAATAACAACTTTATCTATAGACCCTTCCTCAGGAGTCATATTGACATATTCGCCGTGAACATCAAATATGATCACTGGAGCACCTATTGATGATAATCTATCTGCTATAACTGCCACGGCATTGCTCTTACCAGATCCTGTGGCTCCCGTGATCAATAGATGTTTAAACAGTTTATTCGCTTCAACAGCTACATCTATCTCCTGGATCCTTGCTAAAGAGCCTATTCTTATAAGACCTCTCGAAGGGTCAGGTCTTTTATATACATATGATAAAACGTCTAGAGACCCTGAATCAATTATTTGAAGAGGTGTGTTTGGAGGAATAGGATATATAGGTGTTGAGGCCTCTCCCTCAGAAACATCAGCGATCACATATATGCTCATTGGAGAATACTTAGGAGTCTTAAGCTTCTCAGGCTCAACATCTTCTCTGAGAAGACTTAATGTGCTGAGAGGCATGGCAGGCTGGTAACCAACGTTTGTCACTACGCCAACAACTCTCCTATTAACCATAGATCTTTTTCTTCTATCTCTGACGAGAAAATCTGCATACACATATGTTCCTATTGGCACAGGAGATTCTGAGATGGCCTCAGCATTTGCTGGAGTAAGAGATTGTGTCACAAAACCTATTATATTCTCCCGACCGCTCACAGCTCAAGCACCTCTCTACCTGTCTCAAGATTTATGCCATATATGTAAAGCAGCTTCTGAAAATCTTTATAACTTATCTTAGCCATGTGATGAGCTTCTCTAAGAGGCTCTGGATATCCTCCTGGGCTCCAGAACATTATTTTTCTAAAAATCTCTCTCAAAAGATCTGTCTTGTTAGCATAGTCTCCGACTAGACTTATCTGATACATTCCGCCACCTCTTCGAAAGACTGCATAGAAGATAGTGACATGTTTAATGTCCTCATCCTCAAGAATCTTCTCTCTCACATTATATACAACAGGATCTGAGAAGCCGGGCTCTCTCACGCTTTCTTTAAAAACGTCTTTTCTTCTGAAATATTCATCAATCAAGATCACGTCTGGGACAAGTATATTTATCTTCTTATCTTCATGAGATATATAGGGCATAAGCTTCTGATTATAATATGTTCTAGTCTGAGTCTTTGATATAAATATCAGATTGTTCTCTCTAGACAACTCTTTGATAATACTGATCCTTCTTCTCCAACTCTCTTTAAGAGGCTTATAAAATTCTTGTAGAGAAGACTCATCTTCCTTCTTGAATCTATACGGCAGAAATCCTCTTCCAGACCCGTCCATTAAAATGATGATATCTTCTTCATCTACAAAATCGTTTACACATAGATATGCTTTGTAGCCAAGTTCTATCTCAATATCTTTAGACTTGTGAGACAAGATCTTTTTAAGCTCTCTGATGGGCGGAGAAGGAGATCTAAATCCTTTCTCAGCATCAACACCTGGCACAGCTAGAAAATGAACATCGCCATCGCTATCAGAAACTAGACAGCTTCTAAGATCAGTAGATGACGAATATGGTATTGCAACACCTCTCACGAGATATAAATATGCGAATTTAAAGATCCTTGATGTATAAGAAGAGTCTACTCCTATAGCAACATTGTTCTGAGAAGCATCTTCTCTATGCCACTCAAGCTCTCCATCAAAGTCTATTTCTAAAAATCTGAGCATCAACTCATTTATCTTATTTCTTATCAACTCAACACGTTCTATAATATCAGGTGTTGCCATGATATCCAGATAAATATTTTATTAAAATCTATTTTAGGATATTCATATTCTCTCTACACAGATACCATGTCATGGATCAAGAAGTTCTATGTGATAGTAATACCATTTAAATCTTTATTTTTAAAACATGATAATGATAATAAAACTGTTAGAATGATAATGAGAGCTGGAGATAATATTAGATCATTAATACGTCATATAATACTTTCTTAGGATCAGCTTGTTAAGATCATTAGTAGACCTAATGTTAATGTGAGAATGCTTATTCCAAACATAGTCTCTGTTCTATATCTTCTTGCTAGACTAAGCAAAGTCTTTATAGTCGCCAGTCCAACTAATGCTGAGACTATAAACATAATCATTATACTGTTCATAGGTTCTGAAGTTAATACTTCTCTACTTAACATGTAGACAGCGACTAACGCTCCTGAATTGGCGAATATTGATGCTATAAAACTTATCTTCATAGACTCTTCTAAAGAATATCCTAGATATAATAATGTTGTTATTGTGATCCCAGATCTGCTTACTCCAGGAAGAGCCGCCAGACCCTGTGCCAGTCCGAATATCATCATGTCTCTAAGTCTTATATCGTTAAAACCTTTAGATCCTTCTCCTCTAATCTTTTTATATAATAAGGCCTGTGTCAATAGCAATAGTCCTATCACAAGAGTGGGCATCCCAGGATTGAGACCTTCTCCTAATAATTTTTTTGAGACAACATATAGTGGAACCCCGATCAATCCTGTGAACAATGTTGAGATTATGATAAATAGAAGAAGTTTTTTATCATAAAATATATTTGAGAGACTTCTCCAAAAGTATGTTGCTGCAGAAGCCACAGTGCCCCCCTGAAGAGCAAGACCGATGCTATATGAGGTTGATAGTGTATAGCCGAATACATATGCTGAGACAAGCATCACAACTGTCTTACTACTTACGGGAAGCCACTCAGCTACTCCCTGTATAATTCCTAGAACAATATAGCTGATGTCGTTCATCGCGACCTTAGATATCTTTATAAAATAATTTAAAAATATGATATTCTTAAAAGACTACATCTCTCTCCTAAGGATCTCTCCAGATCCTTCTCTCAGAACAATTCTTCCATTTTCAGCAACAATTCTCCCATTTATAATCACGTATTTAATTCCTCTTGGGTATGAATGAGGATTCTCGTATGTTGCTGTATCCTCGATCTTGTAGAAGTCGAAGACCACTAGATCAGCCTTAAAACCAGGTCTTATAAGACCTCTGTCCCATAGTCTTAATTTTCTTGCTGGGAGAGAAGTCATTTTTCTCACAGCCTCTTGAAGACTTAACAGCTTCTTCTCTCTAACATATCTAGCTATTATTCTTGGGAAAGTCCCGTATCTTCTGGGATGAGGTTTTCCAACACCGAACCTTCCCACTGAGCCATCGCTTCCAATAGCAACCAGCGGGCTTGAGATCACTTTATCAACATCTTCTTCATTCATTCCAAACAAGATCATTCCAGTGGCAATTTCGTCATCAATTAATAATCTGACTATTGTCTCAACAGGGTCTAGACCAAGCTTCTCAGCGATTTTATCAATTCTCAGCCCCTCAAGATCTTTATGAGAAGGTGAGTATGAGATCATTATGTCGCTCCATGATAAATATCTCTCTTCAAGAAGAGATTCTCCTAGTCTCTCTCTAAGGATCTCTAGAGCACCTGACTGTCTCAATCTCTTAAGAATATCTTCTCTAGATCCTTCTCGAAATTCTCTGGGCAGAAGTGTGACTAATGATGTTGATGATGCAGTATATGGATATGCATCTGCAGACACATCATAGCCTCGTGAAGAATATTCTTTTATAAGTTGTAGAGCCATGTCAACCTTCCCCCAGGCAGGTCTTCCACTAGCTTTTAAATGAGAGATCTCTACAGAGACGCCTGCCTCCACACCTATTCTGATAGCCTCTATAACAGAGTCTATGAGACCTACTCCTTCGTTTCTCATATGAGTTGTATATATGCCATCATATTTTGCTGCTGTCTTCATCAGTTCTATAAGCTCATTTGTGTCTCCAAACATGCTGGGCACATATATAAGGCCTGTGCTCATTCCAAAAGCTCCTTCTCTCAATGATTCTTCTAATAATCTCTTCATCTCCTCAAGCTCTTTCTCAGAAGCTTTTCTATTCTCATATCCTATCACAGCAGATCTTAACGTCCCATGACCTACTATAGGAGCTATATTTATGACAGGCCTCTTCTCTCTCACAACATCAAGATATTCTCTGAAGCTCTCCCATCTCACTTCTATCTCAGGATAATCTTTTTTAACAATTTTCTCAAACTCTTTTTTATTAAGATCTGTTAGTGGCGCAGGTGACGATCCGCAGTTTCCTATTACTAACGTCGTGACACCCTGCAGAACATAATTGTCAGCTGTAGGAAGATCTATTATTGAGATGTCGCTATGATTATGAATATCTATGAAACCTGGAGAGATGTAAAGACCTTTTGCATCTATGATCATCTCCGCCTTCTCATTTGATAAATCCTTGATTTTTGCTATGATGCCGTCTTTAATTCCTATATCAGATTTGAAAGGAGGTGATCCTGAGCCGTCTACTATTACTCCTCCTCTAATGATTATATCATACATGTTCTCACCCTACTCTCTTTTGATCTCTTCAAGATATTTTGATATGATCTCTTGGTATTGGAATAATATTGGTGTTCCGCCAGTATGAATAAATAATATGTTGCTTCCTTTTTTAATAACATTTTTATTCACAAGATCTATTAATCCTGTCATGGCTTTTCCAGTATAGACAGGGTCTAGAAGAATAGTCTCTTTAAATGCCACATCACTGATCACCTTAACAAGATCTTTATTTATAACTCCGTATCCCCCGAAGGTATAATCGTCATACACTATAATCTCGTCTCTAGAGAATCTTATGTCAACATTCAGATATCTGGCTCCTTCAAAAACAAGCTCATAGATCTTCTCAATGAGATAATCAGCTTTTCTCCCAACGCTTATTCCGATAATCTTCGAATCTAATCCTGTAAGAATTTTTCCTAACAAAAGTCCTGCCTGAGTAGCTCCTGTCCCTGTGGCGGCGACAATATAGTCTGGCTTGATGTTCATCTCATAAAGTTGTTGTAAAATCTCAAACATAGCATATGCATAGCCTAGTACTCCAGGAGCCATAGCTCCTCCTCTGCTGATTATATAAGGTCTTCTACCTCTTCTCTCAAGTTCTGAAGCAATCTCTCTCATGATCTTCTCAGCTTCATCAGGATCTTTAGCATCAATAATTTTAGCATCAAATAATCTATCGATCAATAGATTCCCCCTAAGATCTTTAGAGTCTTTAGAGCCTGGAGGCGTCAGGACCAGATATACGTCTCTGCCAGTTTTTCTTGCGAAAGCAGCTGTGAGTCTGGCGTGATTAGAATGATAAGCTCCTGTGGTTATCACTGTGTCAGCATTTTTTCTCAGAACATCTCCGAATATAAACTCTAGTTTACGTATCTTATTTCCTCCCAACGCCAGATCCAAAAGATCATCTCTTTTCACAAAGATTCTTACGCCAAGCTCTTTTCCTAAAACGCTCAACTCATCTATTGGAGTGATCCTTTGAATAACCCTGTAGCGTGGCACATCAAAAAATTTTGAGTAATACAAATCTGTCGCCAGAATATATTATGACAATCTTAAAATATAAGTAAGACATTATATTATTCTGGCGCCACTTATGAAGTCGTTGTCTGAAGAAGTTATTGAATACACAATTGATGTATTAAAAGATCTTATCTCTATACCAACTGTTAATCCTCCTGGAGAGAATTATAAAAAGATCTCTGATTATCTTGAGAAAAAACTTTCAGAACTTGGTATGAAAACTGAGATCATAGAGATACCTGAGGATTATCTTGACAGATACTATCCATATTCGCCGGCTCATAAAGGCTATCCCAGATATATAGTGTATGCACATATTGGAGAGGGCAGGCCTCTCATACATTTCAATGGTCATTATGATGTTGTTCCTCCAGGAACAGGATGGTCTAAAGATCCTTTTAAACCCTATGTTGAGAACGACAAGTTCTTTGGAAGAGGATCTAGCGATATGAAAGGCGGTATAGCAGCTGTGTTAGGCCTTATCAAGCATTTAGTTGATAACAAAATGATCTCTGGAAAAACTATTGAGACAGTTTTTGTCCCAGATGAAGAAGCTGGCGGAGTAGGAACTAGATATTATGTTGAGAAAAAGATCTCTGTGCCAGACTATGTTATTATCGCCGAGCCGACTTCTCATCGTAGAATAAATATTGGTCACAAAGGCATGGTCAGAGGCGTTGTGAAAGTATATGGTAAACAAGTTCATGGAAGCGTCCCGTGGAAAGGTAGAAATGCTTTTCTAGATGCCGCAAGAATATCATTAAGATTCTATGAAGAGTATCAAAAGATCCTTACAAACAGAGTGACTAAAGCACCCGTGGAAGCTCCAGAGGCTAGACATCCAACTATAAATCTAGGTGGATATGCAGAGTCTACTAGTAGAAAAGATAATATAGTCCCAGGAGAATTTATCTTCAGTTTTGACAGAAGAGTCATCCCAGAAGAGAATATCACAGATGTTGAGAGAGAGATCAAAGATCTTTTCAACAGAATTGCTCAAGAATATAATGCGAAGATTGATGTAAACATCTTAAGCTCAGTTCCTCCATCATTAACATCGTCAGAATCAAAAGTTGTTAAAATCTCAAAAGAATGTGTTAAAGAGGTTCTGAAGATAGATCCTTGGATAGGAATTAGCTATGGAAGAGATGACGGAGTATACTATAGATCTATAGGGGTTGAGACAATAACATACGGGCCTGGAGTAGAAGGCACAGCTCATATGCCTGATGAATACACATCCATCTCTGACATAGAGAAGGTTCTTAAAACATATTCATGTATTATAGAGAGATTAAGATGATCATATCAATTTATTATTTTATACATCATCATTATCATGAGAAATAAATTGTATCACAACAATTTTTTCAGAAAGATCATAATTTTCACTCTCTCAGTATCTATAGTCTCTGGATTTGTCTATAGCGTGATCCCTCCATTTCTCAGACTAATAGGTTTCACAGGATCCTTATACGGGATCTATGGAATGATAAGCGTCTTCACAAGTCTCATAGGAACTTTGACGGGAGGTTTCATAGCTGATTATCTCGGCATCAAAAAACTTTTTTATATAAGCATAATTCTGATCATCTCAGGATTTATATTGATCTCTACAGCTGAGGTAGAAAACATTTTCATAGGAGGAGGTCTCTCAGGACTTGGATCAAGCTTCTCATGGATAGCATTTGTAGTGTTAGCATCAAAAATGTTTCCTGATGAGAGACTTGCAGAATCTTTCTCATATATAATGGGCTTCAGCTCCATAGGATCAGGTGTTGGGCTATTCATGGGATGGACTCCTGTAGTTTGTAGCCTGTTATTTTCAATAGAATTATTCTCTGTGTATAGATACGGCATATTATTCTCAGCATTTATAATGATGATATTCATCTTCTCGTTAAACATTTTATTTAATGATGATATTCTGATGAAGAAAAACGAAATTTATGCAAAGAAAAAATCTTTAGATAAGAGCCTTCTGATCATATTCATCAAATTATCTCTGATACAATTGATAATAAGTTTCGGGGCAGGCCTCTCTATACAGAATATCGATTATTATTTTGTTCTCAAATATAAGACGTCAAGTGGAGAACTTGGCAGCATCTTAGGTCTTCAGAATATTCTCATGGGACTTCTAATGTTTCTTATGCCATCATTAAGCAGAAGATTCGGAGGTCCTCTCACTGCCTATGTGATCATCTCTTCGCCAAGCATCATACTTATACTTCTCATGACGTTCACAAATAATCTTTTGATAGCCTCTATTATATATATTGTAAGAACGATCTTGATGAATGTTGCAAATCCTCTCTATGAGGCTTTTCAAATGAGACTTATACCAAGAGATCTTCGTGGAAGAGCAAGTTCTGTCCTTGGAATAGTATGGCAGTTTCCAGCTGGGCTGGGTAGATATGTGGGAGGACATCTGTTAGATATAGATCTTGAGCTTCCTCTACGTCTGACAACAATATTATACACGATAGGTCTTTCAATGCTTGTCCTATTATTTAGAGATGTTGACAGAAGAAGTATCTAGATGATATCTTCAACATCTTTTTATGCTTTCTCTAAGTCTCTCAGCATTCTCCTCAGGATCATAATCATATGTGAAGTTTCCACCACCGATCTCCATTCCAGCGGCATATTTAAGTTTGTTCTCTTCTCTTAATAAACCATAGATCTCTATATGAAGATGATAATACTCGAATGCTTTTTTAAGTGGAGATTGATGAAGAACCATTATATATGGAGTAGATTTGCTTGCGAAAAGTTTTTTAAAACCACACAATGTTTTTCTAAGGATCTCTGCGAAAAGATCTATCTCTTCATCATCTAGCTCTGTGAGAAGACCTATATGTCTCTTAGGATATATATGTGCCTCAAAAGGCCAGTGAGAATAAAATGGCATAAATGAGATCCATCTCTCGTTCTCTGTAAGGATCCTTATTTTATCATTTTTCTCAACCTCGATCAGGTCGCAGAAGAGACATCTCTTATTCTCTCTCCAATATGCTCTGGCACTCATGATCTCTCTCATAACTCTCGAGGGAACTATGGGGAGAACATAGATCTGGCTGTGAGGATGCGTTAATGAAACTCCTATCTCACTTCCTTTGTTTCTAAACCATAGAAAATATTTCGCATATTTCTTAGTAGATTCTTCTCTTATTTTATCAATTATCAATCTAATGATCTTTGCGATATGTTCTTTAGGAAGATCGCTTATATCATCAAGATCATGCTCAGGCGTCTCAATAACAACATAACATTTTCCCACAGCTCTTCTCTTTCTATAGAAATAATGTGGATGAGGCTCTGGAGCATCTTCTCTAAGCATTGGATATCTATTCTCTAGTATAAGAACATCCCATCCATATCCTGTCTCAGGAGCTCCTGGACAAAACGGGCAGAAGTTTTTAGGCTGCCAAGGTCTTCTTCTTCTAGCATCTGAGACCAGAACCCATTCTCTTAACGTAGGATCCCATCTAAGCTCCATAAGATCTTTTTTATCAAAATCTTTCATCTACTCTAACACCTTCATCAATCTTCACAATCCATCCTCTGGAAACAAGCTTCTCATCAAGCACTCTCCTAAGGATCTTCTGAGCCTTCTTATGATCATCTGCTAAGGCAATTATAGAGCCTCCCATTCCAGCTCCAGAGATCTTTGCTCCTAGACCTCCTAGGTCAATAATTTTTTTGACGACAAGATCTATAGTCGGCAGACTCACATCATATAATCTGCTTAGAAGAGAATGTTGATATGTCATTATGATCCCTAGAAGTCTTAGTCTATCTTCAGTCAAAAAGATCTTTTTGTTAAGAAAGATTCTTAGTTCATCAACAAGATAACTCATGTTCTCAAGATCAATTTTCTCTCCACGTAATATTCTCAAGGCGTCTTCAGTAGATCTTTGCATTTTCAATGTGAATAATATTCTGTTTCCATATGGATAAGGCATGTTAATAAGATAATGCTCAATCTTCTCAAGATCTATATCCTCCCACATAGTATCATAATAATGCGTCCCAAGGCCTCTCTTAAGATCTTCCGGCAGAACATTTTTTAAAAGCTCTAATGCATAATCAATCTCTCTCTGTCTCTTAGGATGTATATCACCAGTGCTATGTCTAATACCAGTGTCTAAAACTATGAAAACTCCCTCATTAAAGTCTATGTTCTCAACTCTATAGGGAGGTCTTGTCTCTATCTTCACCACTCCTCCAAAGGCCGACGTATATTGATCAAGTCTTCCACATGGTATCCCAAGAACATCATGTTCAGCTATGTAAGCAAGCTCAGCAATCTGATGTATGTCGAGACCTAGTTTAAAAAGCTGATTCAAGCCGTATATGAGAGATACCAACAATGTCCCGCTGCTCCCTAGCCCAGATCCTATCGAGACCTCACTAGATATATAGGCGTAGAAAGGCTGGATCTCGAAATTCTTAAGTCTCAAACTTATCACAGAAGCTCTGATATAGTTTCCGAAAAACTTTTCTCTTAAAATCTCTGGTCTGTCAGGTGAGAATGTGTCTACATATCTCTCGCCAAGATCTCTCATATTTCTAGAGATTATCACATTCTTATCAGAACGAGATCTTCCTAAAACGACATATGTTCTTAGATTAATAGCTGCTCCAACAACCGGAAGACCTTTATAATCTTGATGAGTATTTAAAAAATCTATTCTGCCAGGTGCCGAGACTATCAACTCAGGATCTGATGAGAAGAACTCTCTGTATTCTTCAACAAGATCTTTTGTAAAGATCTTTGGCATGTTCATTTCTCATCTTCTAAATAAACTAGCTTTACTAAGAGTATTATAGTTTTATAGATATCGAATCTCATAGTTTAATTTATATATCTATTTTTTAAAGAAACATCTAAACTGTATGCATATAAGTATCTTACTCCTAGAGGCATCGTTCGGTCTATTTTCATAATCTCATGCAAATTATTTATCAAGATTTTTCATAATCTGGCTATTAATGAGTCTGAGGGCTATAATTTTTAATATTTCTTAAAAAATTTTAATGAGATATCTCTAAGGGTAGAGGTGTCCACTATGAAAGGATCTTATAAAGATCTTATGGATATTCTAGAGAAACTGGTTAGCCAGCATCCATATATATTGTTAGGCGTTGATCAGAGGGAGAGGATAATATACTATACTAACGAGGGAGGATTCGCCAGCATATGGATTTATGATCAGAAGGAGAATATTAAGAAGAGAATTACTGACTATCCGATACTATGGGCTTCTGACGTCTCCAGAGATCTTAGGAGACTAGTTTTTACTAGAGATGTTGGGAAAGGCAGAGAGCTTCAACATATTGGCGAGATAGATCTTTTGAATGATAAAGTGAAGATCTATGATAATATAGAGCCTATGAGGATCTTTAGTTTCGCAGTTGATGAAGAAAAAATTGTTTTTACAGGAGCGACTATGAAAGACATAGGTCTATATATGATCAAGAGAGACTCTGTGGAGAAACTTGCTGTGATGCCAGCTTTTGCATCTATAAATGATGTTAGAGAAGATCTGATTGTTGGCTCAGGAGTTTTGATGAAGAATCCTAAGTCTTCAGAGCTTTTCATATATAATATCTCGACAAATAATCTAGAGGTTTTGACGCCTAAAGAGGGCAGCGTCAATAGAACTCCTATAATTTTGAGTGATAGAAAAATTCTTTTCCAATCAAATTATCAGGATCCTGACAGGATGAGACTTGTAGAGCTAGATCCAGAGGCTAGATTGTTTAGAGAGAAGATTTTTGATAATAAAGATCTTGAGAGATATGATCCTGTGGAGTATATATTTATGAGAGATTTTAATGATAAGATCCTTGTGATAGGAAAGAGAGAAGGAAGATCCAGAATATTTGTCAACGGCGTCGAGATAAACACTTTGAAAGGAATGATTCTTGGGTCGTTTCTATTTAAAGACAGGATCTATTACACATATACCAACATATACAGACCTGCCAGGGTAATAATATATGAGAACGGAGTTAATAGAGAGGTCATTGGATCAAGAGTTGATGAAGATCTTGAGAAGAGATTTGGTGATGTAGAGTTCACATACATAAGATCTTTAGATGGTCTCAAGATCCCTGTGTATATAGCTAGAAGCAATATATATGATCAGACGAAGACTGGTGTAGTATATATCCATGGAGGCCCCTGGTCTGAGGTTGCTGACAGTTGGAGCATAATGATAGCATCTCTAGTAGCCATGGGCTTTAACGTTATAGCACCAAACTTCAGAGGGTCGACAGGTTATGGAGAGAGCTTCAGATTGCTTGACATCGGAGATCCTGGCGGAGGAGATCTTCTTGATATAGAGGCTTCTGCAAAATATGCGTTAGAAAACAAACTTGGTGAAAAACTTTTTGTGATGGGATACAGCTATGGAGGATATATGACTCTTTGGACAATGTTCAACAAGCCAGAACTTTTTGAATGTGGCGTCGCTGGTGCGGCAGTAGCTGACTGGGAGGAGATGTATGATCTAAGTGATGCAGTATTCAGATCTTTCATAGACATATTGTTTGACAACAAAAGACATCTTCTTAAAGAGAGGTCTCCGATAACTAAGGCTGAGAATCTTTCGAAGCCTTTATGTATCATTCAGCCTCAGAATGATACTAGAACTCCTCTGAAGCCTGTCATGAAGCTTGCCATGAAGCTTCTGGAGAATGGAAAGAGTTTTGAGATGCATATAATTCCTGACATGGGTCATATAGTAAGCTCTATAGATGATGCTGTGAAAATACTTCTTCCAGCAATGATATTCTTCAGAAGATGTGTTGAGAAAAACAGATAAATTTTTTATATTATTCTGAATCTTATTTTTCTATTCTTAATAATCTCATAGACATGTTGAAACAGATCTACACATCTGACAGGCTCTCTACATTCTATACGGCCCACAGCTTTTAATAATCCTCTTATAAATGAGATCTGGATGTTCTGAGTAGACTCTTCTGAAAAATTGATCTTCATGAGAATATTTTCATCTCCATATACAAGTCCTGACGAGGTCAACACGATCCTGGCCCCCGGCTTCTGTAGAATTGTCACAAGCTCATTTAGAAGTCCCATATATTCTTCTGCAGTGCTGAAGTATATCTCAAAAACTATCTCAAAAGACATTTTCATTCTATTTTAATTTAAGTCTCTCAAGTATATATATGAGGTGATGTGATGAGCTATGTTGAGTATAGACACGTCTTTTATAGACCTCTTCATCCCAGGCCCACGATAGTCATAGGATCTTTATGTCCTGGAGAAAAGATCAATTTTATGCCTGCATCATGGAACATGCCTGTCTCTGAAAAGCCTCCCACTATAGCAGTGTCAGTCTATAGAGAGACTTTCACATATAAATGTCTTGAGTATCATCCTGAGGCAACTATAAATGTGGCAACAATTGATCAATATCAACTGATTTATGATATAGGAAGTGTGTCGGGAGAAGACGTTGACAAGATATCTAAATATAATATCAAAACTGTGCCGAGCAAACTGATCAAGCCTCCAGGTCTCGAAGGGTCGTTGGCAATCTACGAGACAAAGATAATCAACAAGCTGGACGTTGGAGAGACAAGGATCTATGTTTTTGAGGTTCTTCTAGTGAAAGTTTTAGAAGGATTTGTAGACGAGTACGGGCCTCTTCTAGATAAAACCAATATTCTTCTTCATGGCGTTGGAAGAGTTTTTTATAAGGTTGATCCTAAGAAGATATTTGCTAAAAAAAGATGATTTTTCAATCCATATATAATCCTGATTAAGATATTAATAGATGACAGTCTTGAGGGATAGATCTTGGAGAGAAAATCTTTGATCAAGGAGAAGGCTTCTTCGTATATAAAAAAAAATCTCTCTAGATACATAGATCTTTTGAGAGAGCTTGTCTCAATACCTTCTGTCTCAGCATATGCTAAAGATGAGATGAGAAAATGTTCTGAATATATCTCAGATGTTTTGAGAGAAAAAGGTTTTAAAACAGAGATCGTCAGTGGAGGAGGTCATCCCGCGGTTCTTGCTGAGATAGGGAGAGGATCTAGGACGATCTTGATATATAATCATTATGATGTTCAGCCTCCAGATCCTTTGGATCAATGGTCTTCAAATCCTTTTCAACTTGATATCAGAGGAGAACATCTTGTTGGAAGAGGAGTAGCTGATAACAAAGGAAATATTGTTGCTAGAATAGCCGCAATAGACTCTATCTATGAACATATTGATGAGCTGGGTCTGAGGATAAAGATGTTTATCGAAGGTGAAGAAGAGATCGGCTCTCCAACTTTAGAGAAGATCGTTGAGATGAGAAGAGAGTGGCTGAAGGCTGATGGAGGCTTCTGGGAGACAGGTTATCTTCGTAGAGATGGAAGGCTAGGGATCTCGTTAGGATTTAAAGGCATGCTTTATATAGAGCTGATCATTAGAGGAGCTTCTAGAGATGTTCATAGCGGGAATGCTCCTCTGATCCCTAATCCTGTCTGGAGAATGGCTAGACTGCTTACATATCTGAAGAGAGAAGACAGATCTATACTTGTCCCAGGCTTCTATGATGATATTGATCAGGATTTTATAAGAGAGTCTGAAGAGATCATTAGAGAACTTGATTATGAAGAGCTTGAGGAGATGAAGAGCGAGCTTGGGCTTAAAGAGTTTGTGAGAGGATTAAAAGGTTTGGAGGCTCTTCGAGAGCTTTACACAAGACCTTCTCTAAACGTCTCAGGACTATACTCTGGATACACAGGCAGAGGCAGCAAGACTATTGTGCCATCAACTGCTGGCGTGAAAATTGATATAAGACCTGTTCCAGGCCAAGATCCTAAGAAGATCTTTGATAAATTAAAGGAGTATCTTGAGAGATTAGGCTTCACAGATATAGAGTATATAATTCACAGCTCTTATCCCGCAGGTTATACAAAGATTAATGAGAAGATCGTGAGAAAATCTGTTGAGGCTGCCGAAGAGGTTTATAAGAAGCCTCCTGTCATAACTCCTCTCTCAGCCGGGTCAGGACCTATCTATCTTTTCACAAATATATTGAGAATACCTATGACCGGGGCTGGGGTAGGCTATTACGGCTCGAGAGCTCATGCTCCAGATGAGAACATAAGGATCAATGATTTCATCAATGGAGTTAGACATGTCGCGTACACCTTAATCAACTTCTCTCTAGACTGATTCTTCTAATCAAATGATCTATGTGAAGATCCCTGTTAAAAGTTACTTATCGACTAATTTTTAAACTCTGAAGCAGTTTTAATAACTCGGTTGTGATTGTTATGAGAAGATCTGGAGATCAATTATTTAAAATTCTAAGTCTCATAATAATCTCTCTGATAATACTAGGAATCGGCTCGGCAATGTCGTTTGTAAGTGGTCAGCAACAAATTATAGAGCTTAAGATCGGAATGCCTGATCAGATTGATAATTTCAATCCTCTCATAGGAACTTTTGCTGCTGCAGGTTTTGTAAGAGGATTATTATATGACACGCTTCTATATGTATATACCAACGGCACCTACGGCCCATGGCTTGCTGAGAGCTATTCTATTGATACACAAAATCTGACTATAACATTTAAATTAAGACCTAATCTGAAGTGGCATGATGGATATCCTCTCACTTCAAAAGATGTTGTGTTCACTTTCAATCTGATCTTGAAATCTAATTACTCTGATAAACTTGATAAATGGAACCTTAGAAAATATATAAGTGATGTATATGCATTAGATGATAGAACAGTTGTCTTCAAGCTTTCACAACCTTTTGCACCAGCATTATTCTATGTCTCAGCATTGATACCGATTCTCCCAGAACACATATGGTCTCAGGTTGATCCTACGACGTTTAAGAACATGGATAATCCCATCGGAAGCGGGCCATTCAAATTCTTAAGATACACGCCAGGTGTATCAATAGAGCTGGTTGCAAATCCAGATTTCTTCTTGGGCAAGCCTAAGATTGATAAAATAACAATTATCTTGTACAAGAGTACTGACACACTGATGCTTGCTCTACAGAGAGGCGATATAGATGCTATAACAGCAACTACAGTCGCTCCAGAACTTGTTCCTGTGCTTATCAGAGATCCTAACATAAGAATTGTTATTCTAAACGGCTCTGGAGTTCTCAGATGGATAGGTTTTAACAATGATAAATATCCGTTTAATATCAGAGAGTTCAGAGAAGCAATAGCATATGCTGTTGATAAAAAAGCTCTTGTGAACACAGTCATGTTAGGATATGCATGGCCAGCAACTGATGGATGGATACAGCCTTTATTCGGCATATGGTATGATCCAAACGTCACTTACAGACCTCAGAACTTTACAAAAGCTAATGAGATATTAGATAGTCTAGGCTTTAAACCAGGTCCTGACGGCATAAGAGTGACGCCGAACGGTACAAGACTCAGCTTCACAATACTTACAATATCAGGCGTAACAGAGTTTGAGAGAAGCGCCGAGCTGTTAGCAGGCTGGCTTAAGAAAATTGGTATTGACGCGAAAGTATCAGCTCAGGCTCTTGGCACAGTTGATCAGTTGGAAGGCGTCGGAGATTTTGACATTGGTTTCATGGGGATAGGAATGTCGATAACAACTGATGTAGACTGGTATTTATATGAGAGATTCCACAGCTCACAAGCTCCGCCAATAGGTCAGTATGCTGCTAGAAACTGGGCTAGATATAGAAATCCTGAGATGGACAAGCTTTTAGAGCTTGAGAGAACAACAATGGATCCTAATGCTAGAAGAGAAATTGTATATAAGATCCAGGAGTTGATAGCAAAAGATCTTCCTGTACTCACATTATATGTCAAGTATTCTATGACAGCATATAGAACTGATAGATTTGTCAATTGGAACGAGGCTGAGGGCCCGACGAGCAAGATATCATTACTACAGGTATCTCCTAAAAAACCTGAGATCATAACACAGACACAGGTGGTGACACAGATCACGACACAGACACAGATAATTGGTCAAACAGCTACTCAAGTAGTTGTTCAGACGCAGGTGGTGACACAAACGCCGAGTGCTCAGACTGTTGTTCAGACTGTGACAGCACCAGTGTCAACTCCGGCACCATCTATCTCATCAGATGTGTTAATCGCTGTGATTGTCGTGTTGGTAATAATCATCATAGGTCTAGCAGTCTATCTTATGAGAAGAAAATAAATATTTTTTGAATATATTTAACATAATCTTTTTTTATAAAGAGGGCTTGTATATGAATCCTTATATATATAAAAGGATCATAAGATCTATCGTGGTATTCTTTATAATTCTCATTATAAATTTTATTCTTCCAAGAGCTATGCCTGGAAATCCCGCCTCAA
Source organism: Desulfurococcales archaeon (assembly GCA_009903825.1). GTDB lineage: Archaea > Thermoproteota > Thermoprotei_A > Sulfolobales > AG1 > WYEN01. The sequence continues at coordinate 35,174 of WYEN01000103.1, forward strand.
TACTTGCTAATCAATATAATCTTCCTGCCGCCACTGTAGAAATATTGATAAAAGAGTGGAAGCTTGACGCACCATTATATGAGCAGTTTATAGCATATATAAAAAGTCTTTTCACAGGACAATGGGGATATAGCTATCAGTATTATCCCAGAACTGTCTATGAGATTGTTATGGAGAGACTTCCATGGACTCTTCTTCTTCAGGGCACGACAACAGTCACAGTAGGTTTGACAGGTATTCTTCTAGGCATATTAGCTGGATGGAGAAGAGGCAAGATCTCTGACACACTTATAACATTGTCAGCTGTGATAGTATATGCTATACCATATTACTGGCTTGCTCTCTTGCTTCAATATTTCTTGGGATACAAGCTGAGGCTATTCCCAATCAGTCAGGCTCTCACGCCGGGGGCTGTGTATAATTCATGGTTTGATTATGTAGTTGATGTGTTAAGACATCTTGCTCTGCCTGTTCTCGCAGTCACATTAACAGCCTACGCCTCTTACACGCTTATAACAAGAAATACCATGATAGATCTTTTAGGCGAAGATTTCGTCTTTGTATCAAGAGCTATGGGGCTTCCTGAGAACAAGATCATGAGAATGGTGGCTAGAAACGCTATGTTGCCACCGATCACTATGTTGACTATAAGAGTCGGCTATATAATTGGAGGAGCGGTGATCACTGAGACAATATTCTCATATCCAGGTCTCGGATATCTTATTTATCAATCAATTATATATAAAGATTATCCAGTGTTGAACGCTGCATTCTTCATGTTGTCAGTAACGATCATACTGGCTAATCTAGCCGCGGACTTCATATACATGTTTCTAGATCCGAGGATAAGATATGGAGAGAGGAGATGATCTTTGCCTAAGAAAGAGAGCATCATAAAAGCGATAAACATGATCATTATTAAAAATTCTAAAGGTCTCGCTGGAATTTCGATAGTATTATTCTTCGTCTTTATGGCTATTCTTGCACCATATATAGCTCCATATGATCCTTATGCAGTAGTTGGAAAACCTCTTCAGCCGCCCTCGCCACAACATTGGCTGGGAACCAATGATATTGGTCAGGATATATGGAGCGAGGTTTTATATGGCTCAAGAACAAGTCTTTTAGTAGGTCTCACAGCACCTTTCATCGCAACTTTAATAGCACTTGTCTTAGGATTGTTGGCAGGCTATAAAGGAGGCGTCATTGATGAACTGATCTCTGGAGCAATAGATATAATGCTTGCGCTGCCTACGCTTCCTCTCATAATTATACTGGCAGCATATCTAGGTCCTAGTCTTCTTAATATAATTCTTATATTAGCATTCTTCGGATGGGCTGGAGGAGCAAGAGTGTTCAGAGCTCAAGTGATGAGCCTTAGAAGTAGAGAATATGTTGAGGCTGCAAGAGCTTTAGGAGCCAGCGGCATGAGAATAATGTTTATTCATATACTCCCCAGTCTAACACCTATAATATTAGCAGATATTGTCATGGGGGCAACCTCAGCAATACTCACCGAGGCCGGCCTAAGTTTTCTAGGTCTTGGAGATCCTACTGTCAAAAGCTGGGGGCAGATCCTTAGACATGCCCAGGCTTCCTATGCTTTACAACTAGATCTATGGCTATGGATCTTTGTTCCAGGACTGTTTATAGCATTATTAGGAACAGGCTTCGCATTAATAGGATTCGCAATAGAGGAATATATGAATCCAAGAATAAGACAGAAGATATAAAAATCTGATGTTTAATCCTTAGATCTTTTTGACAAATTTATATCTCTCATAGATCATCTCAATCTTTCCATCTCTCTCATAAAAGACCGCCGGAGTTTTAGCTCCTAAACTAGGTGAATAGAAGACATACTCGTTTTCACCTATCTTCTCAGGGACGAGAGGAATATCCCAGACAACATATTTTCCTCTAAAAGTTATATATAGCAGAGGACCTCTTCTCTCAATCTTCACTTTCATAGTCTCTTTATAACTTACATAATCTCCAACAAGCTTCTCATAAACTCTCTCATGAAGAATATAAACAAGCTCTTTCTCAGGATCTCTTCCCAGCATAAGTGCGAGAGCATACTGGCCTATGAATGTTGGTGAGTATCCAGGCGCGTTTGTCAATACTGAAACTCCTATTCTCTCACTAGGTATATATCCTAGGTAAGCATTATATACATGGACAGATCCTCCGTGACCAACAAGTTTCCTCCCAAAGAAATCTGATATTATTCTCAGACCTAGTCCATAGCCTTCTCCTCTGAAATATCCTCCGGGAGTCTCTATACGGATCTTCTCCATCTCCTCAATACTTTCTCTACTCACAATCTCTCTGCCGCCAGATCTTCCTCTGTTTATCAACATCATTATATATTTAGAGAGGTCTCGAACATTACTTAGAAGACCTCCGTCAGCTGTTATGCCGTAGGGAAATACTGATCTTTTTAAATTGCCGTCACGATCAATCACATATGGAGTTGCAACATTAGGATCTTTATCAACATCATTTTTATAGAAATATGTTCTTCTCATCTCAAGAGGCTCTAAAATTCTTTTTTTAACATACTCTTCGTATTTGACGCCTGACAACTTCTCTATGATCATGCCTAGAAG